>JANXTO010000235.1 GCA_025352365.1 Undibacterium sp. | reverse complement strand
TTCAGGCAGATTGTGCATCTCCCGATACCGATGTATTTCTTGGTGTGCAGCGAAAAAACTATCTTCCAAAAACCGCTCTGGCCGTCCTATCATCGGGTGGGCGTGTTGCTGGAATAAATTACCGATTGTTTGCATGGCAATCGTCGCTGCCATTTCCCCCATAATGTGACCGCCCATACCATCGGCCAACAGCAACAGGATGACATCGCGGGTAAAACTATATCCCATGCGATCCTGATTGACCTTACGGCCACCGATATGACTTTCTTGATAGACAGAGAAACGCATGAGGTATCTAGTGTAATTACTATTGTTTAGGTTAAAAATTACAGCAAACAAAAAATATCTGCTGCTCAAGCCGATTAAAAACATATTAATATTATGACGAAAAGCGACTATACCTAACCCACGGTATTGTCCTGTATTGTCGTGTCGTCATTGAGAGTCTTTCTTTTTTTTCCCGTAGCAAAGAAAGCTGTAAGTTTGACCTTCGTTTTTTCAAATACGCTTAATTCTTTTTGCGGCTGCTTTTGCAGTTGCAAAGCTTTTTGCAAAGCAAATACGCTTTGCGGACGTTCCAGCGGATCCATTTTTAAACACCAGCGCACTACTTCGATCAATTCTGGCGAATACAAACCATCCAGCTTACGGTAATGGTTTTCCATCTTGTCGCCATTTTTACGCTGATCTGACGGTTGTGGCGGTGCGCCAACCATACAGGCAAAAATAGATGCGCCGATGCTGTAAATATCCGTCCACGGACCAAGATTACCATTTTTAGAATACAACTCTGGAGCAGCAAAACCCGGCGTATACATCGGATATAGCTTAGGCAAGTCTGTTTTTAAAGTTTGGCGCGCCGCGCCAAAATCCAACAAAATTGGTGTCCCATCCAAACGTAAATAAATATTGGCTGGCTTCAAATCCAGATGCAACAATTTATTGGTATGCACCTCTCGCAAGCCGTTCATCACCAGATTAAACATGCGACGAATAAAACGCTCCGACACCAAGGGCTTTTCGCCTTTGTCGCGCCGGCGCAAAATATGTTCTTGCAATGACCTGCCCGATTCATAGGCCATCACCATATACACCGTCTCGTTCGCACGGAAAAAATTGATCACGCTGACCACATTAGGATGTGCGATACGCGCTAGTGCCCGGCCCTCTTCAAAAAAGCATTTAAGACCAATGCGATAAATCGGCAGATTTTCTGATGAAATGGAGGGCACTAACTCACCTTGCTGTCGCAAAGCTAAAGAGCTAGGTAAATATTCCTTGATAGCGACGGCATTACCGTCTTCATCAGACGCCAGATAAACAATACTGAACCCGCCAGAGGCAATTTTCTTTACAATGCGGTATCCAGCAATCTCCAGCCCGTCCGGCAAGGGTGCATTATTTTGTGCGGCCATATCGTCCTATATCCATTTATATGAAGGATTGTGTTGATGTTTGGTGATTTTGTAAAGGATATCGAGAAAGCAAATCCGCTTATTGCTGCATTAGTTATATTTAACTAGCCTCTTAGTTAGCCAATTAATTCGCCTAATTAATGAACTGAAATAACGCTCAAGTCAACATCAGACAGATCGCTTGTAAATAGTATTCTCTCTACTTTGCTGTTGGCGCTGCGGCTTTGCTTGTTAATATCAAAAAACGCAAAATCCAAATCATTAGCACTTACACAAAATTGTGTCCGCAACATACAGTAGTAAAAATAGCCCGAATCTCGAACAAGGCAATCAAACGACGCCATCCAGGTTCTGCGTAAGCTTTATAATAAAATTAGATGTCCGTCCAGAAACATACAGCATACCAAGGAAATAACGTGAGTATTTATAGCATGACAGGCTACGCCGCCAGCACCCAAGAAACCGATGCAGGCACGATTACTATCGAAATCAAGAGCGTCAACTCGCGTTTTTTAGATTTACAATTTCGGATTAACGATGATTTCCGCTCGGTAGAACCACTCTTCCGCGAAGCGATTTCCCGTAAACTGAGCAGAGGAAAAGTGGAATGCCGCTTCAGTTTTGGCAAAAAAACCAGTAGCGGTAATGCCAAAGCCTTGAATGCAGAGGTTTTATCCCAGATCGCCCAGTTCCAGGCCAGCATCCATCAACAATTTCCTAATGCGGCACCGCTGACTAGCAATGAGTTACTGCGCTGGCCCGGCGTGATTGAAGAAGCAGAAATTAATGCAGATGCCTTGCAGTCGGTCATTGCTAGCGGGATCAGTTCCACGCTGGATGCTTTTATTACTAGCCGTGAGCGTGAAGGTGCGGCACTAGCATTGGTGCTCACCGACAGGATTGAGGCGATGGAGGCAATTGTGCTGCGAATCACCCCGCTGGTGCCGCAAGTCGTTCAGCAATTCCAACAAAAAGCCACAAGTCGTATGGAAGAAGCGCTAGGTTTGGGCCAGCACGTAGGTAACGCCAGCAACCAAAGCATCACCCGGGAAGAAGCACTAGATCGCGTTCGCCAAGAGGTAACGCTATATGGCATCCGCATTGATGTCGCAGAAGAACTGGCTCGCTTATCTGCTCACCTGACAGAAACCAGACATATTTTGAAAAAAGGCGGACAAGTCGGTAAACGTCTGGACTTTATGATGCAAGAGTTAAACCGCGAGGCAAATACGCTGGGATCAAAAGCAGCGCTTAAAGAATTAGCAGATGCCTCCATGGAATTAAAATTGCTGATAGAACAAATGCGTGAGCAAGTTCAAAACCTTGAATAAACTTTAATAGTTGATTATACTGCCGCCAGTATAATTTTATGCCCATATACTTACTGGGGATTAAGGCAATTTTTACCATATACCCCCACTATTTTAATTATTTCATTAAGTAAATCTAGCGAGTCATAATGCAAACATCGACCACAACATCAGGTAGTCTGTTTATGGTTGCAGCACCATCGGGCGCTGGCAAATCGACCTTGGTGAATGCTTTGCTGGCACAAGAGCCGGCAATTAAGCTTTCGATTTCCTATACGACTCGCCCGCCACGCCCTGGCGAGCAAGATGGACGGGAATACCATTTCACCTCGGCAGAAGACTTTCTAAAGCGAAAAGCACAGGGAGAATTTCTAGAGTCAGCCGAAGTGCATGGAAATTACTATGGCACCTCCCGGATTATGATCGAGCGTCAAATGCAAGCTGGCACCGATATTTTGCTAGAAATTGACTGGCAAGGAACACAACAAGTTAAACGGCAATTCCCTGACGCGGTACGGATTTTTATCCTCCCGCCATCGATTCCTGCACTGGAAGAGCGCCTAAAAAAACGGGGACAGGACGAACCGCATATCATTACCAGACGAATTCTAGCTGCCGGCGGCGAAATGGCGCACGCGCCTGAGTTCGAATATGTTATTATTAATCAAGAGTTTGCAACGGCGTTAGCAGAATTAAACGCCGTTGTTAAAGCGACTCGCTGTCGCTTTGCACAGCAAGCAACCCGCAATGCAGCGCTGTTTGCCCAATTAGGCATTCATGCCAATTCATAATAGAAAGAAAAAAGATGGCACGTATTACAATTGAAGACTCACTGAAAAATATCCCTAACCGTTTTCAACTGACGCTCTGTGCGACTTATCGCGCGCGCCAACTGTTGCAAGGTCATACTCCAAAAGTAGACTCTAAAGACAAACCAACCGTGATCGCTTTGCGTGAAATCGCTGAAGGCAAAATCGGTATTGAAATGTTGAAAAAAGTACCTGGTTAATTCTGTACAGAACGACACCATGAAGCGGCCTGGAGCCGGGAACCTGACAGAATGAATCTTACTGAAACTAATTCTTCGCTCCCCGCCTCCACCGCTGAGAAAGTAATCTCACGACGGGCTGTATCCACAAGTTCATCTGCAACACCCTCTGCAAGTTCTTCCAAAAAAAATATCGCTCCTGCCTCATCCCCCATAGCAGAAACACCTGCACCACGCACACCTGTTACTGGCGTCGCATCCATCACTGACTTAACTAATCGTCTTGCCGAATATTTATCGCCTGCTGATCTTAAATTGGTCAAGGAAGCATATCGCTTTTCCGATGAGATGCATCTTGGGCAAATCAGAAAATCTGGTGAGCCCTATATCTCGCACCCCATTGCGGTAGCGGAGATTTGCGCCGAATGGAAGTTGGACGTACAAGCCATCATGGCTGCGCTGTTACATGATGTGATGGAAGATCAGGATGTAAAAAAAGAAGAACTAATAGAACGATTCGGTGCCCCGGTTGCATCTCTGGTCGATGGCTTATCCAAACTGGAAAAAATTGAATTCCAGAGTCAGATAGAAGCGCAGGCAGAAAACTTCCGCAAAATGTTGTTGGCGATGGCGCGCGACGTACGCGTGATCTTGGTTAAACTTGCCGATCGCTTGCACAATATGCGCACGCTAGGTGCGATGCGGCCAGAAAAGCAACGCAGAATTTCAGGCGAAACGATGGAAGTGTATGTGCCAATCGCACATCGCTTGGGTTTGAATAATATTTATCGTGAGCTACAAGATTTGGCGTTTGCGCATCTCTACCCGATGCGCTACCGCACCTTATCAAAAGCAGTAAAAGCAGCGCGCGGTAACCGACGTGAAGTCGTCAATAAGATTATGGAAGCGGTCAAAACTTCGCTTAAAGACGCTGGATTAAATGCGCAGGTATATGGCCGCGAAAAAACGCTGTATGGCATTTATCGCAAAATGCACGACAAACATCTGAGTTTCTCTCAAGTGCTGGATGTATATGGTTTTCGTATCGTTGTCGATAATTTCCCAAATAGCTATTTTGCGCTGGGGACTTTGCACGCACTTTACAAGCCCATGCCAGGCAAGTTTAAGGACTACATCGCCATTCCCAAAACGAATGGCTATCAGTCCCTGCATACAACCTTGGTTGGCCCATACGGTACGCCGGTGGAATTCCAAATCCGTACTCAAGATATGCACCACGTTGCAGAATCTGGAGTAGCAGCACATTGGCTGTATAAAAATGAAGAAGGCAGTCTGACGGATCTGCAACAGCGTACACATGCATGGTTGCAATCGTTACTGGATATTCAAAAACAAACTGGTGATTCGGCAGAATTTTTAGAACATGTGAAGATTGACTTATTTCCAGATTCAGTCTACGTCTTCACACCAAAATCAAAAATTATTGCGCTACCGCGAGGTGCGACGGCACTGGATTTCGCATATAACATCCATACAGATATTGGTGATCAGGCAATTGCCACACGCATAAATCATGAACCAGTGCCGTTACGGTCTGAGTTAAAAAATGGCGATATCGTTGAGATTATTACTTCGCCAAATTCGCGCCCCACACCGAACTGGCTAACCTATGTGCGGACAGGCAAAGCACGCTCCGCAATACGTCATTATCTGCGTACCATCAATCTCAATGAGTCCACTGAACTAGGCAAACAATTGCTGTCGCAAGCATTACTGGATGTTCACCTCAATCCAGTGTTGCCTTCCAGCTTAATTGAAAAATTACTCAATGAATCCACGGCCAAAACTCTGGATGAAATATATACCGATATTGGCATAGGCAAACGTATGGCAGCGCTGGTAGCGCGTCATATACTAGATTTGGTAGAAGACGATTCGTCATCGATTCCATTTCAAGAACTGGCCGGAGAAAAATCCGGCAAACGCGATCCTGTCATCATTTATGGCAGTGAAGGTATTTCAGTGCAACTGGCGCCATGTTGCATGCCTATTCCGGGTGACGGCATTATCGGACAGCTCAAGCGCGACCAAGGATTGGTTGTTCACACAGACGACTGTCAAAATGCCAAACGCATGCAAGTCAAAGAACCAGATCGTTGGATTGATGTCAGTTGGGGAGATGAATTAAACCGTCGCTTTGACAGCCGCATTGTCGTCATGGTGAATAACGAACGCGGTGCGCTGGCAAAAATTGCAGCTGAAATTGGTGAATGCGATGCCAACATCAGCCATGTCAGCATAGAAGATGGTCAAGCCAACGATATGACCAATATCCATTTCACGATACAAATAGAAGATCGCATCCACCTGGCTCGCATGATGCGCAATATCAAGCATCTGGCTGGCGTTACCAAAATATGGCGAGAGCGCGGTTAAGTACATAGCCAATTGCGCGACTAACAATTGTGTGACTAAGTTAAAGCGACCATATTGCGCAAGCTCTCGGCACTTCCTGTCACTCGTTCTGAGCTGGATACCAACTACCAAGCAACAATCTTATAAAAATTTAGCAGAACTTATAGAAATTCTCTTGATTCAATTACTCCGGATACTGCACGTCGGTAATCGTTAACTCGTCCACACCAGCAGGTGTCCGCAATGTAACGGCATCACCTGTTTTGAACTTGGTTAATGCCCTTGCAACTGGCGATACCCAACTAATTCTCCCAGCCAGCGGATCAAACTCATCAACGCCAACGATAGTAATTGTAAGCTCCTCGCCATGCTGATTTTCGTAGGTAACGGTGGCACCAAAAAATACTTGATCCAAGCCATGATGCACTCTGGGATCAACGACCTCTGCCAAATCCAAACGCTTGGTTAAAAACCGTATGCGTCTATCAATTTCACGTAACCGACGCTTACCATAAATATAGTCCCCGTTTTCAGACCGGTCGCCGTTCGATGCAGCCCAATGGACAATATTCACTACCTCAGGTCGTTCTACATCCATAAGGTGCAAAAACTCCTCCTTCATTTTTTGATGTCCGTTTGGCGTCATATAATTTTTTACGCCAGCAGGTATTTCAGGCATGCCAAACTCCTGATCATCGTCCTGCTCAGTTTCTTTTACAAATGCTTTATTCATCGTTCTATTGTAACGGACTTAAGTAAAATTCTTCCGCTCTAACTACCACAGCAACACTAAGCCTTATAGAATAGAGATGAATACACCTTCTTCGTTTAGAACTAGCCCTACAAGGTCCATGCATGACAGATACCACCGCAATTAAACTTATCATCGTCGACGATCATGCAGTCATACGAGAAGGTCTAAAGCAAATTATTGGTAGTACCGAAGATATCGTCGTCGTTGGCGAGGCAGAAAACGGATTTGATGCCATTAAACTGTCACGACAGCTTGAGTACGACATTATGTTGTTAGATATTTCTCTGCCAGATAAAAATGGCATTGAAGTCCTGAAACAAATCAAAAAAGAATCTCCTCAAGTAGCCATTTTGATGTTTTCTATCCACCGCGAAGATCAATATGCAGTGCGCGCGCACAAGTCCGGTGCTTCCGGCTATTTAAATAAGCAAGCCAGCGCAGAAGAAATTCTGCGGGCGATACGACAACTAGCGTCAGGACTCAAATATATTAGTCCCGAGCTAGCACAAGAAATGGCGAATAATTTAAATCAAGAGTACGAAGGTGAGCTGCATAAGACTTTATCCGACCGTGAATTCCAAACGATGACCATGATCGCCTCCGGTAAAAACGTCAGCGATATCGCCCGGGAACTATCACTATCGGTAAAAACTATTAGCGAGTATCGCGCAAGAATATTACTTAAAATGAAACTACGCCATAACGCTGAATTGACTCACTACGCGATTAAAAATCAGTTGGTTGAATAAGCTGATGAAATCGATCAATTTACCAATTGAGCCGAGTAAGCTAGCTATATGAATTGCTTACATAAAATTCAATTAATTGTAAAAGAATAGATTTACATCAGAATTAGAATAAAATCTTTACGCAAGGACATTCTCTCTTACCTAAAGCATCAAGCGTGGAAGCATCATGTCAAATAATCAAAATAATCCGCAATTCAAGAGCCCGACAGACATCGCCAGAGAAACATTTAAACGTTTAGCGATTCAAAGAATTGCCCCAACACCGGATGCTTATAAAAAACTGTACCAAGAAATTTCGGGTGTTACAGATCCGGTAGAAATTGAGAAACCCGCTACAGTCCAGCCCACCGACGAGAAAACACCAGAACCATCCGCGGCAGAAACCTTGCTACTAAGCTTTGCACAAAGCCTACAACAATCTCAGGGCGATCTGGTTAATTTTGGACACCGCTTTAACCGTGCAATTAAAACCGGAGATTGGGAGGATTACAGCAAAGGCTTGTCCCAACTGGCAGAAAAAACACTGGCAAAACCAGCTAATTCCATTAGCCTAATTGATCCAATTGTGCCACCGACTGCTAACAAAATCTCTCTAGTTGATGACTTACCCTTAGGAGATGGGCGTCAACGAATTTTGCAAGATTTGCTGTACCGTACGCTCGCACTGGCATTAGCTTCCGTACTCAAATCAACGCCACAATTAGCTGCAGAGTCAGAGTCAATTGGTGTTGCAGTACGTGATGCGGATAACGAACCTGCACTCAATATAATAGCTTCTCGCCTGAAACAACTATGCTTTCAAATTGAATTAAAAAGTGGTGATACAGGAGAACAGCAAGAACTCTTGCTTCGGCTCTTTGGATTGTTACTAGATAACGTGCATGAGCTACTAGATGAAGATAATTGGTTGCGTGGACAGATCGAAGTCGTAAGGAACTTGATCGCGGGTCCAATAGACCATCGTGCGCTGGAAGAAGCCACACGCAGCTTAAAAGATGTAATTTATAAGCAGGGCGTACTCAAGCATAGTATTGACGAGTCTAAAACATCCGTCAAAAACATGATGGCCACTTTCATCGATCGCTTAAGTGTAATGGCTGTGAGTACTGAGACTTATCATAGCAAGATGGATGGCTACTCCCACCAGTTGAGTAGCACTAGCAACCCCAATGAAGTCAATCAATTGATCGGTGCCATTCTCAACGAAACTCGTACGATCCAATCCGAAACAATGCGGTCGCATGAAATGATGTTGGGCGCCCAAAAAGAAGTCAAAGAAGCAGAGACTCGTATCAAAGAATTAGAAGACAAGCTTGCCCATATGAGCGAGCTGGTACGGGAGGATCAATTAACCGGCAGCTTAAATCGCCGCGGCCTGGACGACGTGTTTGAACGGGAGGCAGATCGTGCGGATCGTCGCGGCACCCCGCTTTGTGCCGCCATGCTTGATCTGGACAACTTCAAAAAATTAAATGACACCTACGGTCACTCGGCTGGCGATGACGCTCTGGTACATCTGGTACGCATCGTCAAACAAACACTACGATCGATTGATGTGATTGCACGTTACGGCGGGGAAGAATTTCTAATCGTCATGCCAGAAACAAGTCTTGATGAGGCTGCCCTGGCGATGACCAGAGTACAGCGAGAATTGACCACACATTTTTTCACTGCCAATGAACAACGACTGTTCATCACATTTAGTGCAGGAGTTGCATTACGTGCACCTAAAGAACCGCAAGATGCGGTCGTAAAGCGAGCGGACAAAGCGATGTATGAAGCTAAGAAAACAGGAAAGAATCGGGTGGTAAAAGCGACTTAACCGAATTTGACGGTCTTTTGATGTTATCGATTCCAGTTTTCAATTCTGTTTTTTCAAATTCATTTAATGGTGTGTACGAGCAATATCCGTACACAATTTTTTCATCAACAGCTAAAGATTCATACATCTGATCAGAAATGGCACGCGGATAATCGAAAGCCTGTTTAATATACCAGCGAGCAAATGTTCCTATCAATGCCCACCGATCTGTCTTAGCGGTATTTTCCAAAGTGGCATGCCAAATCCTGCTATCCCATATGGCGATGTCGCCCATTTCTGCCTCCAATGCGATCGCATCCGGGTTGTCACCTTGAGGAGCGTATTCTCCCTTCAAATGCGATCTCGGAACAAGTAAAGTACAACCATTTTCAATGGTGGAGTTATTCAAAAATATTGCCGATTGCACGACCGAAGTGTGATCTCCCTGATAGGGAATAAATGAATCAATATGGTATGGCATTGCACCTAATGAGCTACGTAATAACATCGCACGCATAATGTAATTGGGCAAATCAGCAGGAATGCTCGAATAGTAGCGATCATTGAGCAATCCTTTCATAATCTCGCCCTGAACATCACGAATGAATAAAGGCAGAATATCCGGGCGCTTGAGTGCAATATTAAAAATATTATTACCGTAGCCATTCAATCGCTGTTGATTTTTGAGTAAAGCATCCCTTTCAACATCTGAATATTCAAAAGATGTGGCGAAGTCTAATAAATTTTGTGCAATGGATGGATCTATCGCTCTTTTTATTAATACATATCCATTTTTTCGGACTTGCTCAATATAGTCGCTTGCAATCATTGAAGACATTTCTAGATCCATTCTTATAATTTAAAAACATTCTGAATTTGATCAATTGTAGGGAAACCAGTTTGCATCGGATCTCTGTGGACGCTACGTAGATAAGCCGAAGGATATCCACGCTCAATAAACGTAGGCTCACCTGCATTATCAATACGCGAAGATAAAGCCAAACGATAGCTATTATCGTCGCCTATAAGTGAACTTCGGTGCAGTGTAAATAATGATATGAAGACAACATCACCTGGCTTCGCTTTTACTTGTACAAAGTCGCTCTCCGAATATTGGTCATCACGAATGACCCAAGAACTGCTTGCATCTTGAGTACAGGGTAAAATGCCATTTTTATGGCTGCCTGGAATGACCTCTAAAGGAAAATTATGCTCATCGACCTCAACTAAAGGTATCCAAACAACGACGCCATCAAGGCTTCCTTGGACAGAAGGAAAATCTTGATGCGGTGCTAGTCCAAAATATCCGCCAGGTATTTTCAGCTGATGTGACATGATCAGCACGACTTGCCCACCAGGAATAAAAAAATCATTCCATCCAAATTCTTTTCTGAGAAATTGAATTACTTTGGGATGATGCATTAGTTGATTCACATCCAACTTCCGCCATAAAGCACCAACGACTTTTTTGTATTGATAAATATCGTGATCAAATAATTTTTGCATCAACGAATACAATAACTGATTAGAAAAACCATTAGTTACTTCACCAGTTTGATCTTGAAATGTCTTAATCAAAGAATTTCTAACCGCCAGTACGTCATCAACTGGAATGAGATCGGAAGCAATCAAGTAACCATCGTTAAGGTATTGTGATAACTGTGCACTAGCAGGCGAAGTGTCCATAGATATCCGATTTGTTTTCAATTAATCAGCCAGTAACTCGGCATATCCTATCCCTGACTTACCAAAGCCGTTCCCGTTGTAAAACATGAATTTTCGGCCATCAATATCAACAACTTCTGGATAGGCCAGCATGAAAGCATCCCAACCTTGACCACTGACATCAATCCCAGCGCGATCATCCAGTCGTTTCCAAGAGATACCGTCACTTGATTCTGCATACCCAATTCGATAACTGCTATGACTATCGCTGCGGTAGTTCAATATACTTCGGTAGCTGTACCACATACGATAAAGAGATCCATCTTTAATCACCGTAGCTCTGGCAATTCCACCTTCATTTTGGTCCACATAATCGATTGCTATCGTACCGCTTCTTTTCCAATTGATGCCGTCCGATGACTCTGCGTACTTCAAATGGTAGCGGGGCTCGGGCTTTCCACTCACCATAAACCACCCTGTGCATGACAGATACCAATTGCGCCAAATGCCATTGTCGACAATGACACATGTGGTCGCACAAAAATACGGCTCATCATGTGTTCTGTCCATAATCGGGCCAGTGAAAATTTTTTGATATGTGAGCCCCTTGTCCTCACTTACAGCCAAACCAACCGAATTATGGTAGGGCACTGTATTGCGGACGTTCCAACCAATATAGTACAAATACTTTCTCCCCTCAAAATTTACCAGGGAAGATGGCATTACTCCGCAATCGTCAAAAGTACCAAGATCGCCCAACTCAAGAACGGGGCTCTGCTGCACATTAACGATACGCTTTGGATTGTCACGGTTCACTGTAAGCCTACCGATCAAACTTCTGTTTATCTGATCGCGGCTACTAAAAAAAATATCGATACCGCGGTCACACATGGCATCAACAGTTGGCATTTGTGTATAGTCTTTTGCCCACGAAATTTGATCGTCAAGACAATAGATCAAACCATGTTTTTCCCATTTGAATGGTTTCATTATCACTATTAGAATTTAATTCTGGTGCTGGGAATATTTTGCTTTACTGCAGGATTACCTTTATAAACGCCCCATTCTTCGGTATCAGCCGTAATTGCGGATGCCATTGCAATAAAACTACCTTGTGCGATATGGATGCCATCCCGAATAGTTGAGTTGACACCAAAAAAACTAAAGGAATCAATCTTGCAATGCCCGGAAATAACGACGTGTGATGTCACCGTCACATGATCAGCGATCACACCGTGATGACCTATGTGATTACCACTCCAAAGGACAACATTATTTCCTATCGTCGTAAATGGTTGAATCGTATTATCTTCAAGAATGAAACAATTCTCTCCAATAGGGTTGTCAAACATCGTCAACTTGGTGCTGACATAGCTAATACATTGATAAGCTTTTTTCTTTATCGCCTCGTAGACTGCTTGTCGATCAGCGTTCATATGTTTGGGTGACATGGGTGCAAAGAACATAAATTCTTCAGGCGGAAAAATATTTTCTACGTCTTCAAATGCAACGACGGGTAAACCTCTAAATTTTTTATCTTCAGGCAGAAATTCTCGGTTAACGCTAAAGGCGACGACTTCATGAGCAGAATCGTTTTTCAAATAGAAGTGAGCAAGCTCAGCAAAATCCTTTATCCCAAATATAATGACTTTAGCCATAACAAGACTCCTTATAAACGTAGACTGTATATTCATACAATCCATAGTCGTTACGTATAACGAAATGACGATTTAATTCACGCGTAAGAAAAGTACCGACTAACTCTAAAGGCAAATGAAACAAATCATCACGCTCCCAATCTACAAACGTCGACATCACGTTAAAAGCAATTCCAACCCGTGCTTTTGAAAAAACAATACGTAGAAGTTGTTTGAAATAATCAAACATCTCATCAAAATTAAGTCCCTTCTTTTCAGTAAACACCCCATTCATTACGATGAAATCAAAACCAGGCAATTGATCAGCTTGCTGTATCACATCAAGGCAATAATAAGTATTTTCGGGATATTTTTTTTGGGAAAAATCACAAAATATTTGTGATGCATCCAGGCCAGCATAAGTAATTGATGGAAAAGTCTTTTTTAAAATCGGATAAAGGTGAGAAGCACCACAGCCAAAATCTAATAAGCTCATGCCATCCAAAGGATTTCTGAGTACATCCAGCATCACAGAATAACGCTTGGCAGCATCAAGTTCATTCGGCCAATCAACTCCAAGATGCGTGTCGCCATGACGCTCAAAGCATTCTTCATAATGGCGAATAATCGAATTATATTTTGCTTGGCTCAACACAACTCCTTCTCTGCGAGCAATGCAGTTAATTCCTTACTACTGTTGAACATACATACATCAACAATGGATAAAAATGGTAAGTGCTTAGATTGAAATTGTTTGTATTCGATCTCTCTCATTTTTAAAAAATGCAGACAAAGCTCATGTTTAGCGAATGACTCTTTTGAATAAAGATCAACGCCACCAATAGGATTAATATAGTTCTGGCTCTGTTCCATTTGGCAGATATCAATAATTCTATCTTGCGCTCTCAAATGATTATTCCCATATTTTCTTGAGCTAGAAATAATTTCAACTGAGATACCAAGATAATCGACAAATTTACCTAGACTATGAAGTAGAAATTTATCCAGAGAACTCTCGTTATAGCCAAAAATCTCTTCAATCAAAGACATTACAGAACGAAAATATGGGGCACGCGAATAAGACTGAATAATTGTTTTTAAGGTCTTTTCACGCCATTTAGATTCATCAAAAATAGATAACTCACAAATTAATTTGTTCTGACTATTTCCGATAAGAGGTATTGATATCGTGTGTGCCTCGCCATTAACCAGAATACGATTACGATTGACCCAACCGCGGTTAATCATGTTGACATCATCAAGGATTACAAATTTATCTACCGAGGCTAGCAGTTGAAAATAACCAAGATAAGGAAAAAAGTAAGGCTGCATGATGGCAATTGTTGTCATTATTCAGCGATCAAATCAATCACAAAATCTTGTTGTTCAATAGTCAGCGAAGGGAAAATCGGCAAACAAAGTACCTGCTGAGATGCTTTTCTAGCGACAGGCAAATTAGCTGGGGCGGCAGATGGCAAACCCCGGTACATAGGAAAATCGCTAATTAAAGGATAGAAATATCGTCTGGCATAAATATTATGATCGCGAAGTTTTTGAAACAACGCATCACGTGACATTGGGTAGTCCTGCTCGATTAAGATAGGGTAATAGGCAAAATTTGCGGCGTGCTCGCCAGTAAAGGACAATGATCTGATCCCTTTTACGTTCGCTAACTTACGACGGTAAATCGAATCGATTTCCTTACGTTTTTCTAACGCGGCATCAATCCCTTTTAATTGCAATAAACCAAATGCGGCATTGACCTCACTCATCTTGCCATTGATACCTGGAGCGACAACCGTAACTTCGTCAACAAAGCCAAAGTTTTTTAAATGATCAATATGTAATTTCGCTTTTGCCGTAGGTGAAATGATTGCTCCGCCCTCAAAGGTATTAAAGACCTTCGTTGCGTGGAAACTTAAAACAGACAAATCACCGTAATTCAAAATGCTTCCATGTTTAGATTTAACGCCAAAGGCATGAGCAGCGTCATAGATTAATTTTAGTCCATAGTTGTCTGCAATTTTTTCAATTCGCTCGACATCACATGGATGTCCATAACAGTGGACCGGCATGATCGCCGTAGTTTGCGGAGTAATTGCAGCTTCAATCTTATCTGGATCCATGTTTAAGGAAATAGGATCAACATCCACAAAGACCGGCTTGATACCGTTCCACAGCAGTGAATGAGAAGTCGCTACAAATGAATACGGCGTTGTAATCACTTCGCCGGTGATGCGCAACGCCTGGAGCGCAGTTACCAAGGCGATCGTCCCGTTGGTAAACAAAGAGATGTGCTGGACGCCGAGGTACTTGCATAACTCTTCCTCTAGCTGCTGATGGAAAGGACCGTTATTTGTTAGCCATTTATTTTTCCAGATTTGCTCCAGGTAAGGAATAAACTCTTCCAATGGCGGCAGCACTGGCTGGGTAACATAAATTGGCTCGTCAGGAATTTTATTGATCATTTTATGCCCACTTAAAATAAATGTGACAAAAGCCATGTTGAATAAAGTGTCTCATCAATCAGCCTGCTTTTTCTTATCATCTAATTCTGCGAGATCAAAAGAACAGGCTGGCAAGTTGTTACACCAACGTTCCCACATATACCTGAAAGCGCGATATACAGAATCAGTAAGTAGCTCAGGATGACACTTGATTGAGTTTTCGGACCTAGTACGAAGCGTAGATCTAATGGTGGAGAGTAAATCGAGATTCGCACACCAGAACAATCCCTTATGAATAAATTCTTCCTCACTGGTCGCAAGAAAATCATCTAAACCTACCTGCCCCATAATGCCCGCGGCAGATCGTGACGGTACGGTATCACCGATCAAAGACAAGGTTGGCACCCCCATCCAAAGTCCATGATGCGTTGTCGTACCACCGTTGTAGGGAAAGGTATCAAGACACATATCGATGCGATGATACAAGTTGAGATAATCAGTCATATTCGAACG
>JANXTO010000225.1 GCA_025352365.1 Undibacterium sp. | reverse complement strand
CCATTTCTGTACAGGGCGTACTCTCGCTGCAAAAGCAGGATTTGGAGGCTGGGGGGTTCCAGTGCGTCCCTAGCATTTTTGCGGAAATTGGTACTTGGTGGAACAGTCAACCAAAAGACAGTAATCCGTTCCAACCCGATACGAAGAATTACGAAATCGTCAACCCTGTGCTAGACGCTGGGGATCTGGTGATCTTTAACAGCTTGTTGGCTCACGGGGTTCGTCAGAATCGATCCAATAACCAGGTTCGCATGGCGCAATATATAGCGATGTCGCCTGCAGATTTTGAGAATGAGTCCCTGCGGCAGGCTCGCATACACACTTGGTCTGAACAAACCCATCCTACCGAAGATCCATTTCCCGGAGACCCCCGCGGATTTGAGAAAAAACACTTTGCACTTGCTCAGTTAAATCCTTTGGGTCGCAAGCTTCTCGGATTGGATGCCTGGTAAAAACCACATGCAGTTTTGCATCCGTCTTATTCATAATTAATGTAAGTAATCAATCTAAGCTTTTTTACCCAATGCCGCCAAAACTGCCTCTGCCCGCATTGGCAAATGCCGCAGTCGGACGCCAACCGCAGCAAAAATCGCATTGCCAATCGCGGGAGCCACCACCGTTGTCGGTGGTTCGCCCATGCCAGTTGCGGTCTCTGTGCTGCTGACAAATTCAAATTCCATCTCTGGGACATCTGCCATCCGCAAAGGCGTGTAAGAATTTAAATTCGTGTCCCGGACTTCGCCATTCACAAAAGTCGTGCCCTCGTGCAATGCCATACTCACGCCCCATAAAGCGCCACCTTCAGCCTGTGCCAGCGCACCATCTGGATGAATGATGGTGCCAGCGTCGATCACCATCACCAGTTTCTCCACTTTGACGATACCAGTTTTACGATCTACTTTGACGCGTGCTACACACGCAGTCCAGGTCGGCATGTCACGCTCTTGCCCAAAGGTGCTGGCGATGCCCAATCCGGTATCCGGCGGCATTGCCGATCCCCAGCCGGCTTTTTCGGCAGCACGTTTTAGTACATTGGCCAAGCGCGCTGCGCCGCCAACGGCGTTAGGTGCGCTGCCCGCGTTGATCCCTTTGGCGTCCAGCATCGATAGCCTGAATACCAGCGGATCGGCCTTGATCAGATGTGCTGCCTCATCCATAAAACTTTCGACCGCCCAGTTAGTCCAGCCAGGCCCCACTGATCGCAACCAGCCCGGGCGAAACGTACTGTTCGCCAACTCATTGGAAACCGCCCGTACCCGATGCGCCCCAACGGTGTACCAATGGTCCGCACCAGAGATAGAAAACGGATCGTAAGGCTTGCCATCTTTTCCCTTGGCTAAAAATGCGGGGATCATCACCTGTGTAGGCCAACCAGCGCAGGCATGATGCTCCATCGCTGTCACAGCGTTGTTTTCGCCAAACGCCATACGTACATGCTGAATCGATGCCGAGCGGGGCGAATCAAAACGGGCATCATCAGCGCGGGTACAAAGCATTTTGACGGGACGCCCCATCGCCTTTGCCGCCAGCGCGGCAGGTACGGCATAGTCACCATTTAAGCGACGACCAAAACCGCCGCCTAACAAATAGGTGTGCAATATGACCGAGGCTTCTGACACACCAAGCGCCTTGGCTAAGGTCGGTAATATCAGCGATTGCCACTGGTTGCCGGTATGAATATGCCAGACATTATCTTTAAACAGAGCGACCGCGTTGACCGGTTCTAACTGAAAATGCAGCACGGTACTGGTGGTGTAATCTTGCTCCAGCGTTTGCTTGGCTTTAGAAAAAGCATCTTCAACACCGCCATCAGCAACGACCAGAGTGCCGACTGCTTTATCGTTAATCAGCTTAGTGCCATGCGCAATAATGTCGTCTTCTGATACGGTGGCAGCGGCACCTGCGCTCCATTGAATATTGACCAGTTCTGCCGCCCGATTGGCAGCGCTAAAGGAATCAGCAAACACCATGACCCAGCCAGGCACAGTGTCTGACGGATCGTCTAATACGATCGATTTGATATACCCTTTGATCGCTTTAGCGGCAGAATCATCTATCGATACGACCTTGGAGCCATTGCGCGTAGGCGGCAAGCGTGGTCTGGCGTAGACCATGCCCTCGATTACTGCATCAATGCCATACACTGCGCTGCCATTGGTTTTGGCGGGGATATCGATTGCTTGCAATGTCAGATCAGCATGCCCAATTAAGCGCCGTTGCTCGGGTGTTTTGAGGACGATAGCTTTAAGTTGTTCGGGTGAATATGTGCGACTGAGATTGCCTTTACGAATAATCTCGGCATAGCTGATGGTCTTGCCACCTGCGCGGACAACGCCGTCACGCGCTTCACAGGCATCCACCGATGCGCCCATGAGCTTAGCGCCCTCTTCGATCAACGCGATTCTGCCAGCAGCACCTGCACGACTGAGTGCCTCAAAACTTTGCCAGACCGACCAGCTACCACCGGTGACCATGGTGCCCCATTTAGGATCGCTATCTACATAATGTAAGCGGATGGCATCCCAGCTGACTTCCAATTCTTCGGCGACAATGCGCGCTAATGCGGTACCGACATGCTGACCCATTTCTGCCTTGGCGATATTGACCGTGACCTGACCATCACGGTCCATTTCAAACCAGATGGTTGGATCAAAAATGGGCAAAACGGATTTTGCCCCTGTTTTAGCCGCTGCTTCCGTATCGGCAAATGACATATCCGCACGCAAGAACGCGAGCGTAAATCCAGCACTAGCAGCGGTGATCATAAAGCTGCGACGCTGCAAGGATATTTTATGATCCTCTGTCTGCGCTTTACCGGACAAGGCTTTAGGTAATTTGTTAAGCATGAGTCTGCTCCTGCTTTGTCTCTTGCAGAGTGGTCGCTTGCGCAGTTGTATGCGTAGATTCTGCAGCCAGCTTAATCGCCTTACGAATCCGCACATACGCCATGCAGCGGCATAAATTGCCACTCATGACCGCATCAATATTGGCGTCTGTCGGATTCGGATAATCTTTTAATAGCGTCGCCGCCTGCATAATTTGTCCTGACTGGCAATAACCGCACTGCGGTGCCTGAGTCGCTATCCATGCGATTTGCAGCGGATGCTGACCGTCTTTACCGGAGCTGGCACTTCCACCCAAGCCCGCACCCAGCCCTTCTATCGTCGTGATCTGCGCATCCGCCACGGCGCTGACTGGTGTAATACAAGAGCGGATCGCACGGCCATCCAGATGCACCGTGCAGGCACCACACATGCCTATACCGCAACCAAACTTGGTACCTTTTAAACCGATTTCATCCCGGATTACCCAGAGCAAAGGCGTCGCTGGATCAACATCGACGGTGACGGATTTACCATTGACGGTCAATTTATTCATGCTGGTCTCGTTTCACGAAATAGGTTCGTTGTAAAAGATGATTAAAAATTTGCTGACTAAAGTTGATAGAAAACTCGCTAAGCAACATTTATTCGGATTTTGACGATTTACGTAGCTTTGCTACCGTCACATCTACCGCAGGCCAAGGTGCAAGTTCGGTGCGGCTACGGCGTAAATAGCTTGCAATTTGTGCGATATCGTCATCGCTCATACTTGCGGCAAAACCCGGCATGACCAGACTGGGTTGCGCCTCACGCTTAGCGATGCCATGCAAAATTACCTGTATCAGATTGGTCGGCTCCGCCGCAGTCAATGCACTATTCAGACCAAGCTCTGGCCGGATAGCGGCTGGTTTACCGTTGCTGTTGGAGTGACATGAGGCACAGGCGGCAAGATATAAATTAGCGCCATGGTCATTGTATTGACCTCCGACTTGCGAGGACTTTGACATGATTTTTGCGAGCGTAGCTTCCGCTTTGATCGTATCAAGGCTCAGCAACTTAGACTGTTTGGCGTCGGGCGCGCTGCCATTCATATCGGCAAAATAAATCGCCATTGCGCGGATATCGCTATCCGGCGCTTTGGCAAGACCGTCATAGACGACGCCAGCCATTGGGCCCGAAGCAGTACCGTGCAAAGCAGTCATGCCACTGCGCAAGTAGGTATAAATCTCATCCTCAGTCCAGGGTAAAGGCGCGGTATTGGCATCAGTTAAAGCAGGGGCAAACCATGCGTCAATATTGGCACCGAGGTAAGGTGAATTTTTTATCTCCGCACCCAACTTGTTGCGCGGCGTATGGCAGGCGGCGCAATGGGCAACGCCTTCAGACAAGTAGCGCCCACGATTCCAATCGACACTTTTACCGACCTCGGTTTCGTAACTGGCTTTTTTGAAATAAAGCAGCTTCCAGCCGGCTTGCAGCGGGCGCAAGTTGAGAGGGAATGGCACGGTATTGGCAATGGGTGGAGCGACAACTGGCGGGCGAGTCATCAAATACGCATACAGCGCAGTCACGTCTTCATCTGTGATCGTGGTGAAATGGGTATAGGGGAAAGCCGGGAACAAATGGGCGCCATCAGCACGCACGCCCTCGTGCATAGCTCGCTTAAATGCCTCTTGCGACCAGGTACCGATGCCGGTCGCCGGGTCTGGCGTGATGTTACTGGAATAAATTGTGCCGAATGGTGTTGCCAGGCCGTAACCACCCGCAAATGCTTTGCCGCCTTTGGCCGTATGGCAAGACGCACAATTACCCAGACCTGCCAGCACCGCACCTTTTTCTACTAACTGCGGAGAAAAGCTGTTGGCTGCGGGAACCGGAGCAGCTGCCAATGAAGGCCGCCAGAATGCGCCATAAACACATAAAGCAGCGACAATCATGGTCGCTACCAGAGAAAGTAAAATTCGTCTTAGCAAGGCAGACTCCATTGATGTTGTGTTGAATTTGCGCTGAATTTGCGCTGCACTTACATTACATCTGCACTAAGACTTGATTACCTGCGCAGAGGCAATATGTGATGTCGCTATAGCCATAAAAACTGATGATAAGAGTGCCGTAGCTGAATGTATGTCTGCTACCGAACACAAAAGAGCTTAAGTTAGGACTTATCGGAACTTCTAAAAATCCAGTCGCGTTGCGCTCAGGTATCATTTTTAAAAAGTGCCCGGTAATAATGGTTGCACCCATTGCTACGGGTTTTCATTTACTACTTTCTGACACACTGGGCAATAGTCGCTCAGCTATAATTGCCGCCTATCACTCTGGACAAGAATCTAGGGGATGCGAAGCGTAACTCTTCGCAGAGCGTTGATATAACAATTGAGTTAGTAGCAGGATTAATATCAAGCACGTTAGCTGATACAGTAACTTAATGAGTCGCTCAAATAACAGTTGGCATACCGGTTTATCCTTTGCCAACAATAAAATAGTTTTAATCTTAAAGGGACAGCAAATGGAGACAGCAGCACCACGCCAATCGCAGCTCGGGATGGTCTTCCGCGTCACTAGCGGCAACTTTCTGGAGATGTTTGATTTCTTCCTGTTCGGCTTTTACGCCACCTATATTTCCAAGACGTTCTTCCCTGCGGCGGATGACTTCAGTTCGCTGATGTTTACCTTTATGACCTTTGGCGCGGGGTTTTTAATGCGTCCGCTAGGCGCAATTATTCTAGGCGCTTATGTTGATCGAATCGGTCGTCGCAAAGGCTTGATCACTACGCTCGCCATCATGGCATCGGGCACGGTATTAATTGCGTTTGTACCAGGCTATGCCACCATCGGCATACTCGCACCAATCCTGGTCTTGATCGGTCGCTTGCTGCAAGGCTTTTCCGCTGGTGTAGAACTGGGCGGCGTATCGGTCTACTTGTCTGAGATGGCAACCCCAGGACATAAGGGTTTTTATGTCAGCTGGCAATCCGCCAGTCAGCAAGTTGCCATTATCCTGGCAGCCGCGCTGGGCTATGGTTTAAACCATTGGCTGTCACCAACGGAAGTGGCTGACTGGGGATGGCGTATTCCATTTGCGATTGGCTGCATGATCGTACCGTTTATCTTTTTGATCCGTCGCTCTTTGCAAGAGACGACAGAATTTCTGGCTCGCAAACATCGTCCGACAACAGCGCAGATTTTCCAATCCATGAAGAAAAACTGGGGCATCATCGTCGCAGGCATGATGCTGGTATCGATGACGACAGTATCGTTTTATCTGATCACGGTCTACACACCTACCTTTGGTAAAACTGTTCTGAAATTGACGACCAAAGATAGTTTGGTCGTGACTTTCTGTGTGGGCATTTCCAACTTCATCTGGCTGCCTATTATGGGCGCATTATCTGATCGGGTTGGTCGTCGTCCTCTACTGGTTTTTTTCACCGTATTAACTATCTTGACTGCCTATCCAACCATATATTGGCTGGTAGCTGCACCAAGTTTTGATCGTATGTTGATCGTTGAGTTATGGCTGTCCTTCTTGTATGCCAGTTATAACGGCGCCATGGTAGTAGCCTTAACCGAAGTGATGCCAGTTGATGTGCGTACCGTTGGCTTCTCGTTTGCTTATAGTTTAGCGACCGCCATTTTTGGTGGCTTTACACCCGCCATCGCCACTTGGGCGATTGAGGTCACTGGCGATAAAGCAGCACCTGGCTTGTGGATGACATTTGCTGCCATTTGCGGTTTAGTTGCTACACTTGTGCTGTATCGCCGTAAGAGTGCGGCGACTGCATAAAACCTAAGCTGTTGCCAGCAAGACTGGCGAAATGCAATATTCTTAAAAGCCGTTCAGCACATCACTGAGCGGCTTTTTTTCGTAACAAATATTAAGTTTTTCAGATTTGGTAATGTGTCTGCAATATGATGAACAATATTGATCTAAATAATTAAACAATTTATGCAAAATATCGTTGACCACATTCTTAATTTTAACGCTGGGCGTGATTCCGAACGCTTGACAATGAAGTATCACAATATGCGGCAAGATGCCTTTGTTTTTTTACGCGGCACCTGCCATCTATTTTACGCACGTCTGCCTCAACACAAGCTTTTGCAACAAGCACCGCTAACATGGTGTTGCGGCGATCTGCATCTGGAGAATTTCGGCAGTTACAAAGCCGACAATCGCCTCACCTATTTTGATATCAACGACTTTGACGAAGCCGCACTGGCTCCGCTAAGCTGGGATTTAATTCGCATCCTTGCGAGCATTTTAGTTGCCGCACCCACGCTCAGCCTGACCAGCAGTAACGCTAATGCATTATGCAAACATTTTCTGGAATCCTATCGCTGTGCACTTGGCAACGGCAAGAGTTATTGGATAGAACGCGACAACACAACTGGCATGGTGCATCAGTTATTAGATAGTTTAAAGCATAGGCAGCGCGTAGACTTTTTAAACAAACGCAGCGTTCTGGTCGGCAAAAAACGCCAACTAATTATTGATGGAGTACACGCCTTAGCACTCACACCCAAACAGCGCAAACGGATTACCGAATGGATGGCTGCTTTTGCAGAAAAACAAGTAGATAAAAAATTCTTTAAAGTGATTGATGTCGCCAAGCGCATCGCTGGCACCGGCAGTCTGGGCGTAGATCGTTACATCTTGCTGGTACAAGGCAAAGGTAGTCCGGACAATAATTACCTGCTCGATTTAAAACAATCACTACCGTCTTCGCTGATTCCTTATCTTGGCAACTTGAGCAAACTACAACCCGCGTGGAAAAGCAACGCAGATCGTACCGTCATATTACAACGTCGTATGCAGGCAGTATCGATGGCGTTTTTACAGCCAGTAGATATTGGCAAACAGTCCTATATTCTGCGGGCCTTGCTGCCAACCGAAGACCGCGTAGCACTAGCCAAAGCTAAAACCTCAACGCAAGAATTACCAGATGTGATCAAGATTATGGGTGGCTTGCTCGCCTCAGCACACTTGCGTAGTTCTGGCAGACAAGGCTCTGCCATCGCAGATGAATTGATCGCCTTTGGACAGCAGAAAAAATGGGCGAAGCAAATGTTGACCCTCGCGCAAGGCGCCGCTGCTCAAGTCAATCAAGATTGGCAGACTTATTGCAACGCCTATGATGCTGGCGATTTTGAGTGTTGATCATGGGGGCGCAAAATACCAAGGCAAAGTCTAGTAGCTCATAATTTACCCAACAGCTTGTTTTAGGTGGTAGCGGCGTTCCCCACAAGAAGTCGATAGAAGTTTGAACTATATGAGCCATGAAGTGAGTGAGGCACTGGGTTTCTGGAGACGTCCAATATTAACAGTGCCACTCACAGGACACCCTCTTGCAAATGCTTACGTCAGGATATAGTTAGACTGCACGCTTGAATGTCAAAACGGGGGAAATACTATGTCGCATAGTAAGCCCCTCCAACGATACCAATTCCCAGCCTTGCTGCCCCATGGAATTTAATTTATCTTCAACTGCTTTCAAATCAAACCGACTCGTGAAAAAGTTACGTTTCACCGATATTGAAACAATTTTATATTCCCACTTATTCATGATTCTCCATCACAATTTTTGTTGTAATCCAAGTAAAAATATCATACCCCTACTGGGCTACATTTAACTAGTCTGCTGTTTTTAACGCCACAAGAAAAACCTGCCCCACATGACCATCGTAGTCAGTTCAGAACAGAGTCACTACAAATAACAAACAGATTTAAATCGCATTGACATTGACAACTCACCATTCAAGAATGAATATCCATCATTGATCTGGCGAATTTGATGTTGAACCTATTCTTCGTGGCGAGTAATTGCCGCTTTTTCGTCTACGCTCTTATCCAGCCATTTTTGATGCAACATTCTTTCCAATGGTCGTCCAATCAAAAACAGCATTAAAACGATGACCATCGCCACACCGGCAATTTGCCAGGAACCCATGCCGCACACGATGCCCAGTGCGGCGGTTACCCAGATCGAGGCGGCAGTCGTAAGGCCGCGGACTTTATCATTCCCTGCCTCATGAATAATCACGCCAGCACCCAAAAAGCCCACGCCAGTAATTACACCCTGAATCACACGGCTCACCGCGGATGGATCATATTTACCTTGCGACAGTGAAAAATCCATACTCGCCATAGTTAACAGCGATGCGCCCAGCGCTACCAAACCCAGTGTTTTAATCCCAGTTGGTTTGCCGTGCAAATTACGATCTAGCCCGATGATGCAACCAACCAGTACAGCAGATAAGAGTCGAAATGTGATTTCACGATAATCAATCATAGACATTTTTATTATTCGAGTGAAAGGATATAAAGCTTAACAGTATGCAGCCGGATTGGGATACCTATTACCGCTGCTGTTAGATAAAAATCGGGCGCATCAAGCTAATGCGCCTTGCCGTATGGTACAAAAAAATAATCCTGTTTTTAGATTGTCTTATCACGGACAAAATCAAACCTACCTCATCAGACAACCATCGTATATCAGCCTGGAATCAACTTGAGATTTGAGCCAAGCTGCTTTGCCGCCACGGCCTGATTCGTATTTTTATGCGTCACAAATACACTGACCACTGCGGTTAAATGCTGGGCCTGTTCTTGCAAGGATTCGGTTGCGGCTGCGGCCTGTTCGACTAAAGCCGCATTCTGCTGGGTGACGTTATCCATCTGGCTAATCGCCTGACTGATTTGCTCTATCTCGGTATTTTGCTCATGATTGGTCGAGTTGATTGTGATCAAAACGTCGCTGACGCGTTTAACGCTCTCGACTACTTCTACCATGGTGTTTCCGGCCTGATTCACCAGCACAGCGCCCGCCTCTACCTTGCTGACAGAATCATTGATCAAGGTTTTAATCTCTTTAGCAGCACTGGCAGAACGCTGTGCCAGATTGCGCACCTCGGATGCAACCACGGCAAAACCGCGCCCCTGCTCACCGGCTCTGGCGGCCTCTACCGCGGCGTTTAAAGCGAGGATATTAGTTTGGAAGGCGATGCCATCAATGACGCCAATAATATCGACAATCTTTTTGGAAGACTCGTTAATCGACGCCATCATCTCGATCACCTGGCTGACTACGGATCCACCCTTGGAGGCGACTTCAGACGCGACAATTGCCATGCGACTAGCTTCACTCGCATTGCCGGCATTTTGTCGGACATTGGAAGTCAGTTCTTCCATAGAAGATGCTGTCTCTTCTATCGAGCCGGCCTGTGCCTCTGTTCGCGCAGATAAATCTAGATTACCGGTAGCGATTTCTGAGGATGCCTCATGAATGGCATCCGTACCGCCGCGCACCTCGTTGACGATATTCGACAGACTCTGGTTCATTTCTTTGAGGGACTTCATTAATAGACCAATTTCGTCCGTACCGTTGACGGTGATTTTTGATGTCAGATCACCTGATGCTGCAGTTTGCGCCATGTTGACTGCCTGAAGGAGTGGTCTGGTAATGCCACGGATCAGCCAATAGGTAATCGTGCCGCCCAATAGTAGCGCGAGCAAAATACCACTCCAGAGTAAGCGGGAAGAAAACTGATAACGTGCTTGAGCATCTTTTTCTGATTCTGCGACCAGGCTGTCCGCCTTCGCCAAAATAAAATCTACGATGCCATCAATTTTTTGGGTTGGCGGTCTGTCCATACCATTGACCAAGGTATCAACGATATGCGCACTATTTTGATCCGCCTGATCGTATTTTTTAAGTGCATCGAGGTATTTCCCCTGTAGTTCCTGGTGCGTAGTCAGCGCCTCATCCACCATCTTGGTATCTAAATCGAGTTGCGAGAATAGCTTTTTCAATTGCTGAAGATTGGTTTGCGTCACTTCACTTTGCTTTACAAAAGCTTCTGAATATTTGGTGAAGTTGGCGGGATCATTGCCGCGTAGCAGGAGATTTTTCCATTCTTGCACTTGCTTCTTAAATTCGACCTGAGCTTTTCTGGCGGTATTCACGGTTTGCGTCAGCACATTGTCTCTGTGCATATTCGCAATATTGGTCGTACTGCTAAGGCTCAGTGCGCTTTGACCACCGATACCAATACTCACCACTGCCAAAAGAAGAATGCCAGACAAGGCACCCAACTTCACTCCGATTTTAATATTAGCGAGCTTCATTTGATTTCCTCTTTGCAAGAAAGAACATCGAACTACTTAAGTCAGGACTGATGCAAACTAGCATACAGCATGCCACGAAGCATCATATTTGAAGTCCGAATATATTTATCAAGCAGTTTGGCTTGTGCAATTGTTGTCGCACGGAAAATACAATTATGACTAAATTCAGAACCGAAACTTTAAGCGAAAGTTGGTCATGAAAAATAGCACTCTTTTGCAGAAAGTACATTGACGTAAGCCGCTACAGATTTGCATAAATGCACGGGGCGGCTATTCAGCAAGATATGTAAACAGAGGGTTGCAACAAGAAATCAGACTTTGCCATCAATATACTCACCACGGGTATATTTAGATTGTCCATATAATCATTGGACAATCAGGCATATTTAAGAAAAATAATGAGGAGTATATTTAACCGATATTTTCCACCAGGTGCGCCAACGGCGCACTAACGGTACTATCGGAGTGGCGGGACAATTGCCTCGGCAGACATAACGACAGGCTGTGCATCAGGATGTTCTACTAAAAACCGGCGAATATTTAAGGCGTCCAAAAAGCGGGAAGAACTGGCTCTGGCATTCAGCAACACTAAGGTCGCCTTTTTACCGGCAAGCTTAAATCGCATGATCAGGCAATTGCCTGCCTCATTAGTAAAGCCGGTTTTAGACAAGAGAATATCCCAGCCTTTGCTGCCAACCAGACGATTGGTATTGTGGAAATTGACGTTACGGCCGTTGATTTTGATCAGATCAGATTGATCTGTCGTGATATCGGCAATCTCTGGGTAACGGGAGGCGGCTACTGCCATTTTGATCAAATCTGCGGCAGTGGAAGTGTTGCCCGGCGAGAGTCCTGTAGGCTCATTGATCACCGTGTTGGTCATGCCTAAAACTTTAATTTTTGCTTTGACCGCCGCGGCGAACGCAGCAGTGCCGCCAGGATAAGTGCGGGCAAGCGATGCGGCGGCACGGTTATCGGACGACATCAGCGCCAGTTGCAAGACATCGCTTCTGGCAAGCTTGGCACCGACGGGCACATGAGAAGAACTGTGCTTGAGCATATCGACATCGGCAAGTTCTATGGAGATTTTCTCATCCATATTAGGCTTGCTGTCCAGCACGACCATTGCTGTCATTAGTTTGGTTAAAGAGGCAATCGGGACGATATCTTTGGAATTTTTTTCTAGCAAAATCCGGCCAGTACCATCCTCCACCACGATCGCATGTTGCGAGCCAAATGGCAGGGTGCTGGCGTCTTTGCTATTAGAGTTTGCTGCATTTGCAAAGCTAGCTAAGCTGGTGAACTGTACGGAGAAGAGAAATACGAGTGAGGAAATGACGCGCAGCGAAATCAAATTATTCATTTAGGAGATTGTCATCTGAAAAATTACATCTGAAAAATTACTAAAGCTCTGGTCAGAGCCTAACCGGAAAACCTTTGCACTATTTTCCGGTTAGTTTAATGCAGAAAGAGTTGTAAATTCAACTGTCGAACGTAGTGTTACAAATCACCAGCTACTCACGACTTATTTTGCTGTGTAAACGATATCAGCACGGCGATTTTCTGCCCAGGATGCTTCATCATTGCCAGTCGCTTTTGGCTTTTCTTTACCATAGGATACTGCTTCCATTTGGGCTTCTGGCGTTCCCAGCAAAGCCATTGCTTTGCGAACTGCCTCTGCGCGTTTTTGTCCCAGTGCGAGGTTGTATTCGCTGCCGCCGCGCTCATCGGTATTGCCCTGGATCAGAATTTTCCGGCTTTTGCTGCTAGCGACATACTTAGAATGTGCATCAACTACGCCGCTAAATTCTGGCTTGACTGTGTATTTATCAAAATCAAAATAGACGCTGCGTTTCGACAAAATATTGTTTGGATCGTTTAAAGGATCGACCGTCGGTGCGACGACCGTTGCTACTGTGCGCGTGTCTGGAGCAGTTGGTTTTGGTGTTGCGGCAACGGGTTCTGCAGGTTTGTCAGCGACTTTGACTGGTGAGCTGCACGCTGCTAAAAGAACAGCACTAGAGGCGATAGTGGTGAAGGTGGCAATAGCGCGCATGTAAATTTCCTCTGAAAGTCAGTTTGAATTAATGGTATTTGGATGAATTTAAAGTTTGAATACCTTGCTAAAGCGCTGATCTTTTGCGCCGCTGAACAACCGGCATCATCTTTAAAGACCGCCAATGATCCAATAAAAGACTTAGGCGAAACTTAAATGGACTCTGCTTTTTAAAAAAATTATTGGTGATACGACGAGCAATCTCAGTCAGGCAATGCGGGAAAGTCGATCTGCACAGACAAACCGCCAAGCTTAGAATCTGCCAAGCTGATCGTCGCTTTATGCCGATCTGCAATCGTTTTAGCAATCGCTAATCCTAGTCCGCTACCGCTGGGTGAGGTACCGGGCACACGATAAAACCGATCAAAGATTCTCGTACGTTCTTCCGGTCGGATACCGCTGCCAGAGTCCTGGATAGTCAGTGTGATTTTATTCGCCGTGACTAGGATATCAAGTTGTACTTGTCCAGATTCAGGAATATAGCGGATAGCATTATCCAGCAGATTACAAATCATAATGCGCAAGCTATCGGCATTGCCCCAAATATCAATATCCGGTTCTGAGTTTGATCCCGAATCCACTAGCGCGCTGCTATCCAATTGGATATGGCGAGACAACGCGAAAAGGCCGAGGTCTGAGATCGCCTGCTCAACGCAAGAGGTCAATGCAATCCTGCTCAGCTCACCATTTTGAGAAGACGGATCTTGCCTTGCCAGCGCCAGCAATTGCTCTACCAACCGGGAGGCGCGATCGACGCCACCCAGCAAGCGCCCCACTGCTTGCGAAATCGCAATATCATCTTTTGAACGTGACAAAGTTTGTACTTGCAAGCGCAGCGCCGTGATCGGCGAACGCAATTCATGCGCGGCATCTGCCACAAATCGCTGCTGCGATTGCAATGCCTGTAGCATGCGCGCCAGCAAAGAATTTAGTTCGGTTACTAGCAGGGATACTTCTTCTGGCACCCCGGTATCGGATACCGGCTCTATCGAATCGGCATTTCGGTTAGCCAACTCCAATCCGATCCGGTTCAGCGGCGCAAGTGCCGCTGTCACCAACCACCAAGCCGCGACAAACAACAACAGCGATACCGGAATAATCGGCCACAGCGAGCTGGTGACCAAGGATAAAGCGCGGTTGCGGCGTGCATCAATTTTTTGCGCAATTTGGACAACATGATTGTCGGCCTGTGCCGCATAAATCCGCCACTCACCATTTTCCAGTGTGACGGTGGAATAGCCCAGCGGCGCTTGCTTTGGCAAAAAGCGGTAAGTGTGCGATTGATAGACACGCACGCCTTTGTCGGACCAGACTTGTACGACAAAATCAAAACTATTACTTTCGATTCCAGGCATCGTATGCCACTGCGCCTCATCAAAATCTCTGTCTTGCAAGGCTAGCGCCATTTGCTGCATGTGGTAATCAAATAGTTTATTCGCCTGCCGCATCGCCGCCTGAAATGAAGTCGCAAATTGCAGCGCGGCAGCCAAAAAAATCGCCACGCCAAATAATAAAATCAGACGTACCCTTAATGATCGAAAAGTACTAAATGACTGAAACGAGCGGAAGACAGAAGACAAGCGCGCCACTTTGACAGGCTTACTAAGGTTGATCGGCGTCATTGGCTTTTCTCCAGCATATAGCCGACACCACGCACGTTGACGATAAATTTTTGACCGAGTTTTTTGCGCAGGCCATGGATATACACTTCCACCGCATTGCTTTCTACCTCGCCCGACCAGCCAAATAAGCGTTCTTCCAACTGGCCGCGGGATAAAATCGCACCAGGTCTGGTGATCAGTGCGTCGAGAATAGCCCACTCCCGCGAAGACAAAATCACTTGTCCCTGGCTATTGCTAACCTCTTTGGTAATCGCATTGATCAGCACATCGCCATGTTGGTAAAGAGGTTCAACCCGTCCGCGGGCACGCCGCACCAGCGCATGTAAGCGTGCGATCAATTCGTCCAGATCAAACGGCTTGACCAAATAATCATCGGCACCGTTATGCAAACCCAACACACGCTGCGGGACGGTATCTCGTGCTGTCATCACCAGCACAGGGATCGCGTCTCCGCGGGAACGTAGCTGGCGCAAAATGTCCATACCATCACGTGAGGGCAAGCTCAGATCGAGTAGCAAGGCATCGTAGGCGTGCTGATGTAAGGCATTTTCTGCGGCGGCACCATCGGTCAGCCAATCCACCAAAATCGCCTCACCTTCCAGTGCGATCTGGATATTTTCGCCAATCATAGGGTCGTCTTCGACTAACAGAACTTTCATATTTTTGTAAAATGTTTGCGGCAGATTAGGCAGCTAGTCAGATCGCTAGCAATGTGCGGATTGTAAGCGAATCGCAAAAACGAACGATGCATCGTCATTTTTTTCATGCCATTGTCGAGCTGCGTCTTTCGATTACCCCATCCCGTTGCTAGCTTGCGACTCATCGTTCGGCGGACACCGATAAGCACGCCAACCAATTACAAAAAAACAACAACACCCAAGTAATTGGCAAGAACGGCAAGCTAAGCCGAACGCCATCCGGCGAGCAGTCTCATCGCTATCATTGATTCGATCAAAGGGAGCACTATTTCATATACTCCCCTTACTTTTTATAAAAATACCCTCATCGTCCAATTAATATAAGGACAATTTAAAATACTCCTATGCAGTATAAATTAATAGAATCTAGTAACGCGCTAATTTGCCTGCATCTTTGTTCCTCAATTCTTCCCTGCCAGCATCAACTTCATTTGCGCCAGAGCATCCAAAGCTTGCTCCGAAGAACATCATTTTGTTCGACGAATCAAAACATAAAAAGACGCTTGATAAACTCTTTTAGTTGCAATATATTTAACAAATTAAATGACTCAGTGAAGCATCGCTGGGATTTAAGCGTGGCAATTCTGGTTCCATGTGTTGTGGTTTGTGTCCTCCCGTTTTGGTTTCAACACACCTAAGCAGACTCATTTTTTCAATTGTTCTTTTCAATTTTTTGAGGAAAACGCATGAACACAGTGGACAACTCCCCCTCCTTTAAACGACGCACGGTTCTGGGTGCTGCGATTAGCGTCTTGTTTGTCGCTGGTAAAACATTCGCTGCCGATAGCAGTGCGGGCAAAGCCATGCTGGCGATGGCACCGATTGCAAAAAAAGAACCGGTCACCGATACCTATTGGGGCATGCAAATTGTTGATCCCTACCGCTGGATGGAGCAAAAGCCTGCAAGCGCTGAATGGACTACCTGGCTTAAAGAGCAAAATAATTACACCCAAGTCGCATTAGAAGCCTTGCCAGCCAAAGCCTCATTCATGAAGTCGCTAGAGACCTATACCAAAGCAGTGGATACGCTGGGCTTTATACAATCCGCCGGCGATAAATTATTTATCTCGAAGCGGGTCATTGGATCGCAAGTAATCGCGCTGTTTGTCAGAGATGGCGGAGGCAAAGAGCGTTTACTCTTTGATCCCTCAGCCGGTGTAGAAGCCGGAAAACCCACGCGCACCATGGATTATGCGATGCCCTCGCCAAGCGGCGATTATGTGGCTTATGGCGTCTCCGAGGGCGGCTCAGAAATGACTGCTAGCTACATCCTCAACGTCAGTACGGGCGAAACCACAGAAGTGAGCCGTATCTTTTCACGCGGTACTGGCTGGACTGGTGACGGTAAAGGATTTTTTTATTACCGGCTAAGAGCCGATGCAGTTCCCGGTACGCTTGAATTTGGCAAAGGTGGCAGTTGCTGGCTGCATCGTATCGATCAAGCAGGCAAACAAGCGGGCAAGGATGTTGAATTATTCCGCAGCGGCGAAGGGCCAGGCTTTGAAGAAATTGAAGACGACCAGCCGCATCTGGCAAGTGCACCACACAGCAAATGGGTTCTGGCTAGCCATGTTTGTAACGGCAATGAAATCGCCTCCCTCTATGTGTGCCGCTACGATGATTTGTTGAAGGGGTCACCAGCATGGCGCAAAGTCGCCAACCGCAAAGATGGCGTACTACAAGCCAAACTTGTTGGCGACGATATCTATGTTCTCGCCAACGGACGGGCTGATCGCGGTGAGATTTACAAATTCACCGCCCAAAACGGTAAGATCGACGCAACGACCAAAGTGATCAGCCAAGGCAGCTTCGTCATCAACGAATTTGTCACCACAAAAGATGGCGTCTATGTCCGCACCTTTGAGCATGGCGTCAGTGGATTGATACGACTCTCAGCCAAGGGCAAACTCGATAAAATCATCATGCCGATACAAGGTGCGGACATAGACGCCATCTTTTGTGGTGACAAATTCGTTGATGACGAAGCTGCCTTGGCTGATCACTTTGG
>JANXTO010000219.1 GCA_025352365.1 Undibacterium sp. | reverse complement strand
GTACAACAGGTACGCAGTGCAGGCGGACGTCTTATTGTGATGCCGCATGCTGATGTGCAAGTGATTGCGGCTGCTAAAAAAGCAGAGATGTTTTGTGTGCCTGGTGCGGCGACGCTGACGGAAGCATTTTCTGCGTTAAATGCCGGAGCCGACGCCATCAAACTTTTCCCCGCTGAATTGATAACGCCACAAATCGTCAAAGCAATGCGCGCAGTTCTGCCAGAAAATCTGAAATTATTGCCGGTTGGCGGGATCAGTCCACACAACATGACGCCTTACTTACAAGCAGGTGCGGCAGGTTTTGGGTTGGGTGGGAGTTTATATTCGGTAGGCTTAGATGCTGCCAGCGTAGCAAAAAATGCGCGAGCTTTTGTTGGCGCTTTGGTCTCTTTTGCCCACACATAAATATGTAAGAAATTAGCAATCTGGTCTGTTTTAAATATGAGGACTTACGCAATACTGTCCTAGCTGAGTCGCACCTCCAGCTAGTAATGACTAAGGTACTAAAGTACTGTTTTCGTCGCTAGTCCCTGCAAGAGCAATTTTGCGTAAGTCCTATAAACAAAAAAACTAAACAAAAAGAAAACTTAGGAGACAAAAAATGCAAAAAAAATTATTGCAGCAAGAACGTAATTGCTTGCACCCGCTAAAGATCAGAATTTTATTGAGTGTAATCTGTAGTCTGACTGCCGGATCACAGGCGCTATCGCAAACACTCTTGCAGGTAGACGCCAGTGCGCCGCTTGTAGCACCTGTGAGTGGTCATCTGCGTATGGGTACGGCGCTCTCGCCTGCGGGTAAAACTCTGGGTATCAACAATCAATATCTGTTGAAAGATGGCCAGCCGTGGTTGCCTGTTATGGGCGAATTCCACTACTCGCGCAGTCCTGCAGACAGTTGGGAGGCAGAGCTAAGTAAGATGAAATCTGCTGGCATCGATATCGTTTCCAGCTATGTCATTTGGAATCACCATGAAGAGCAAGAAGGCATATTTAATTGGAAGGGTAACCACGATTTACATCATTTCCTTGAGTTGTGCCGCAAGGTAGGGTTGAAGGCGGTGGTCAGAGTTGGTCCTTGGGCGCACGCCGAAGCGCGTTTTGGTGGGATACCTGACTGGCTCGTGAACACCATGCCGACTAGGGGAAATGATCCGGAATATCTCCATTTTGTCGAGCGTTTGTATCAGCAAATTGGTGTGCAATTAAAGGGTCAGTTGTGGAAGCAGGGCGGCAGCGTTATCGGTATTCAGTTAGAGAACGAATACAATTTGACTGGCCCAGGTGAGGGCGCTGCTCATATCTCGACCCTCAAAAAACTGGCTTTGCAAGCAGGGCTAGACGTACCCTTGTACACAGTGACTGGTTGGGACGGTACCGTCTATCCCTCTGGCGAAGTGACGCCGGTTTTTGGTGGTTACCCTGATGAACCTTGGGGTGTCAGCACAAATGAACTACCGCCCAAAGAAACCTATGCTTTTCGTTTTGATAGCCGTGTCAGCGGTGATCTGGGTGCGCAGACAGCAGCCAGTGCACCAGGCACGGCTGAGACAGATAAAGAGCTCACACCTTTTTTGGGTGCCGAATACGGTGCTGGTTTGCCAGCTATGTATCGCCGCCGGACCTTGGTGTCGGCAGACGATATCACCTCCATGTTGCCAGTACAGTTAGGTTCTGGTGTGAACCTGATGGGCTACTACATGTTTCACGGTGGACGCAATCCTAGTGGACTTAGTGTACAAAATAGCCTCGAAGAAAGTACGCTCACTGGCGGCTATAACGATACTCCGATGATCAGTTATGACTTCAATGCACCCTTAGGTCCGGATGGACAGCAGCGCCCGGTATTATCTGCATTAAGGCCATTTCATTATTTCTTAAATAATTTTGGCGATCGTCTGGCACCAATGACGGTACGCAAGCCTGAGCTAGTGTCTGCATCGGCGACAGATTTGAACACCCCGCGTTTTTCCGTTCGCAGTGCAGGTGATAGTGCCTTTCTTTTCTTCAATAACCATGTCCGGCAATACCAGATGCCGACCCAACGTGGCGTACAGTTCTCTGTAAAGTTACCGCACCAGACTGTAGTCTTCCCACAGCATCCTGTAGATATTGCAGATGGCAATTACTTTATTTGGCCGATCAATTTTGATCTTGACGGCACGCGCCTGGTCTATGCGACTGCACAACCGGTTGCGCGTCTGGATAACGGTAAAGCTGGCTTGCTATATGTCTTTGCAGAACAAAAAGATATACCGGTTGAATTTGCGTTTGACCCCGCAGTAGCCTCTTACCTGACTATCTCGGCGTCAGAGGTACACCAAAAAACTAGCGATGGTAAATTAATTATTGATGGTATCAAAGCGGGAACCAGCAGCCCGTTTAGTTTGCATCAACCCAATGCCAGACCTATCACTGTTTTAGTATTAAAACCGGAGCAGCTTAAGCAGCTTTCCATCGGTGATTTTGCTGGTCAGCGCCGCCTGGTATTGAGTGGGCAGGAACCCTATTTTGCCAGTAAGGGTCTGCATTTGCGAACCCAAGAAATTGCACCTGTCACAGCAGATTTTCGTTTTGCGGTCTACCCGCCACTAGATCGGTCGCCGCATTCCTCTACACCGCTAATCGCCAGCGCGAAGGACGGGATATTTCAAGTCTTCGAAGCCAAGCTCAAAACCCGTAAGCTTGATGTAAAAGTGACAGAATTACGAGCAGCCCAGCAAATGCCGCCTGTGATCATTGGCGGTTTAGCTAAAGCAGCAATGCAGCCTATTCCAGAAAATTTCCGTTATGCCGCAACATGGCAAATCGCTATCCCGCAAGAGCAGTTGCGGGACGCAGGCGAGGCTATTTTAGAGCTTGATTTTGTCGGTGATATCGGGCGGCTGTTTAGTGGTACTAAGATGTTAGACGATTGGTATTACAACGGCCAGCATTGGCAATATAAGATCAAGCCAACCGATACTGCATTGACCTTAAGCGTATTACCTTTGCTGGCAAATGCACCGATCTACTTACCAAAAGAACATAGACCCGATTTCAGGGGAGCCTCGCAAGTCGCAAATTTGAGACAGCTACGGGTATTACCTGTCTATCATCTCGACATTCAGCCTTAAAGAACATTGCTATGAAAAGTAATGAGGTATATGAATTTGAGATAGATAGAGCCAAACAAAGCATTTGTCTCAGATAGCACAAACCGCTAACTTAGAGTCATTAGATCAATAAAGCGCATGTACCGCAGAGTATGGCGTTAAAAATAAAAACATACGGAAACGAGTGTGAACCAACCAGACTTATCAGCTTTACTACGGGCGCTTGTGTTGCGTGCTTTATCGCAAAAGCAGCGTCTGTCAAATTTACTACTAGCTGATGGAGTAATAAGCAGCGTAAGAAGTCAAGCGCACATAAAGCCCTTAGTCTTTGGGGCGGTCTTGTAATGTTGCGCGACTCATCACCTCAACAAGCCTCAGCGCAGAACATGCACCTTGCATTAGCCCAAAATGCTATTTTAGGCGAAGGTTTGCAATGGAATTCAGCACAGAGCAAATGGTGGTGGACAGATATTGATGCAGCTACTGTACACGCATGGTCACCGGGCAATCAGCAAGTGCTCAATTATCGTTTGCCTGATCGTGTAGGTTCATTTGCACACTGCCGTTCTGGGCGCCTATTGCTCGGTTTATCCAAGCGACTTGGTTTTGCTACGGTTCCCGAAATCCCCGCGAACGGTATGATCGGCGTACAAAATCTGGCGGTACAAGCTTTGGTCGCAGTCGATCCGGCAGAATCACGCACCCGCATCAATGATGGTCGTACCGACAGGCGAGGTTTCTTTGTATTCGGTACCTTTAACGAGGCCACTGAAAAGCGCTCGATCGCCAGTTTTTATCAATATTCGCTGCAATATGGCTTACGCCGTCTGGCACTTCCAGCAGTGGCAATTGCAAACAGTATTTGTTTTAGCCTCGATGGTAAAACGATGTATTTCACCGACACCTTGACGCGTCGTATTCAGCAATGTGATTACGATGCTGAATCAGCCAAGGTGTCACATATCCGCTTATTTGCACAGATAGATGACCCTCTTGCCTACCCTGACGGTTCAGTCATCGATAAAAATGGATGCCTTTGGAATGCCCAATGGGGTGCTGCCAGCATTGTGCAATATTCGCCTGCTGGCGAACTCATACAGCGCATCCATGTTCCGGTGAAAAATCCAACTTGCCCTGCTTTTGGCGGTATCGACGGCGACCAGTTAATGGTGACGACTTCCCGCAAAGATATGAGCGCAAAAGAATTAGTAAGTATGCCCTTAGCGGGTAGTCTGTTCTCTCTTCAATTGGATGATCGTATCGGGATTGAAGACAGCCTGTTTGACGATAGCTCTGAGGCGATGAGCATCATTTCCACCAAAACAAAAACCAAAACTAAAGCGAGACAATCATGATTCAGAATTTGAAATTTGCTTTCCGGCCTCGCGTCATGATCAGCGCATTGGCGATGACTCTTTGTAGCCTGAGCGTTGTACCAGCAGCGTCTGCGGCAGAGCCGGTAAAAATAGGATTTCTGGTCAAGCAGGCCGAAGAGCCATGGTTTCAGGATGAGTGGCGTTTTGCTGAACAAGCCGCACATGAAAAAGGCTTCACCCTGGTCAAGATCGGTGTTCCGAATGGTGAAAAAATGATTGCCGCGATTGATAATCTGGCCGCCCAAAAAGCCCAGGGATTTGTGCACCAGATGTCAAACTCGGAATCGCGGTTGAACGCGCTGCTAAACGCAATGGACTGAAAGCCATGTCCGTGGACGATCAGCTGGTTGACGGCAGTGGTAAGCCGATATCTTCAATTCCGCACATGGGCATTTTAGCTTACGAAATCGGCAAGCAAGTTGGTCTGGGCTTAGTCGATGAGATGAAAGTAAGAGGCTGGAAAATGACTGAAGTGGGTGCGATGCGCCTGGCCTTTGATCAATTGCCCACTGCTCGTGAACGTACTCAAGGTGCAGTAGATGCACTGAAGGCGGCGGGTTTTCCTGTGGCTAATATTGTCGATGCGACGCAAGCGAAGACAGATACCGAGAGTGCTTTTAATGCGGCAAATATCGCCCTGACTAAGCATGCACAATTTAAACATTGGGTCGTATTTGGTATGAATGATGAAGCCGTACTAGGCACCATACGCGCCACAGAAGGCCGTGGCTTACGTAGCGATGCGGTCATAGGCATAGGCATAGGTGGCAGCAAGACCGCCCTGAATGAATTTGCCAAACCAAGTCCTACAGGTTTTTATGGCACAGTCTTGATCAGTCCCAAACGTCATGGTTATGAGACCGCAATGAATATGTATAAATGGATCACTGAAAACAAGGTGCCAGCAGCCGTGACGCTTACCACAGGCACTTTGATGACTCGTGTTAACCAAACCGAAGTCCGCGCTCAGTTTGGGCTTTAAGGTGTCATACGTGAAATCTGCTTATCTCCAATTTAATCAGGTCTGCAAGAACTTCCCGGGTGTAAAGGCACTAAAGGGCGTCAGTTTTGATGCGCATGCCGGTACCGTGCATGGCTTACTGGGTGAAAACGGCGCGGGAAAATCGACCCTGCTAAAAATCTTAGGTGGGCAATACCGTCCTGATGGTGGTCGTTTGATGGTAGATGGTCAGGAGTGTCAATTTCATTCTGCTGCTGATTCTATCGCCGCCGGTATCGCCATCATTCATTAGGAATTGCAATATGTCCCAGAACTTACCGTTGCTGAAAACGTACTACTGGGACATCTGCCACAAAAATTTGGTTTTGTTAACAAGCGCGAAGCCCGGCGCATAGTTGCGGAACGTTTGAGTGCTATCGGTGTTGATCTGGATCTAGGTGCCAGACTGGTTGATTTATCGATTGCCCAGCGTCAGATGGTAGAAATTTGCAAAGCAGTTTTACAGGATGCAAATATCATTGCTTTTGACGAGCCTACCAGTAGTTTGTCGCACCGGGAAACTGAGATCTTATTCCGGCTGATACGCAATTTGCGTGCGGCGGGCAAAGTCATTATCTATATTTCCCATCGTTTAGAAGAGCTTTATGCACTCTGTGATAGTTGCACGATCTTCAGAGACGGGCGAAAAATTGTTACCCATCCTGTCATGGCAAATGTGCCAAAAGATGTACTCATCAATGACATGGTCGGCCGCGAATTGCAGGACATTTACGATTATCGGCCACGCAAAATGGGCACGCCGCGTCTGGTAGTCAGCGGGCTCAAAGATAGCCGCTCAGCTGAGGGCGCTAATTTTAGTGTGCGCAGTGGTGAGGTGCTCGGCTTTTTTGGGCTGGTTGGTGCTGGTCGTAGCGAATTAATGCGTTTACTCTACGGCGCTGACAAACGCTCTACAGATTCTCATGTAGAGCTGGATGGCAAACAAGTTTCTGCACGTGGACCGGCTGCTGCAATTAAAGCCGGCATCGTATTGTGCCCCGAAGACAGAAAAGAGCAGGGCATATTGGCGGAAGCATCGGTTGCTGAAAATATCAATATCAGTTGCCGTCGTAACGACTTGCTTGGTGGATTATTTTTACCCCACAAGCGAGAAGCTGAGCTGGCTGACCGCTTTATTCAAAGACTCAAAATAAAGACGCCGGGTCGTGAGCAGGAAATTCGTTTTCTGTCGGGGGGCAATCAGCAGAAAGTGATTCTGGCACGCTGGCTGGCAGAGCCAGATTTGAAAGTGTTGATACTCGACGAGCCCACACGCGGTATCGACGTCGGCGCAAAAAATGAAATTTATCGGATTATCCATGACGTCGCTGAACGTGGCTGTTGCGTCATCGTCGTCTCAAGCGAGTTGCCTGAGATTTTAGGTATCGCGGATCGTGTTCTGGTTATGCGCGAAGGTCGCATCAGCGGCGAACTTGATCGCGCGCATGCGACTGAAACAGCCGTACTTAGTCTGGCACTGCCAGACCTGCAAGTAAGTTAGAACTAAGTTAAAACTAAGTTAAAAGTACGTTAAATTCAATTAGGATTATTTATATGACTTCCCACAGCACTATGTCGGCAGATAGTAAGACAGTGCCAGACATACAAGAATCGCAAGCTGCCTCAAATTCAGTTTCAAATTCAGCTTCGAGTTCAGTTTCAAACGCAGCTTCACATAAAACCCATTGGGTGGCGCAGCAGAGTATGCCTATTTTGTACGCACTGTTATTTTGCGTGCTCTCCTTCACGGTAGAGAATTTCTTTTCTACTACCAATATCGTTGGACTGATGTTGTCGGTGGCGCAAATCGGCATGGTCTCGTGCACCATGATGATGTGCCTTGCCTCGCGTGATTTTGATTTGTCGATTGGTTCTACCATTGCTTTTTCTGGTGTATTGGGCGCGATCATTTTGGAGCATACACAAAGCGTGTTGCTAGCCGTTGGTGGCGGTCTGGTGGCAGGTGCGCTGATCGGTGCTGGTAATGGCGTCTTGATTGCATACCTGCGCGTCAATGCCTTGATCGCTACTTTGGCAACCATGTTGATGGTACGTGGCCTGGCTTTCATCGTATCCAAAGGTCAGGCGGTGGGCATTTCAAACGAACTCTTTATCAGCTTTGGCGATACGCGAATTTTTGGATTGCCTTTGCCAGTTCTGGTGGTAATTATTTGCTTTATCGTATTTGGCATTTTGCTTAATCACACCGTCTTTGGTCGTAACACGCTTGCGATAGACGGTAACCCGGAAGCCGCACGACTGGCGGGTGTGCGGGTTGAACGACTGCGCGTCTGGATATTTCTGTTGCAGGGTGTAGTGACTGCGCTGGCTGGCTTGATACTCGCTTCCAGAATCACCAGCGGGCAACCGAATTCCGCTCAAGGTTTTGAACTGGATGTTATTTCTGCCTGCGTCCTTGGAGGTGTCTCATTGCAAGGCGGTAAGGCCAAAATTTTCGGTGTGCTGATTGGCGTGCTGATCATGGGTACTGTTGAAAACGTGATGAACTTGCTTGACGTCGATGCGTTTTATCAATATCTGATGCGCGGCATCATTTTGCTGGTGGCTGTTTTGTTTGATCAATTGAAGAGCAGAGGCTCTCGCTCATAGCCTCAATTGACATCAATTCCCATCAAGTGAATTCAATCAATATTCAAGACGAGAAAGCAATGACGTTAAGATTACAGGACAAGGTAGCAATCGTGACTGGCTCAACCTTGGGGATCGGTGCCGCAATAGCACGTCTGTTTGTTCAGCACGGGGCAAAGCTTGTCCTGAATAGTCATCGTGACGATGTGGCTGCCTCTACGATTCAGCAAGAATTAGGAAGTGAAAATAGCTTGTTTGTGCAAGCTGATGTGGCTGAACAAGCAATCGCACGCTTTGGAAAAGTTGACATACTCATCAATAACGCCGGTATGAACGTATTTGCCGATCCGCTAGAAATGACGCAAGAACAACGGCAGCGATGTTTTTCTGTTGATCTGGACGGCGCATGGAATGCCACCCGTGCAGTATTGCCATCGATGTTGCAACAAGGAGCAGGAAGCATTGTCAATATCGCTTCTGTACATGGGCATCAAATTATTCTGGGTTGCTTCCCTTATCCAGTCGCTAAACATGCCTTAATTGGTTTAACCCGCTCTCTGGGAATAGAGTATGCAGCGCACGGCATCAGGGTAAATTCGATTTCTCCGGGTCTCATCATGACGGAGGCGATTCAGTCTTGGTTGGAAAATTGTCCTGATCCTGATGCAGAAAGACAACGCCAGGAGGCAATATTGCCATGCCGACGTATCGGTCAGCCAGTTGAAGTCGCTTATACTGCACTCTTTCTTGCCAGTGATGAAGCGCGCTTCATCAATGCTACCGATATCTTGATTGACGGCGGCCGCTCACAGTTGTATCACGAATAATTTATCTCCCTACCATCATGAGTGACCCAGGTTCTGACCGATTTGTACGTACACATCTTAAGACCCGCCAATTAGTATTACTGGTCGAGCTAGGGCGTCATGGCTCGATTTTGCATGCCGCCCAAGCGGCAAATCTGACGCAGCCAGCCGCATCTAAACTTTTATCTGAACTGGAATATGTATTAGGCGTGCAGCTATTTGAGCGCCTGGCTCGCGGCATCGCACCAACTTAGTATGGCGAAGTTATGATCAGGCGCGCCGGTGCAGCTTTGGCCGAAATGGATGCTGCGCATCAAGAGGTGATGGAACTCCTTTCCGGGCTAAGCGGACGAGTATCCATCGGCGCTGTCATGACGCCTTCTACCGGCTTGGTACCAAAGGCCGTCACCTTGCTAAAGTCGCGCCACGCTCGCTTGAATATCTTAATTAGTGTTGATACCAGCAAGCTGCTGATACAGCGTTTGCGTGCGGGTGAACTGGATTTGGTGGTTGGCCGGATACTCGATACCGAATCCGCCGCCGAGTTAAATTTTGAACCGCTGACAGATGAGCCGCATAGCTTGATTGTACGCGCAGGGCATCCCTTGTTAAGCCGCAGTAATTTGGGGCTACAAGACCTTGCCGGTGAAGCGTGGATATTGCCGCCAAGCGGAAGTATCTTAAGAGACAGACTGACTGCGTTATTTTTATCCCGCGGGCTAGATCAGCCAGCGGAAACGGTAGAAACCATCGCCTTGCCAGTAATCACCAGCCTGTTATTGGGTAGCGATATGCTGGTGGCTCTGCCAAAGCAAATTGTGCAGACCTATCTGGATTCTGGCCTGCTGGCTGTGTTGCCTTATGAGCTTGGCTTGCGCATGGATTTGTACGGAATTGTCACCCGAAAACAACACCGCTTGTCGCCCGGCGCGCAGGCGATGCTCGACACTCTACGTGAAGTCGCTGCAAAATCCCTCAGCTAAATACCTCGTATGTGCAGGCAATATATGGCTTTGCGGCGATGTGCTGCCTTTAAAAAGCGATACCAAAATGATGTATATCAAATCCGCATAGCGTTTCGTAAATAAAGCATTAGATTGCAAGTCCTCCATACAATACGATCAATCTATGCTCATAAAAAATGAGTTAAATAAAATTCCAGACTGAACGCAAAGTAGTGAGAGTAGAGCAGTGCATCTTGTGTGCTCTGTGATGAATTTCTGCTCTGGCAGTAACACTCCCTTACTTTAAAAAAATCGTCATGGAATATGCCACCCGTAGTGTGGCTTCAATATAAAAAAGACGGAGACAATATGCAGCAGAAAAAACTTAGTTGGCTGATTCATGCCATGTTCATTCTTCCTACAGCCAGCGGTATCGTCTGGGCGTAAGAAACCCCTACTCCTGCCCCCGCACCTACAAGCACCTCTGCAAGTACGGGCGGCTCAGAATTTCAACAGGTGACAGTGACGGGCATACGTGCCTCAGTGCGCAGTGCCCTGGCTTCTAAAGAAGCATCAAACAGTATCATAGAGAGCATCGCGTCCGAAGACATCGGCAAATTGCCCGACACGACGATTGCTGAATCTTTAGCACGTCTGCCAGGTCTGTCATCAGGCTTAGATCGCGGAAATTCCAGTCAGATTGTTGCCTGTGGCCTGGGGCCGCGCTTTATCGGTGCCACCTTAAATGGCCGTGAGCTAGCGACTTCCGAACCGGCTCGCGCAGTGCGCTTTGAGCAATTCCCTTCCGAGTCATTGAGTGGTGCAACAGTCTATAAAACACAATCGGCAGAACTGGTCGAAGGCGGCATAGCAACAACGATCGATTTACTCACCGTACAACCGCTCAAATTCAAAGAGAGACAATTCTCGCTGAAAGCCGATGCACTGTACTACCCTATGGGTAATCAGATCCCAAGCTCGACTACCACTGTACCTAGATTAGGTGGTATCTACATTGACCAGTTCAATAATAATACTTTGGGTGTCGCGCTGGCTTTCAGTTACCAAGATCAGCCTTCACTACAAAAAAATATCAGGCATTGGGGTTTTA
>JANXTO010000150.1 GCA_025352365.1 Undibacterium sp. | reverse complement strand
CTCAGGCTACGCATCCAGCCATCGGCATAACCAACGGCCACGGTCGCAATCTTGCGCGGCTGCTGACTGCGATACGTCAGACTGTAGCCAACGCCAGTACCCGCAGGAATATCGCGAATCTGGATGATTTTGCCTTGCAATAAAGCGACTGCCTTCAAAGGATTTGCTTGCCCGGCAACGGGTGCTACGCCATATAAAGCAGCACCAGGACGAGCAAGATCGAAGTGAAAGTCAGGGCCTAAAAAAATACCGGAAGAGTTTGCCAAGCTAGCGGCGCAAGCGGGCAATTGAGCGCGCAGGGTTTTAAAGGTCTGTAATTGCTGCTGATTCATTGGATGCTGCTGATCTTCGGCGCAAGCCAGGTGACTCATCAGGTGACTAATAGCAATGCCTTGGGTTAAGGAGGGATCAGCAATCCAGGCATTGACCTCTTTAGTCGATAAGCCCATGCGCGACATACCTGTATCGATTTGAATAAATGCAAGCAAGGAGGTTTGTTTGGCCTGAGCAAGGCGACGCCATGCGGCGATTTGCTCCAAACTATTTAAAACGGGTGTACAGGCGTATTCTAAGAATTCAGCTTCATATCCCACTGGCGCCCCGTGCATGACATACAACATGCTGTCTTTTAACAAGTGGGGACGGAGTGCAATTGCCTCATCAAGATGTGCAACAAAAAAATCGCGGCAGCCTTCTTCTTGCAAGGCTAAGGCGACTCTTACAGCGCCCAGACCATAGGCATCTGCCTTAACAGCTGCACCGCATCGAGCCCGCCCTAGTTTGTTTTGAAGAAAGCGATAGTTATAGCGGAGAGCTTGCAGATTGATTGTCAACACGGCGCCGGCACGTCCAGCTGCTCCAGAATGGTTTTCTGAATATTCCGCTGACTGTTCTGCTGTTAGCTGCATCTGCGCATCTCCGTTGTGATCATCACATGGGATTCTTCTTAGCAATCGCCGTGCCACAATATTTTATTGAATCAATTCATGGACTTAGAAAATTTTAACCTGAATCATCCAAATTGACGTGTATCGTTTTCAATACAGTCAATAAGGATTAGAACAAATTTAGAGATTTTCTTCTAGTGCATGTTGCAATCCAGTAGCCGTATTGATTTAAATACAGTGTATCAATTCTAATACGACACAATAGAAAAGACGAGAAAACCTTCAAAAAATCGATTTGAATTTGGATGATTTCAGTATTGGCAATAAGAAACAATACGTGGAATTACTCACTGTAGTGAAATACACACAGGAAAAACGGTATAAATCCATAGTTCACAATAACAGAAACGTGCTCAGATTCATATTCAGATTCGGATAAATATGACCGATTAAGGCTTATGTAATGGTGACGGTTTTGTATCAGCTCTACAAATTAAGCTTGATCAGGCTTGGCGGGCCACCAACTCTGCCCGCAAAACATCTAACCATTCTAGCAGCGGGATCGTTGCTGGCAATAATGGGGACACAGCTACACTCCCCTGCCAGGCAAGTGCCTGATCTTCCAGACTTTGTGGCTCGCCTTGCCAGTTGCGGCTAATATAAAAATGTAGTCGGACATGAGCATGCGGATAAATATGCTCGACTCCGCACCAAGGCTCAGCCGTCTGAATATGCACACCCAATTCCTCGACAAACTCACGCTTCAGCGCTGCCAGAATATCTTCGCCCGCCTCGACTTTACCGCCCGGGAACTCCCAGTAACCTTCATATGGTTTGCCAGCCGGACGCTGTCCGAGCAAGACGTCACCGTTGGGTTTCATCAAAATACCAACAGCAACATCAATCGGAGGTTTTGTCATAAATGAGCCAATATCAGCAGGACTTACGCAAAATTGTCCCAGCCAAACGTAGCGACGACGATACTTTAGTACGGCTAGTCGTTGCCACGTAGCTGGGGCAGTTTTGAGTAAGCCCTAATTAAATTAAAGAAATAAGGGGAGTATTTTCAATTGTCCAAGTGTTATGTGGACAATAGGCAATAAAACACTTGTACTCTACCCCAGTATATAAATACATAGCAAAAGAATTAGGCTAATTTGCCTGCGTAATCACGGGCAAATTGCCAGGCGACACGGCCCGAGCGCGATCCCCGTTGCAAAGCCCAGCGTAAAGCGTCACCGCGTGCTGCGGTAATTTGCTCGGCGTTACAACCCATGCTGCCCAGCCAATGCGCCACGATGTTGAGGTAATCATCTTGCTTAAACGGATAAAACGACACCCACAGGCCGAAGCGCTCGGACAAAGAGATTTTCTCCTCCACCGTCTCACCGGGATGTAGATCCCCGTCATCACCATGGGTATAACTGGCGTTATCCGACATCTTTTCTGGCAACAAATGACGGCGATTGGAGGTCGCATAGATCAGTACATTATCAGACTGCGTCGCGATGCTGCCATCAAGTGCGACCTTCAATGCCTTGTAACCCGCTTCACCCTCTTCAAATGAGAGATCATCACAAAAAATAATAAAGCGCTCTGGTCGTTCAGCCACCAGATCGACGATGTCTGGCAAATCAGCTAGATCGGATTTATCCACTTCAATCAAACGCAAACCCTGATCGGCGAATTGGTTTAGACAAGCTTTGATCAAAGACGACTTTCCCGTGCCACGTGCGCCTGTCAGCAACACATTATTGGCAGGTTTGCCATTCACGAATTGCAAAGTATTTTGCTCTATCTGCTGCTTCTGGTTAGCGATGTTATGCAGATCGCTTAAGGCGATATGAGATGCATGACGCACTGCTTGCAAATACGCACTACTGCCGTTCGCGCTAACACGCTTACGCCATCGAAACGCCGTGGCCACCGCAAAATCCGGCACAGGCATTACTGGAGGCAGTAGTGTTTCTAAACGACTTAATACCTGCTCGGCGCGGATTAAAAATTGATCTAATTGAGTCATACAGTCCGGCGAGTGTTTGGGAGAAACTTATTAAGAATTGTGGTTCAGCTAAGCGCCAAACTTCAGAACCAGAGTCAAGAACGATAGTCAGCGTTAATCGATACGTAATCATGGGACAAATCGCATGTCCAGACGGTCGCCTCTGCCGCACCCCGCGCTAATTTGACACGAATCGTGATCTCGCTTTGCTGCATCACGCGCTTGCCATCTTCCTCCCGATAATCAGAATTACGCCCACCGTTTTTAGCAACCCATACATCATCCAGATACAAATTGAGTTTGCTGACATCTAAATCCAGCACGCCAGCATAACCAATCGCAGCCAGAATACGGCCAAGGTTAGGATCCGATGCGAAGAACGCGGTTTTGACCAAAGGAGAATGCGCGATCGAATAGGCAATCTTGCGACACTCTTCTACATCACGACCTTCTTCTACAGCGATGGTCATAAACTTAGTTGCGCCCTCACCATCCCGAATGATCATGTGCGCCAGTTTTTGCGACAAGGCGATCACCGCATCTGCCAGTAATTTGTATTCTGGCGAATCAATCTCTGTGACCTCTACATCAGCAACACCAGTCGCGATCAACATAAAAGAATCGTTGGTCGAAGTATCGCCATCAATCGTGATGCAATTAAATGATTTGTCCGCTGCCTGCTTGACCAGATGATCCAGCACAGGTTGCGCCACCTTGGCATCCAGCGCCAGGTAACCCAGCATTGTCGCCATATTCGGCTTGATCATGCCAGCACCTTTACTGATGCCCGTCATGGTCACGGCTTGACCATTAATCACCACCGTGGCGGACGCGGCTTTAGGCTGGGTATCAGTCGTCATGATCGCTTCTGCGGCCAGAAACCAGTTATCTTCTTTCAGATTAGCAAGTGCTTGCGGTAAGCCAGCAATTAATTTATCTACCGGCAATGGCTCCAGAATCACCCCCGTTGAAAAAGGCAAAATCTGCGATGCCTCGCACTGCATCAGCTCCGCCAGCGCGGCACAAGTGGCATTAGCCGCAGCCAGACCAGCATCACCCGTCCCGGCATTGGCATTACCCGTATTCACCACCAACGCACGGATGGGACCGGCGGTGATGTGCAGACCTTCCAGATGCGCCTTACATACCTGGACCGGCGCGGCACAAAAACGATTTGTCGTAAATACACCAGAGACGGTGGCAGAGGGTGCCAGTACCATCACCAATACGTCTTTACGATTCGGCTTTTTAATACCTGCCTCGGCATAGCCAAGCTGGATACCCGCAACAGGTTTTAAATCAGCGGCGACAGGGATGGGAGAATTAACGGCCATGAGGTTTCCTAGCAATGAGATCGAGCCGTTATTGTAGGGTATTTTGTTAGGACAGAAGCGGTAAATAAAGAATCGTTCAGAAGCAAATGTGCGGTTAAAAATCGACTGAATTACTTGTCTATATGAGGATTGAGCTTGTGTTGTTTCCGGCATTGAACATCCAAGGTCTCCCCACCACCATCTTCCAGCCCAGCATAAACACCACATGGCCACACTAAACCGCCATATTGCTCCATGGTCCAATAAGGCGGTTCATCTGCGCAGATCTCAATATGCTTCACCTTCCATTGCTGGTGCGTTTTATGCAGAACAACCCATAACATTTTGTCCAAACTGGGGTTGCATTCACCGCCCGTCAAATCCCAATCGATGCCTTTGCCGTTGGCGGAAACGATATTACCGACCAAAACTGCCCAAGCTTGATCAACATTCAATTTATTTACTTTGAGTCGCACTGACTGACCCGCCTTGGTAGAGGCAACTGGTCGAGCCGCATCCAGAATCGCTTGCCTCTCAATCACACTTACATTGAAAGCATAGGATGAAAGGCTGACGGCAAGAAAAATAATAGCTAGAAAAATTTGCTTCATAAAGTGCGGATTGAAGGTGAGATATTTGAGAAACACCTGATTTTTAGCATTAGTCTATCTACAGTTACTGAGGCATACGATGCACGTACCATGTGTTAAGTAAGAGCTGAGCGCAGAATACATTGCGGAGGATGTCAATATCAAATCTCTTGTCAGTGCCACTTATTGAGATTGTAGATTTTTCCTGCTGCAGAATAGTAACTGCTCATCGCTGCCATTGCTTAAGTCGAACTCCCCGTCAAACTCCTGGCCACCATTTCCAGATGATGATCAGTGCTCCCAAACTGCAACTCAATTGCCATCAGCCGCTTAAAGTAATGACTGACATTGAGTTCATCTGTCACTCCCATACCACCGTGTAATTGCACAGCTTGCTGTCCGACAAAACGGCAGGCTTGTCCGATCACAACTTTGGCTGAGGACAGCGCAATGCTGCGGCTTTTTAAATCCGGTTCTTCACAACTGACTGCTGCCAGATACGCCATCGAACGGGCTTGTTCTATGTGCAGCACCATATCTGCCATTTTGTGTTGTAGCGCCTGGAATTTACCGATGACGACGCCGAATTGCTTGCGATTTTTTGCATAGTCGATGGTCGCTGCCAGCAGCTTGTCGAGGACGCCGATGGCTTCTGCACAAACCGCAGCGAGGCCAATATCAAGCAGATTGCCAATGGCGACTTCTGTATCGCTGGCCGCGTCTAATATCGCCGAAGCGTTAACACTGACTTGATCCAAATCCAGTTCGGCGGCAGCGATGCCGTCCACTGTGGCATATGACAACGCGCGCAAACCAGTGGTGGCTTTAGGGACAACGAAGACCGCTAATGTATCCTCGGGCAAACGTGCTGTGACCAATAAAATATCGGCCGACCCGCCGTGAGGAATGACACTTTTATGACCGCTCAATAGATAGCCGCCATCCACAGGTGTAGCCCTAGTTTGGACGTTGAGGCGATCGAAACGGGTACTGGCCTCGTCATGCGCCAGCACTGCTGTGATCGCGCCGCTGGCGAGTTGCGGCAGGTAGTTGGCGCGCTGCTGGGCATTGCCCATAGTGGCGATCGCTTTGCTAGCCAGGACAGCGCTGGCGAGATAGGGTTCCAGGACTAGCCCCTCACCCATTGCGGACATGACGAGCAACGTGTCTGTTGCCGTGCCATCCAATCCGCCATCGTCCTCTGGCATGTGCAAGGCTAACAAACCGAGGTCGGCAAAGCCTTGCCAGATCGTGGGATTGAACCCACGACTCTGTTTTTCTAAAGTCTTACGACGGAGTTCAAAACTAGCTTCGTTAGCGATAAAACGACGCGTTGCGTCTTGCAACATGGTTTGTTCTTCGGTAAAAGTGAAATCCATTTTTTACTCCTGATGATTTTGCTTTTTGTTCTAGCGCCGAGTTCAGCTAAAGTCTCCATCGCCGACAAAAAATTCTCTTTATCAATTGCGATTGACCAAACTTTCTAAAACCTCAGCGGTCAAATTCTTTTGGGCAGATCAATGTCTTACAAACCCAAGATCATCTGCGCAATAATATTTTTCTGAATCTCGTTAGAGCCGCCGTAGATCGATAACTTGCGCATATTCAGATAATTGGCGGCGAGTGAGCTGGCATAAGCTGGTCCGGCGTGTTCGCCGTCATAACCAGCCGCCATTGCCTCACGGCGCAATGGCAAGGCATAAGTACCAACCGCCTGGGTCATCAGCTCGGTAATCGCCTGCTGGATTTCTGTCCCTTTAATTTTTAGGATAGAAGCTTCCGGACCCGGTGTGCGGCGTTGTTCTTCTGCCGACAATACGCGCAGGTTAGTGATTTCTAATGCGCTTAAGTCGATTTGGATTTGCGCGATACGGAGAGAAAAATGCGGGTCCTGAATCAACGGTTTTCCGTTTTTGGTCTCTTGACTGGCAATACGTTTAAGCCGCGCCAACTCGCGCTTGGCGATGCCGATACCAGCAATGTTGGTACGCTCATGGCCGAGCAAAAATTTGGCATAAGTCCAGCCTGCGTTTTCTTCCCCGACTAGATTCTCTACTGGCACCTTCACATTGTCGAACCAGACTTCGTTGACCTCATGCGCGCCATCCATGGTGATGATGGGGCGCACGGTAATGCCGTGGGACTTCATGTCGATCAGCAAAAATGAAATTCCGCGCTGCGGTTTGACTTCATTATCAGTGCGCACCAGGCAAAATATCCAGTCGGCATATTGGGCTTGGGTAGTCCAGGTCTTTTGACCGTTGACCAGGAAGTGATCGCCCTCGCGTCGTGCGGAGCTTTTGACTGAAGCGAGATCCGAACCGGAACCGGGTTCTGAGTAACCCTGGCACCACCATTCCTCACCAGACAAAATGCTGGGCAAAAACCGCTGTTGCTGTGCGGGCGAACCAAACGCCATGATCACTGGCGCGACCATTTTCACACCAAAGGGCACGATGCGTGGCGCACCGGCGGCGGCACATTCTTCTTCAAAAATATACTTTTGCACCGCCGACCAGCCAGTGCCACCAAACGCTTTTGCCCAGGATGATCCGCCCCAGCCACGCGCATGCAAAGCCTGCTGCCAGCGCACATAATCGTCGCGCTCCAAGATGAGGCCGTTGTTGACTTTGTGTTGAATATCGGCAGACAAGGAAGCGGCAATAAACTGTTTAACCTCATGCCGGAATACCTGTTCTTCTGGGGTGAAATGAAGATTCATTGTTGTCTCGCTCTTAGTGTTATTTATATACTCTCACTGAGTATATTTTAATCGTCAATATAAAGTATGGACAATCGACCATATTTATAAAATTTTAATGGGAGTATATGCATTAACGTTGATTAATTAGGCTTGTCGCCTGGCATCCGCTCAATACTGCATTCGCCATTTACACCCACTTGTATTGCGCTAAACGCTAACAAACTCAAGCCTCCTCATGATGCAAAGACAGCCCCAATAGCGCCCGACGTCTCAGCCACGGACTGGCGCGGTAACGCGGATCGCCTGTCTGTTTCAATAAGTTATCGAGTATCGTCAACACAGTCTTGGCGCCGATGACATCCCCCCAGGCCAACGGACCATACGGATAACCCAATCCCAACTTGACGGCGCGATCAATGTCGGTCGGACTGGCGATGGCCTGTTGCGCAATATCACTAGCGATGTTAACGATGTGTGCCACTACCCGTTGCGCGACTAAGCCAGCGCTGTCGCGGATCACGCTGACCGCAGCGCCATCTGCGCCGAACAAACCGCACGCCATGGCGCGATAAGCAAGCTTGGTAGCAGGTGTTGTCATCACGACGCGGCGTTTGGTTATGTCAAACAAACTTTCTACTGCCACGGTGCGGCTGGCGTCCAACGCTTGATGAATACAACAGGTACTGGCGTCTTCACCTAGTGGCGTGACAATACATAAAGCCGTGGTGCTCGGTCTATCGTCCAGTTCTATCGCTACGCCTGATTGTGTCGCCAGTTGGATAATCAACCTGCGTAGTTCTGCGCTGGTCGCTTTATCTACCGGACTGATCCAGATTGATGATGGTAAATCACCTGACCGCGCTACGATATCAACGCTGATTTTTTTACCAGCATTATCGTAGTGATAGAAGCCTTGTCCGACTTTTTTACCGATCACACCCGCAGTCAACATCTGACGCGTCAAGCCTTGCGGTCTAAATCGTGGCTCTTCATAATATTGCTGGTAGATTGATTCTATCACTGGGTGCGAGACATCTAGCCCCGTCAAATCCATCAGTTCACAGGGGCCTAATTTGAAGCCCGCACAGTCTCGCAAAATTTGATCCAGCGTCGGAATATCCGTCGTATTTTCCGCCAAAATCCGCAGACCTTCTGTGCCATAACCACGACCTGCATGATTGACAATAAAGCCAGGAGTATCTTTGGCGCGTACTGTGGCATGTCCCCAATGCGTGCCAAGAGCGATCAGATAGTCGACGATAGTTGGATCAGTCAAAAAGCCACCAATGGCTTCGACGATCTTCATCAGCGGTACCGGATTAAAGAAATGGAAGCCAGCAACCCGTTGCGGAAATTGCAAACCCGCGGCAATGGATGTTACCGACAAGGAGGAGGTATTGGTCGCCAAGATAGCGGTTGGACTGATGATGGATTCAAGTTGATGGAAAAGTGTTTTCTTCGCCGTCAGATCTTCCACAATCGCTTCAACTATCATGTGCGCATCTGCAAGGTCAGGTAACTGATTGCAGGCGTGCAGACACTGCTCAGCGGCATCGGCGGCGGCCTGCGTCAGACGACCTTTTTCTACTAACTTGCTGAACGTGACGATCAATTCCTGACGCGCGGCCTGAGCTGCACCCGCGCGACTATCCACCAGTTTGACTTGCGTACCGGCGAGTGCAGCAATTTGCGCGATGCCTCGGCCCATCACGCCGCAACCGATGACGCCGACTATCAAATCGCCGGAATTAAACGCAGGGTGCGTATGGAGTGCGCCGGTGACTTGCTTGTTTTCATTCATAAGAATCCCATCATTTGATCTGCTTATTACGTTGCATTACGTTGCGTTGCATTACGTTGGGTTGGTTGGGTTACTTTGCATTGCGTTCATTTCGCTCGGGTATCAACTGCCAAGCAGAACAATTCCGCTATGCAGAATTAAGTTCTGCAAATATAATTCACTGTATTTCCTCCCACATCACCTGTCAAGACGCATGCAAAATCTGATCAAGCCAGACCAAAAATCCCTTAGTGCGGCAAGCACCCAAGCCAAAGAAGATCGTCATTTTGTCACCGCTTTAGCACGTGGACTGGAGCTACTGGCCTGCTTTCGGTCCGGTGATAAGGCGCTGGGGAATCAGGAGTTGGCAGAACGCTGCAAGCTACCTAAATCGACGGTGTCGCGCCTGACTTACACACTGACCAAAACCGGGCATCTGGATTATGTTGCGAGTATAGGCAAATACCGCTTGGGTTCTGCCACACTGGCGCTGGGCAGCGCGATGCTGGCGCGGCTAGACGTGCGGCAACTGGCGCGACCTCTGATGCAAGAGCTGGCAGACTTTTCGCAAGGCATGGTATCGCTTGGTATGCGCGACCGGCTTAGTATGATTTATGTCGAGAATTGCCGCAGCCAGACTGCACTGACCTTGAGTCTGGATATAGGTTCGCGGATTCCACTAGCAAGTACAGCGATGGGGCGGGCATATCTGGCCGCAGTCAAGGCCGACGAGCGACATGAGATTTTAGAATTGATACACCAGACCGACGAGGCGCAATGGCCTGCAGTGCAAGAAGGCATACAACAATCGCTGGACGAGTACGACCAACTCACTTGCTGTACGTCATTTGGGAGCTGGCAAAAAGATGTGAACGCGATTGCGGTAGCGTTTTATCCCGGCAATGGCATGGCGCCTGTGTCGGTCAATTGTGGCGGCCCGGCGTTTAGCTTATCGCCCGATTTTTTGCTGAACGAAGTCAGGCCGCGCTTGCTGGAATTAGTACAACGTTTGCGAATCGCTTTGGGGAATACCAACTAGCAAAGAGGTGTCAAGCCGGGTCAAAAACTTTAACCCGATCACGCCCTAATTCCTTGGCACGGTACATTGCATTGTCGGCATTCTTCGACAACTCAATTTCATCATTGCCATGTTGCGGATACAGTGCGATGCCGATGCTGCAAGAGACTTGCAAGATGTGGCCGCCCGAGACTTCAAATGGTTCGCTGATAGTGGCACGGATTTTTTCTGCGACAAGTAAGGCGTCCTGCTCTAGCTCAATCACAGGTAACAGAATCATGAACTCGTCACCGCCCATTCTGGCAACGGTATCTGACTCGCGTACACATTGCTGCATTCTCTCTGCCACCGCACGCAATAACATGTCACCGACGTGATGGCCGAGATTGTCATTGATGGGTTTAAATTTATCCAGATCCAGATACATCAGTGCTAGCAAACTTTTATCACGTTTTGCCTGCACAATCGCATGCCTCAGACGATCCTTGAACATCGCACGATTTGGCAAACCAGACAGCTCATCGTACTGCGCCAGATACCGGAAACGTGCTTCGCTTTCGCGCAGCTCTTTGGTCATTTCTCGCGCTAGTGTCAACGCCCGTTCACGTCCGGACAACAACACCCAGGCCAGCACGGACAACAACGCACTAAGCAAAATGCCGCTGGCTGCGATCAAGGTCGATTTATCGTTACCAATTACTTTTTCTACCCCCGATGAGCTGGTCATCACAATCGTCCAGGAGCGACCACCGTTGCTGACATACTCAGTCGCTTGTAGCAGCTGGGGCTTAATCACCTTGTTCAGATCTAGTCGTGCTGGCTTAGTTACGCTGGCATCACGACGCAGAGTGGCAGAGTCATACATCAAATTAGCGGCAGTCGGCTCAACCCCGTCGTAAATACAAATATCAGTCGCGCGCGGATTTTCACCATACAAACTGGCCATGACTTCGGCAACACGAAAAGGGGCGAACACCCAGCCCAATAAATTAGCGCGCCGTGTCTCTTGCGTGTCGTGCGGGCTGCCATCTTTGTAAATCGGCAGATAAATATAGAAGCCATTCTGTGCGGGCACATTGTCTGCTCCCGGCAACTTCAGCATCGCTGTCACGGCAATCGCACCAGAATCACGGGCGCGCTCCATCGCCACTTTCTGCACGGGGTCTGAATAGGTATCAAAGCCAAGCATCTTGCGGTTGCGACCTATTGCAGGTTCTAACTGAATGATGGGCGCAGCAAATGTGATTGCCGGATTGGGTAGCGGATAAATTTGATACTCGCCGGATGTTTGTTGCCGCATAACGGCAATGTGCTGCTCAAAACTATCGCTAGCAACCGACAAAATAATACCGACACCTTCCATCCCGGCATGATCAGCACCCAGCTGCAGCATATTGATGTAATTAGTAAAGTCTTTACGTTGCACTGATTCTGAAATCGTAAACACACCTTGTGCACCTCGCAGCACTTGCTCGGACGAGGCCATACGCTGCTGTATTCGGCCAGAAATGTCGCGGACATTAAAATCTAATGTGGCGCGAACCTCTAGCAAGGCATTATTTTTCTCGTGTTTCCAGAGTAAATAGCTGATTCCTAAAGACATGCTCAGGATGAGCAAAACCACTAACTGGCGGCTAAAGTGACGACTCAGTTGATGATTTAGATAGTGACTGATTTGATGGTTTATCCGGTTCATTATATTTAAAAATTGACCATCGCTTTAGCCAGTTCTGGCTGAAAATATTTCTCAAAAATGGCGAGGACTTTGCCGTCTTCGCGCATGCCTTTTATCAAGGCACGCCATTTTTCTTGTTCTTTGGCAGACAAAGATCGCTTGGACATAATCAAACCATGCGGTACTGAAGAATCGTCAATATCAATCACGATCGTGTGATCACGTATCGCTGTATTTGCGACCTGAGAATAATCAAAAGGCTCAATAATCATTGCCTGAATCCGGTTGGCTTCCAGTATCTGATACAAAGGGTCTAAATCCGACGCATACCGGACTCTTTGCTCTGCGTGTAATTTATCCAATAAACGATTCGCGTTAGGACTGTATCGAAAAGAACGGATCACCCCCAGTTGCAGATCCGGATTATTTTCAAAATCTGTCAGTTGCTGGATATGGAGTTCTTTGCGCACCAGTAAATAATATTTGTTCGAAAAATACCAAGCGAAACTGGCAAAGCGATCGCGCTCTGCGTTACTAATACCGGACAAACTAAAATCTAACGCACCGGACTCAATCAATTGCCAGATACGTGCACGTGGCAACACGCTGACAATGACTTTACAACCGCTACGCCGGCTCATTTCGTCCGCAATATCTTTATCAATTCCTTCGCCTGTTTTTGCCGAATACAGCAAGCCGTGATCATGCAGTGCGAGAGTAAATGGGCGATTACAGTCAGGCTGCGCAACTACTTTTAAAACCTCCTCAGCCTGCGCTGAACTGCACATCAATAACTGCAACGAAATAAATATCAGCGGTAAGTCCAGCAATAAGGCCAACGATAACGCGAACGATAATACCCAACCATAAAATCCATGGCTGCGAGCTTTGGAGTGAGCAAAAAAATGCGTCATTGATCAGGTGTATTGACTTGTGGCTTAGTCATTATTTACAACATTATTTGCTGAGTTTTGTATCCATTTACTTCATGGCTTGCTTTATGACTTGATTGCCTTGCTGTGTTTAAATAAGTCCAAGCCTTTAAATACCAAGGAGTTGAGCGCAATCGAAATAATCGCTCCAGCCAAGATCAGGTTTTGCCCTTCCATTGACAACAATCCTAGCGAGACTCCCAAGCCTGCAAGGATAAATGAAAACTCCCCGATCTGCGCCAGGCTGGCAGAGACTGTCAGTGCCGTATTGAGCGGGTAGCGGAATGCCAGTACTAACAAGAAAGCGGCAACTGATTTTCCAAAAATAATAATCAGCACAACTGTTAATACCTGCCAAGGCTGAGCGAGCAAAATGCGTGGATCAAACAGCATCCCGACTGAGACAAAAAACAGCACGGCAAAGGCATCACGCAAGGGCAAGGTTTCTTGGGCGGCTCTCAGACTTAGTTCGGATTCGCGCAGTACCATCCCGGCAAAAAAAGCGCCGAGTGCAAACGATACACCGAACAACATCGCCGACCCATAAGCAATTCCGATTGCAGCAACTACCACGCACAGGGTGAAGAGTTCTTGCGAACCAGTCCGTTCTACTTGTGCCAATATCCAAGGGAAGAGCCGTCGCCCGACAATCAGCATAAACGCGATAAAGGCGACCACCTGCGCCAGCGTGATTAAGATCGTTACACCCAGACTATGATGCGGTGCGGGTACAGCAACATGATTAGCGCCTTCTGCACCGAGCAAACCAGCCAGTGGCGGCAATAAGACCAGCACTAACACCATCACTAAATCTTCTACCACTAGCCAGCCGACTGCAATCCGGCCATTTTCTGAATCCAGCTCAGTACGACTTTCCAGCGCACGTAACAACACTACCGTGCTAGCAACCGACAATGCCAGGCCAAATACGATCCCCGCCCCCAAATCCCAGCCCCACCAATACGCCACGCCTGCCCCCATCGCGGTAGCAACAACAATTTGTACGATCGCGCCGGGTAAGGCGATGCGCTTTACCGACAATAAATCTTCTAGTGAAAAATGCAAGCCAACGCCAAACATCAGCAACATCACACCGATTTCTGCGAGCTGCCCTGCCAGATTAACGTCGGCCACAAAGCCGGGCGTGGCAGGACCTATCAAAATACCGGCAATCAGATAACCCACTAATGCGGGCAGTTTGAGACGGACAGCAATAAAGCCGATTAGCAACGCTAATCCAAAGGCGGAGGCAATCGTTGTGATGAGGGAAATATTATGTGGCATAGGCAAATGATTATTTTAAATACAGCAATTGAATGCAACAGGCTTGAGTGTATACAAATTCTGACAAACAACATTAAAACAAGCGCACGCGGGGGTCGTATTTTTAAAATTGACGTTGCAACACGGAAAAATATTTCTTTTTACGATATCTTCGGCGATTGAATTTACATATACTCCCCCAACATTTTCATAAAATTACCTTAATGACCAATAAATATAAGGACAATTAATTATACTAATAGGGAGTATATAATTTGCTGATTTTTGAATGTATAGAATCGTATCTACTAAGAACTCAGTTAAAAATTCTGAAAAAGTAGCAGGCAATAAAAAAGGCGGAAATCTCCGCCTTTTTTATTTTGTGCCACATGCTTCTATTGCATCAGTGCAAACAAGCTAAATCATCAACCTAAATAATCAACTTAAGCCAGCTTACCGTGACACTGTTTATATTTCTTGCCACTACCGCAAGGACAAGGATCATTACGCCCAACCTTGAGAGCATATTCCATTTGAGCCTGATCATTGTTTTCAGCCAAAGCGGTCGGTGCCAACATTTCTTCCGGAGTCGCATTTGCATCAAAATCCGCATGTTGAAAATGAACATTTTCCACTTGGGATTGGGTCATTTTTTCTTCAGCAGCTTCGATTTCTTCACGTGATTGGATGCGGACTGTCGAAACCGTTTTGACGACTTCATTTTTGATCAAATCCAGCATCTGTCCAAATAATTCAAATGCTTCGCGCTTATATTCTTGCTTAGGATTTTTCTGCGCATAACCGCGTAAATGAATACCTTGGCGCAGATGATCGAGCGCTGCCAGATGTTCGCGCCAATGACTGTCGATACTCTGCAACATCACACTACGCTCAAATCCTGCGAAAGAATCTTTACCGACCAAGGCTACTTTTGCCTCGTAAGCGTCATCCGCTGCTTTTTGTACGCGCTCTAAAATGTCTTCATCATTTAGACTTTGCTCATTTTCCAGCATTTTGTCTAAAGGCAAATCCAGCGCCCATTCACTTGCCAGCGTTGCTTGCAATGCCGGAATATCCCATTGCTCTTCCACCGATTCTGCTGGCACATAAGTGCGCACCACGTCGGCGAACATGCCCGCACGCAAAGAAGAAATCAGTTCGGACATGTCTTGTGCTTCCAGCAAATCATTACGCTGCTGGTAAATCACTTTGCGCTGATCATTGGCGACGTCATCGTACTCCAGCAATTGCTTACGCACGTCAAAGTTGCGCGCTTCTACTTTGCGCTGAGCAGATTCAATCGAGCGGGAAACGATACCAGCTTCAATCGGTTCGCCTTCCGGCATCTTGAGTCTGTCCATGATGGCGCGTACGCGATCACCTGCAAAAATGCGCAAGAGCGGATCGTCCAGAGACAAATAGAAGCGGGAAGAACCAGGATCACCCTGACGGCCAGAACGGCCGCGCAATTGATTATCAACGCGGCGTGATTCGTGACGCTCAGTACCGATGATATGCAAACCACCGGCATTGACAACATGTTCATGCAAAGACTGCCACTCGTCACGCAGTTGCTGCGATTTTTGCTGCTTTTGCACATCCAACAATTTGTCGTCTGCTTCGATCAACTGCACTTGCTTGGCGACGTTACCGCCGAGGACGATATCCGTACCACGGCCCGCCATGTTGGTGGCGATGGTGATACCTTTTGGACGACCTGCCTGTGCAATAATTTCTGCCTCACGCGCATGCTGCTTGGCGTTCAAGACATTATGTGGCAGCTTGGCTTTTTCCAAAATGCCAGACAAGAGTTCAGAGTTTTCAATCGATGTCGTACCCACCAGGACCGGCTGACCGCGCTCGTAACAATCTTGAATATCCACCAGCATCGCGCCGTATTTTTCTTGGGCTGACTTGTAAACCTGATCTTGGCGATCTTTGCGCTGGGATGGACGGTTTGGCGGAATCACAACTGTTTCCAGTCCGTAGATTTCCTGGAATTCATACGCTTCTGTATCGGCTGTACCAGTCATACCGGACAGACGGTTATACATACGGAAGTAGTTTTGGAATGTGATTGATGCCAGCGTTTGATTCTCATTTTGAATCTTCACGCCTTCTTTGGCCTCAACGGCTTGATGCAAGCCATCAGACCAGCGACGTCCTGTCATCATGCGACCGGTAAATTCATCGACGATCACGATTTCATTATCTTGTACGACATAGTGCTGATCGCGGAAATACAAAGCATGCGCACGCAAAGCAGCGTACAGATGATGAATTAAAGTGATATTGGCAGCGTCGTACAAGGATGCGCCCTCTGGCAACAAACCCATCTGCGTCAAAATACGTTCAGCGTGATCGTGACCAGCTTCTGTCAGTAATACCTGATGCGTTTTTTCATCTTTGGTGTAGTCGCCAGGGACTTCAACATTGCCGGTGCCATCGTGTTTTTCTTCACCGATTTGCAATGTCAGCAGCTTAGGAACTTCGTTAATTTTGTAGTACAGCTCTGTGTGATTTTCAGCCTGACCAGAGATAATCAGTGGGGTACGCGCTTCATCAATCAGAATGGAATCGACTTCATCGACGACGGCAAAGTTCAGACCGCGTTGTACACGATCTTTGGCTTCATACACCATATTGTCGCGCAGGTAGTCAAAGCCGAACTCGTTGTTGGTACCGTAAGTGATATCGGATGTGTAAGCAACTTGCTTATCATCATGATCAAGTTGCGATAAGTTGACACCGGTAGTCAAGCCCAACCAGCCGTACAATTTGCCCATCCACTCGGCATCACGCTGCGCCAGATAATCATTGACGGTTACCACGTGCACACCCTTACCGGACAAGGCATTCAGGTAAGTTGGCAAAGTCGCCATCAAAGTTTTACCTTCGCCGGTGCCCATCTCAGCAATTTTGCCGTAATGCAACACCATGCCGCCTATCATCTGCACATCAAAATGGCGCATTTTTAAAACACGCTTACTTGCCTCACGACAAACGGCAAACGCTTCTGGCAGGATTGCATCTAGTGTCTCGCCATTAGCAACGCGGGTTTTAAACTCCTCCGTCTTGGCTTTTAATGCCTCATCCGACAAGGCTTCCAGCGTAGGTTCCAGTGCGTTGATATCAAGCACGGTTTTTTGGTATTGCTTCAGAAGGCGCTGATTGCGGCTACCGAATATTTTGGTCAGGAATGACATGCTATGAATGGATGAGTGAATTCTGAAAAAATTGCTGACGGCGCCCGTACATCGTTAACACTAGCGCTACAAATTTACAACAGCAACAACAATAGACTAACTTTCGATTTTACCATGCGCGCATCATTTACTAACAATTGCACAATGACAAAATTAAGCATGATGGAAGAATTGGAGACAAAGGCAACAATATCAAGTGGAGATGGCACGAAATTATCTTGTTAGCTTACAAAGTGGTGGCACGCCAATGATTATTTTTAAGCAACATTAAGGTTAGACCCGCTGGATTACGGCTAGAGGCGAAAAATTCAGGATTGTCACTCAGGCTATCTTTATTTGAGACTTATTTTTGCCCCAGCTCGGCCATGCTAGCTTGATTAGCGCCCGCACTTAGGAATTTATGAGGATTTTGCGGTATACCTTTGACATGCACCTCAAAATGTAAATGCGCACCAGTGGAACGCCCGGTCGAACCGATGTCGGCAATATGTTGGCCGCGCTTCACGATATCCCCTACTTTTACGTAGACTTTGGACGTGTGGGCATAACGGGTAATGATTTCTCCACCGTGATCGATGTCAATCATATTGCCAAATTCTGGATGAAATTCTGCCGCAATTACCACGCCGCCTGCCGCGGCGACTATAGGCGTGCCGGTTGGCGCGGGAAAATCAATACCTTCATGAAAAGCGCTACGCCCAGAGAACGGATCAAGCCGCCAGCCAAAGCCAGACGCGTTGTAGCTGACATTGACTGGTGTAATGGTCGGCAATAATTTGGATTGCACTTTAAAACCCATGAGCTTGGTTTCCACCACATTCATGTAATCAGAGCGATTCTCAAGATCTTTCCCCATCGCATCTAATGCAGCTTGGAATTCGCTCATATTCAGTTCTTTTGCGGGAGCTGAGGAGTTTTCTGGTCCGCCGCGGCCTGGGACTTCACGGAAATTAAATTCTTCGGGCTTGACGCCTGCTAAGCCTTGCACTCGCTCGCCCAAGGCATCTAAACGTATTAACTGCGCCTGCATTTCCCCTAGCTTGACTGCCATCGCAGCAATGTTTTCTTTCACATAACGGTCTTTAGCATTAGGGTCATTGACCAGCGCGACTGGGACATAGTTGCTTAAAAACGGTATTTCTCCGCTGGCAAGGCGTAGCGTCAATGCCGCCATCAAAGCGGAGCACAAAATGGTCAGCAATAAAAAGCCAACAACGGCTACGATAATATGTCGGGAACTGAGGGTGATGGATTTGGCTTGGGTAAAGCGTGAATGCATGACGATGATTTGCATCAATTCACTCCATAACTAGTAGAACAAACAAGAGAACAAATAAAACGGCGATTTAGTAGAGAATCCGGCAGCAATGCCAGTGTCGGCAAAGCACTCAGGCGATCGTGAGCAGGCAACTCGATCAAATCTGGTCGTTTGTGGTAAGGTTCCATCCATGCAAGCATCTTCACCACCTCCCTATAGACTCAATATCAAGCGCGGCCGCAAATTGCCAGAAAGCACCGGCGCCGCGGACTTTTTACGCAGCAACGATCAAATTTCGCCTTTATTACCTACGATCAGGCGCAATGCCAAATTACAAAAAGACTGTGGAAGCTTGTTGCCCGCGATGTTCGATACATGTGATGTACTGCAACTGGAGGAAGGGCAATTAACTCTATCCGCTCCTAATGCTGCGCTGGCCACCAAGCTGAAACAACAATGTCCAAAATTACAAGACGCTTTACTACAGCGGGGATGGCAGATTAACGCAATCCGTATCAAAGTACAAGTCAAGAGAAAAGTCGAGCCTAAACCATACGTCAAGCAATGTAGCCTGTCGAACCAGGCAGTGAATGCGTTTAATGTGCTTGAGAATACCTTAGAAAATACGCCGCAAAATGCGGGTCTGATTGCCGCTTTACACAATCTGGTTAAGCGGCATCAGAGTGAAACATAATCAATAAAAATGGGGAGTATTTTTAATCGCCTAGAGAATTACTGCACGATACGGCATATTTTTACTATACAAGGCAGGAGTATAGTCAAGATATCAGGTTAAAGCCCATTCCCGCTGCTCTTGCAAACCATAAGAATCTGGCGCGGATTCTATTTCATCAAACGTCACAACTTCATACGCATCTGGCTGAGCTAATAAAGCCCGCAACAGCTGATTATTCAAACCATGTCCTGACTTATGCGCTGTGTAACTCGCTAAAAAAGGATGGCCGATCAGATAGAGATCGCCAATGGCGTCCAATATTTTGTGGCGCACAAACTCGTCATCAAAGCGCAAACCATCCGCATTAAGGATACGATATTCATCCATCACAATGGCATTCTCCATAGAACCGCCACGCGCCAGACCAATCCCACGCAACATTTCCACATCTTGCATAAAACCAAAAGTACGCGCCCTAGCAACATCTTTCACATACGAGACCTTGGCGAAATCGACTTCGGCCGTTTGGGTCGTGCCATCGACTGCAGGATGATTAAATTCGATAAAAAAATGCAGTTTGAAGCCGTTAAATGGTTCGAGGCGTGCCCATTTTTCACTTTTCCCGCTACCTTCACGTATTTCAACAGGCTTTAAAACACGAATAAATTTCTTCGCAGCATTCTGCTCCTGCATACCTGCTTGCTGTAATAAATAGACGAAAGAAGAGGCGGAACCATCCATGATAGGGATTTCTTCAGCACTCACATCAATGTATAAGTTGTCTATACCAAGACCAGCACAAGCCGACAATAAGTGTTCAACAGTAGAAACTTTAGCGCCATTATTCGACAAG
>JANXTO010000134.1 GCA_025352365.1 Undibacterium sp. | reverse complement strand
AAGGCAGCGTTATTTCAATCAAAACGAAAATACTGCATTCTTTGGCTTTGACGATGCCTACGACACCGACGCGATTACGCGACTGGAAATCGCACAAGATAACAACCTGAACAACGTACAAAAGCAACAAAAACTACAAGCGCTGGACGCCGCCATGCCAGCAGCACTGCGGGCAGAAAAAGAAGCGCCTTGTCAAATCATACGCATGGAAGAAAACGTCGCAAAAATGCGCGCGCAAGGTGCAAGCGACGACGATATTTATCGTATGCGAGCAGCAGCAACCACACCAGAAGCCGCCGCGCGATTGGCTGATCTGGATAGAGAAGATACAGATTGGAAAAACCGGATTGCTACCTATCAGGCGGAGCGAAATAAAATCATCAGCAATGGAAAAAACGACACGGAACAAATGACGGCATTACAGCAAATTCGTAATCAATTATTTGATACGAATGAGCAGAAACGTTTGGGGGCTTATGAGTGAACGAGTCGGCGATTCATATCGCATATCGCCAAGTTAATCCGTGACTCAAAATGGTTGGGCCATACACAAAATGCAGTACTCGTCTTTTACTTTCACCAGATGCTTTTGATGATGCATGCAATAGAAGAGGACTCATTATTAAAACCCCGCCTTTTTCAACGGGGCAGTTAATTTCACCCAGGCGATCACGCGTATCTAAAGCCATCTGATTGGATAATCGGCCTTTGTTATGTGATGTGGGAACAACTCTGAGGGGGCCGTCGGTGAGGTTACATTCATCAATATGCAAACGTATGGCAACTAATTGCCGCAAAATTTCATCCGTAGGTTGTACAAAGATCAAGCCTTCTTTTTCAGACCATACCGTTAAATCGGGATGAGTCATTCTTTCTTTGACTGGGATACTAAGATCTTGATGTAAAGGAACTAACCAATTTTGATCCTTTGACTTCTCAAAGTAAGTACATTGCACTGCAACTGTGTCCAGTGGTAAAAATTGTCTAACGAGAGAATGTTGGCGAATGCGCACAGCTAAATCAGAGCACCAATCAAGGTCGAGTAAATGGCGGGCACCTGCGCTATTCGTTTTTAACTGGGATAATTTAGAACCGAGGTTGTCCAAGGTCTGAGAGTCTAATAGTGGTTGAGTGACAGCAAAACCATTATTGATGAATAAATCTGTAGATTCAGCTCGAAAAATTTGTGCATCCATCAAACATGAAACCTAATCTGCCAGCTCGTTTTCTTGTTGAGCAACTTCTTCTAAGGCTTCGCTAAGTGCGCGATCAACCAATTTATCGAGCACAAGAATTTGTGCGCGTTGCTCGCGGAACGTCTGTTCTAACTCTTGCGCAGACAAAGAGAAAGATTTCTCTTTTTGACTTGCGGTAAAGATGTACAGACTGCGCATAGGACTAACCCAGGCGAGTCTGGCCTTGTGAGTATCTCCGCTCTTCTTCGTAAATTGCAACCAAATGCCGCGCTCCAGATTTGCGACTACTTCGGCGGCATTATCCGCAGAGACGTCTTCCGCGTGCAGCTTCTGTAACTCTTGTGCCTCCTGAGCTTCTGCCTGATTACGTTTTTCCAGGCGACGCTCAGCGGCTAACTGCGCAGCTTCGACTGCTATTTCTAACTGCTTTTCTGGAGACAACTCTAAAGGAGCACGAACTATCGACGCATGGCATTCTGCGAGATCAGCAAAAAATAGAGCGCGGTCAGCATCTTCCCATTTAATCAGACTCAGCCACTTATTTAGCCTGGCTAAAATCGCCGGCAGACGGTTCAATAATTCTTGACGTTGTGGCAAAGTAATCTTAGGCTTAACGCTCCAGATTAAGTCATCCATCGTTTTGATAGCGTCTGTCACAGCATGTGGTTTGTCTTCTTGGACGCTGTACGCCAGTGTTAGCACTTTAGTCCAGCGGTTCTCTAAAAAGCTTTCAACAAAAGCGACTACCTCGCCAGTGCCTACTCGCAAAGCAACTTCATTATTGGCGGCTATATTCGCCTGTTTGAATTTCTCTTTTTGCAGCGCACGTTTGATCGGCTCTTGTAAAGCTTTTGTGCTGGCTTCTTCTTCTTTTGCGACAAAGTTTTCTAAATCAGAAACCACTTCGTCAAACAAGCCCATTTTATGGTCAAACTCGTTTTGTACCCGGCTCACATTGTGCTGCATTGCCTGGAACAGTGGATCAGCTTGTCCTTTACTTTGATCCCAGGCCACGCTCTGCTGCGTGAGCAGATCGATCATGCGGCGTGCTGGATGCGCTTCTTGAAAGAAAAATTCTTTATCCATCAATGCAGCTTTAAGCACCGGGATTTGCAAGACGCCAATCAGCTCTTTAATCTGTCCCGGTATTGATGGATTATGAAAAACCGTATCAAATATTTTAGACAGCAAATCGAGAGTAGTCTTTTCTACGCTGTTGTTACTCGTCAGTTCCGGCATTTGCTCACGCATTTGCGACAGACGCATCATGTCTTGCGCACCAGCCACCAACTGGCGAATCGCCATCGTCTTCTGTAAATTTTCCAGATAATGAAAAAGTCGGGTATCGGTTTCTGGCTGGCTGGCTTGAGCGCTAGCAGAAAATTGCTGGCGATATTGCGGCTGATTTAAATCAGTTTTTTGATCGTCTTCATTTTGATTAGCTGATGGATCAGAAGAATTTTTTTGTGAAAAAATCTTCTTCAGTTTTTGACTTAAATCTTTTTTATCAACTTGAGCAGGCGCAATCGCAGCTTGAATATTTTCGGTCTTTTTAATCCGATAAGATTCATGCAATTCAGTCAAAATACCCTGACGTACCAAAAACTCATTTAAAGCCTGCAGAATTGGCGACAGATCAAACAGAATATCTGCCCGCAGTAACGGCAAAATTAACGGATGCGTATGTGGATCAGGATTAAATTTAGTCCACGCTGCATGGATCACGCGTAAAAACACTTCCGGCCTAAATGGATTTTGCGCAACGCTCAGAGTATCGGTCTCTGTGACACATGCCAAACGCATACCTAATGCGGCTAATTGCTCGGCACTTGCCAACTCTAACGCACGGCTAGCACGCCCAAATGCCAGCTTTTTGTCCATCTCTTCGTATGACACCAGTGTCAGAGCGATATCTTGTTGCTCAAAATGTTCTTGTTTAGGCTTATTTGCCAAAGACAAAGCTTGAATTTCATTGCGGAAAGCGATCTCAATATCAGCCGAACATAAGTAATAAAAAGCATAGCCATTGTTCTTTAACAACTGACCAGAGTTAAAACTGAGATTAGCCTCACGAGCATCACTGACTTGCTCGGATGCTGCAAAAAAAGCGTTCGCCAAGCGGGCGGCAAATGCATCTAATTGCGCGACTACCAAATGCGTCGCCTGCGGAATCAGCGCACGCAAAATCTCCGCACGCGCTAACGGTGCTTTCTGAGACTGCCGATGATCGGGCGACTGTGATGACATGGAACTCGTTGTTAAAACACGTTGTTAAGATAAATTATTAGTAAAGAATTACCGTCTGCAACCTAAGTCTGATCGATAAGCCAACTAAATAAAATACTCAGAAGTTGCTTTGGGAAAATGAAGTAGTGTAATGCTTTGTGAGAAGTATGTGCACAAACTTGCATCAAACAAACACTAGAATTTGTTTGACTGCATGTTGACTACACATTGACTATATACGATTAATTTCTATGTGGAAATGTTTGAATCGCAATTTCAGCTACTTTTTTAAGCAGATTCTCTTTTTTGCGATATCAAAAAAACAAATTCAATAAGCGCATAAAAGTGAATAATCCCGATACAGAAAGGATAGCTCTAAAAAAGCTGCTAATTATGTCAACTAAGCTGATTATCAACTGGGTTTGCACTAAAATGCAGGGTTAGACTCAATTTGCTCTTCAAGACTACCTATGCCAAAAAAATTTCCCTCCATCGGACAACCCGGTCAGAACGATCAGCCAACTTCTTTCGAAGCAGCGATGTCGGAATTATCAGAACTGGT
>JANXTO010000114.1 GCA_025352365.1 Undibacterium sp. | reverse complement strand
ATCTTACTTAACAATCAGACTCAATACTATGTCCATTAGCTACAGAATCGCCACTAGGGAAGATATCCCCGTCATCATGGAAATCCGCTTTGCCGTAAAAGAAAATGTCTTTACCAATCCCAATGCCGTTACGCCAGCGATGTGCATCGATTATCTGGATAAGCTAGGGCATGGTTGGGTCGCCGAGATAGATCAGCAGGTAGTCGGATTTTCTTATGCAGCGTCCGAAGATAACTCGATTTGGGCGCTATTTGTGTTGCCTCAATTTGAAGGCAACGGTGTCGGTAAAAACTTACTCACGCTCGCTACCGACTGGCTATTTCAGCGAGGCGCAGACCAGGTCACATTAGGCACGCAGCCAGATACGCGGGCAGACCGGTTTTATGCTTTGCAAGGCTGGGTGCGTGGTGAGATGAAAAGTGAAACGGAGGTTGCGTATGTATTAAATAGAGATAAGGCAAATTAAAGGAAACTTTTCTTTATTGATCTCATCTGACAAATATAAGCAACGAATAGCGCCCATACAATCACCCACCTAAGCTAAATAATTTTTCAATCATTTCCACAAAATAAAGGAGCCTGTTTTGACTCAAGAACATTTCACTCTCTATGTCGATTCTCGAATGACCAGTCCCTATGCACTGTCTAGTTTTGTGACATTGACAGAAAAAGCGATTCCTTTTGAAATGAAAAAAGTGAATTTAAGCGCACGAGAAAATCACCATGCTGACTTTGCCAGCCTGTCGCTCTCTAGCCGCGTACCAACCTTGGGACACGAGGGTTTTTATTTGTCAGAATCGTCAGCGATTTGCGAATATCTGGAAGATTTATTTCCAGCCCCCGCGCATCCACGAGTGTATCCGGAAGACTTACAGCAGAGAGCTAGAGCCAGACAAATTCAAGCCTGGCTGCGTAGTGATTTTATGCCGATACGTGAAGAGCGCTCAACGGAGGGACTATTTTTTAAGCCCATCACCACTCCCTTATCAGACGCGGCGCAAGCATCTGCTAACAAACTATTCACCGCCGCCAATGATTTGATCAAGGACGGGGCAATTAATTTGTTTGATGCCTGGTGTATCGCAGATACTGATCTCGCCTTAATGATTAATCGTCTGGCGCTGAATGGTGATCCGGTTCCTGAAAAATTACTGGCATATGCACAGCATCAGTGGCAACGTCCTTCGGTGCAACGATGGGTAAATCAAGAACGACCAGTGTGAGAAGAGTTGAGATGATTTTTCTTGGGCTGGAGTGAATGCAGAAGTTACCTCCGCCCAAGATGATGTAGAACAGAAAAACTAGCAAAGTTAGCGTTTAATCGTCCGTAATTTAGTAGCTGCATCGCGCAGCATTGCCTCGGTGGTCGCCCAATCTACGCATCCATCGGTCACCGAGCAACCATACTTTAGCTGCGACAAATCATCTGGAATTGGCTGATTGCCAGCGACGATATTGGATTCAATCATTAAGCCAACTAATGCCTTAGATCCATTAACGACCTGATTAATCACATCGGCCATGACTAAAGGTTGTAGCTCCGGCTTCTTGTAGCTGTTTGCGTGAGAGCAATCGACCACCACGTTGGCTGGCAACTTTGCTTTGATCAAAGCTTGTTCCGCCATCGCTACGGATACCGTATCGTAATTGGGGCGACCATCGCCACCACGCAAGACAACATGGCCGTGCTGGTTACCACTGGTACGTACAATAGCGACACGACCTTGACTATTTAAACCAAGAAAAGAATGCGGATGCGATGCCGACAAAATCGCATTAATCGCGATACTAATATCGCCATCCGTACCATTTTTAAAACCGACCGGTGTTGATAAGCCGGATGACATTTCGCGATGGGTTTGTGATTCTGTTGTACGGGCGCCGATTGCAGTCCAGGCGATTAAGTCACCCAGATATTGTGGCGAGATCGGATCAAGTGCTTCGGTCCCGGTCGGTAGTCCTAACTCACACACATCCAGCAAAAACTGGCGGGCTTTTTCCATGCCTTGATCAACGTGGAAAGAATCATCCATATCAGGATCGTTGATATAGCCTTTCCAGCCAGTCGTGGTGCGTGGTTTTTCAAAATACACACGCATCACCAACAGCAATGTGTCTTTCACTTCTTCTTGCAGCACTTTTAATCTACGGGCGTAATCCAGACCTGCCACCGGATCATGGATAGAGCAAGGACCAACCACCACAAACAGACGTGGGTCTTTGCGTTCTAAAATATTCCGTAAATCTTCACGACCTTGGTTGACAACGGCAGCGGCGACCTCAGACAACGGCAAGCGCAAATGCAAGTCCTCTGGCGTTGGCATACTGTCGAACGAGGTGACATTAATATTTTCTAAGTTTGGGCTGGTCATAGGAGATTTACTTGAAGATGGCTGAAAATTCGAACCCGTATTATGGGGTAAAGACGCCCATTTGGTGCGAACCATTGCCTCAGGTAGGGAGTAATGAATGCGGCTCTTGCTTTGGGCAGTCGTTTTTAGAAAGTAGTAGGGCTGAATAAGCGTAAGAAGTGAGTGTAAGAAATAAGCTTAAAAAATAAATTGAAGAAATAAGCTTAAAAAAAACGTACAAACCAGCTCAACCCTTCCAGGTTCTTTGCAAGCCGGTGTCGGTATGTATCCAGCCGCCTCGTGCGCTGGGGCGATAATAGAAACCGACACCGCCCTGGCGGAAGCTGCGTATTAATTCTCCCAATACTTCTTCATGCAATTGCGCGATGCGGATATCGGCGGCCTTGCCTTCCAGATGCAGCGATTTTCTGGCAGCCGGAATCCCTTCTTCGATCAGGCGCTTGTTCGATTCTGGTGTGCGGTAACCAGATAAAATCTCTAGCGGTTTGGTCATGCCAAAACGGGCGATGAAGGCTTGGGTTGCCCACAGAGTTTCTAATAATTTAGGATCGATAGGCGCGGTTTTTTTGCCATTGACATCACGCAGCAGGTGACACAATTGTTCGTAGGCAGACTCTTTGACTTCACCATCTTTCCAGTACAAAATTTTAGTCCGCTCACCGCTGGCAGGGCGGATTAAATCCAGTGTTCGTGGTTGCACCCAAAAATCAATATCCAGCGCTTGCGAGTCGAATAAATCTGGCGGCGGCGCAAGCTCATGCGGTTTGTCCTGGTCGCTGGCAAGGCTGATGAGTGGCCGCGTACCCACTACCAAGCCCGCGGCAGTGAGCATCAAGGTTTTTTTGAGTAAATTGCGACGTGCTTGCATAAGTTTGATCTGTGTCTAAAAAAAATTACTGATGTAGCGGGACTGCAAAACGCCATGCTTTAACGTATAACGTTGCGTCGTAGAGTTGTATCAGTCAAAAAGTGAGGTCTTAATGTACTGTTTTAAAGTGCATGGATAGCAGTATGTTTCAATATACTCCCCATCATTTTATTAAAAACCGCCTGATTGTCCAGCAATTATATGGACAATTAAATATACTCATAGTGAGTATTAATATAGGTCAAAACCAACCGACATGCAATCTTATCTACGCTGATTCAAAGAAAAGATGCCTAAGCTTGACTAAGGGCGCTATCCCGTTGCGATGGAGCTACTCCATGAAGACTACTTCTTATCTACTAACGTCTCTCCTAATATCTTCTCCACCGGACTAAAACGCAGGCGGAACGCATCTGGCATACCGGAGCCCAGCAATGGTTGCAAATAACGCCGGAAAGCCTCAGTCACATCCGTGCCGCTCTCCGCAATCAACTCATCCTCCATCACCCGGGTTTTACCAGCCACCGCATCCAGCGGTAATAACTCGTAATCCACCGAATAATCGCCATTGCGTTTGATCGCGACGGACCCATCGCGCTGACCCCACATCGCAAATTGCACCGCCTTCTCGCCGACCTCACGCGCTTCGCGCTGATCAACGTCCGATACGCAGCCAATAAACGAGCGCTGCAAATAACCAAAGGTATCGCCACGTACACGTTTAATACCGAGCTTGGATTTGATCTCATTACACAACAAATCAGCCAAGGCGCCAGTGCCTGATAACTGCACATTGCCGTGTGCATCACGTTCCACCTCGGTGGTAAGCAGGCTGGCAATCGCAGCACCGCTGGCATCATGAATCCCCTCCGATACGGCAATCACACAGCGACCATATTGGGCATAAACCGTGTGGACATCCGCCAAAAACTGGTCCAAAGAAAATACCCGCTCCGGCAAATAAATCAGATGCGGACCGTCGTCTGGAAATTTTTTCGCCATCGCTGCAGCGGCGGTCAAAAATCCTGCATGCCTACCCATGACTACACCGACATACACGCCAGGCAATGACGCATTATCTAAATTAGCACCCGCAAACGCCTGCGCCACAAAGCGTGCGGCAGACGGGAAACCCGGCGTATGATCACTGCCAACCAGATCGTTATCGATGGTTTTAGGGATATGAATACAGCGCAAAGGGTAGCCCGCTTTTTGCGCCTCCAAGCTGACAATCCGCACCGTGTCGGACGAGTCGTTACCACCGATATAAAAAAAGTGCTCAATCTCATGCGCCTGCAAGACTTTAAAAATCGCGGCGCAGTAAGCCGCATCTGGTTTGTCACGGGTAGAACCCAAGGCCGACGACGGCGTGGCAGCAACCAGTTCCAGATTCTGGCTAGTCTCTTGCGTCAGATCGACCAGGTCCTCATCGACAATCCCACGCACTCCATGCCGCGCACCATAGATACGAGTAATCTGCGAAAAGCGCCGCGCCTCTTGCACAACACCCACCAAAGACTGATTAATCACCGCAGTCGGACCACCACCCTGCGCCACTAAAATTTTGCCTGATGCCATGAGATGCCTCTTTATTAGTTGCTGTTTTTGTTGCAAATACGCTGGCTCATCTTGCCACTGGGGTTGGGTGAGGGCAAGGGGTTTTATGGTTGGTGGAATTGGGCGCTCTAGTACAACATCTAAACATCAATATGGCGCGGCTATTAAGTAAATGGTCTTCAATGAAAAATATCTAGATTCTTAAATGGAACATATCGTATATGCGCTAGGTGGAGTCCTAGAATGATTTATGATCCATTTAAATGTGATAAGTTATTTCTATCAATTTGACTAAACTTAATATTTCTTAGTTTTTTTCCGAATTTCAACAACGAAATCTTGAAATGTAAGATTTTTATTCTTGTCGGCGTAGCTATCAATTCTTTCTTCAAGTGAATGGAACGCAGCGGTGGCTCCAAATTTTTCAATAAATTGGTCTGAATCTCCGGAGACAAGGTATGACACTATTTGTCGTGGGTCTGTGTGGGAATTGCTGAGTTGATTCATCACGGCGGCGTTGATACTGTTGGCGTCATTGCCGCCATTTAAAATGGCCCAGGATTTCAACCAATTTGCATATTTGACGGTGTCTACAATATCAAAATCGTTTGAGATTGATGAAAACCTGGGTTCTCTTTCTTGAAGAAATTCACGTAGTGCTTTTAACGATTCTGGAGAGAAATTCTTTACCGCGTCGGAGTCTTGAAGCCTACCCGCGATGATTTCGGCAGAAAAATTATCTTGAGCATTCCGGACTGTTTCAATGATTGCTTTTTGTCTGTCGGTAGGAGCTAACCACAAAAGGTGCGATAACTCACCATAATATTCTGTTTCAGGAATGTATTTTCCATTTTTAGCTGCTAGTAAAATCGCTTCAGAATCA
>JANXTO010000107.1 GCA_025352365.1 Undibacterium sp. | reverse complement strand
ACGTCTGACGATCTCTGCAACCTGCGATGGATGCACAAACATCCCCTTGATTTTGGTGGTCTGTTCGGCGCGCCCCATCCAGCCCTTAATGCGGGTATTGGTGCGGCCACATGGTGAGATGTCAGGCAAAGTGGCCGACATATCGCCAGTACCAAACCGGATTAAAGGGTAATCTGCGTTGAAGGACGTGACCACGACTTCGCCGACTTCCCCTTCTGCCACCAGATCACCGGTGCCCGGGCGGACGATCTCTAGCAAGATATCTTCGTCCAATACCATACCGGGATTGACTTGCCCATTCGTCAGCGTCTCATAGGCGATATTGCCGATATCGGCCGTGGCGTACATCTGCACTACATTCGGTATGCCGTGCCCTTGCAGCCATTTTCGTAAGCTGGGCGGTAAGGCTTCTGCACCCAAAATAGCGTATTGCACGCTGCTGATATCCGCCCCCATTTCTGCCGCTTTGTCGATAATGATTTTTAAAAAACTGGGCGTACCTACGTAAGCATCAGGACGTAATTCCACCATGGCTTGGACTTGCATCTCGGTCTGGCCTATGCCTGCCGGAATCACGGTACAACCCAGCTTAGCCGCCGCGCCCTCCACCATAAAAGCCGCAGGCGTGAAGTGGTAAGAAAAACAGTTTTGTATGATGTGACCTGCACGCAGGCCGACCGCGTGCATCGGTCTGGCGAAGCGCCACCAGTCTTGTGTCCGACCTTCAGGATCAAAGATAGGACCCGGCGACATAAAAATACGACTTAACTGTCGCGGTGCTGTTGTCGTTAACCCGCCAAAAGGTAATGCTGTTTTTTGTATGGTTTTTAAATCGGATTTACGCGTCACTGGCAACTGCGCTAGTGCTTGCCTGCTTTTAATCTCAGACGCCTGTATTCCCTGCAAAATATGCGCCCATCCCGGTGCAGTCTGCGCATGTGTAATCAGTTGCGGCAAGCGTGTTAACAAAGCTTGCTCGCGGCTTGGCGGGTGGCGGGTTTCTAATGCGTCCAGATAGGCGTTCATAGCTTGTTCTAGTAGGGGGTAACGTTATTGACGAGATTTAAAATAGGTAGTAATTACGCCAACCAACGCTTGCGACGACGATAAAATTTCATCTCGCGGAAACTCTTGCGACCCGCACCAGAGACGCCGAGATAAAATTCTTTGACATCCTCATTCGTTGCCAACTCTTTGGCGTCGCCCTCCATCACGACCCGACCGTTTTCCAGGATGTAGCCAAAATCGGCGTAACGCAAAGCGACATTGGTGTTTTGTTCCGCCAGTAAAAATGAGACGTTTTCTTTGGTGTTCAGACTTTTGACGATGTCAAAAATCTCTTCGACTAATTGTGGTGCGATGCCCATCGAAGGCTCATCTAACAATATCATTGAAGGCTTCGCCATCAGTGCACGACCGATTGCGCACATCTGTTGCTCGCCGCCAGAGGTATAGCCCGCTTGCGATGTGCGGCGTTGTTGTAAACGTGGGAAATAGTGATACACCATCTCTAGCGATTCTTTTAATTCTGCACGTGAAATTTTTCGGGTATAGGCACCAGTCAGCAGATTTTCTTCGATGCTGAGATGTCCAAAACAATGACGACCTTCCATCACTTGCGATAAGCCGCGTTTGACTAATTCGTTCGGTGTCAGATGGTCAACCCGCTGTCCTTTAAAGCAAATATCGCCTTTGGTAATGTCGCCGCGTTCATTGCGTAATAAGGTGGAGATCGCTTTGAGCGTGGTTGATTTCCCCGCGCCATTAGCACCGAGCAGAGCAACGATTTTGCCTTGTGGGACTTGCAGCGAAATCCCTTTTAATACCAGGATAACGTGGTCGTAAATCACTTCAATATTATTCACGCTCAGATAGGCGGGGCTGGCCGCTACCGTATCAGTGATACCAGCAATACTATGGGTCGTCATATCGATCTCACCTGCGAATTTTTCCAATTTGTTGTTGATCAATTAGGTAGAGAAAGAAGCTGTGCCAATGATATTTTTCACCGGCACAGCGACTCTCTCAACGCAACAATTTATTTCAAACAAGCGGGTGTAATTTTCTTCTCAGCGGCATATTTATTCGACGATTCTTCGAGCAAGCTACGCGTCAGCGCTTTGTCACCAACCATCCAGTTCGGTGTGATGGCGACCCATTTGCTGCCATTCCATTGCTGTACTTTGACTGCGCCAGAACCTTCATGATCGTCGCAAGATGTTTTGACCGGCGGGAACATACCAAA
>JANXTO010000089.1 GCA_025352365.1 Undibacterium sp. | reverse complement strand
AGTTCATCGAGATAAGGGCTGTACGGCAGTTTGCCGTAATAATTAGCGTCTGGCTGACCTGAGTCGCTGCCATAAATAAATGGAAAACCGCTGCGGTTATCGACCACAGCTGCCATCCCGGGCGAATTATCCGGCGCATCGTTGGCATAGGCTGGTGCTGGTAACAAGGGTTTCCATTGTTTGCCGTAGAAGCGGTCTTGCGGCTTGGCAGCGCTAAAGGTTTTAACCCAATCCGGGTTCTCCTTCTGGTAATAAGTGCTGGTGGCAAAATTACCTGATTTGCCCATGTACATGTATGCCGTGCCAGTTTTGCCAGCGAGCAGAATCGCACCACGATCTTTGCCTGATACTGTCACCACTTTAGATAAATTGCCATTGCTGTAACGCAGCTCATCGCCTAGCGTACTTACCCGTAAATTAGCAGGGGAGGTGCCATCGCTAGGCTTGGTTTCTTCGTTCAGGTAAGTGTAAGCGGCATCTTGTGTGCAATACATCGAGTTCATGCTGGCGCGGTCTATCCACTCATTGCCAATAATGCCGTGTTGATAAGGATAAGCACCCGTCAGCACCGCTGCGTGACCAACCGCTGTCACCGTAACACCATGTGCCTGGTGGCTGTCACTAAACCATGCACCCTGATCCAGCAAGCGGCGAAAACCACCTTGACCAAACTGATCGCGATAACGTTGCACCTGTTCTTGCGGTAATCCGTCGACGACTAACACTACGACGAGTTTGGGTTGAATGACATTGTTGGACGGGATTTTGTCGGCAGCTAAGGCTGTGTCAGAAATGGACAGCAAAATGGTGGCCGCGGCACTGGCAGCAACGCAGGTCGCTATAAATGCCCGTTGTAAACCTTGACGCGGAAGCACGCTGCTATGGAGTGAATTGGATGTAGTCATGGCATATAAGATGGTTGAGATTTTGTTGAGAGCGGCTAAAATTAATCTCTCAATTAATTGTTCGCGATCTCTCAACAAACGCTAAATAAACTCTAAGATGAGTCGGCGACGATTATTGTTACAGAGCAGAATTACATCGTGATGACGTATTTACTGTCGTATTGTTGCCGAGCCGTCTTGATGCACCTGAGTATTCGCCAGATGCTGATCAAAAAACGTCGCAATCGTACGATACACATGCTTCTGTTTTGCTGCACCGGATATTCCATGTTTTGCACCCGGGTAAGTCATCAGATCAAACAAGATGCCACGGTTGCTTAAATCATCGATGAGCTTGGTGGTATTGGTGAACAACACGTTGTCATCTGCCATGCCATGGATTAGCAACAGCGGTGACTTTAATCCATCCAGATGAGCAAACACTCCGCTTTGACGGTAGCCTACCGGATTATCCTTTGGGCTATTAATAAATTGCTCAACATAATGTGTGTCATACAACGCCCAGTCAGTCACTGGCGCGACCGATACACCTGCCGCGATTTTGTCTGAGGCAGCGGACAATAAACGCAGACTCATAAAGCCACCGTAACTCCAGCCAAATACGCCTATCCGTTTTGCATCGACAAAGCTTTGCTGCGCCAACCAGTTAATACCTGCGACTTGATCAGCGACTTCATTTTTACCCAGGGTTTGATAAATGGCATCCGTAAAGCGGCGCTCACGACGCGCAGACCCGCGGTTGTCGAGTTTGAAAACGATATAACCTTGCTGCGCCATATATTGTTCAAACAAGCTACCCCAATGACGTTGCACGGTTTGTGCGCCCGGGCCGCCATACACTTGCAAAAACACGGGGTAGCGCTTGCTGGCATCGAAGTCCAACGGCTTTTTGATGGAGTAATACAGAGTCTGACCATCATCTGATGTTAGCGTGCCGTACTCAGTAGGCACATGAATGCTGGCGTAGCGCGCATAGGGATGTTGAGCATTGACTTCGTTATGTTCTATCCAAGCGATCAGCGTGCCATCTGGCTGGCGCAGGCTGACTTGCGGTGGCGTGTTGGGATCAGACCAGGTATCAATAAAGACCTCCGCTTTGTCTGAAAATTTGGCTTCATGCCAGCCATCGGTTTTGCTGATGCGTGCCGGGGCATCGGCATTGCTGCCATCTAAGTTCAGCGCATAGATTTGTTTGTCGGTGACAGCATCACGATTGGAACTGACAAATATTTTTTGTGCCTTTTCATCGATTGCCAATACGTTGTCGATACCCCATTCACCCTGGCTGATAGGGTGGATCAACTTGCCTTGCATATCGTACCGATAGATATGCTTGCGCCCACTGCGTTCTGACATCCAGATAAACTGCTGCGACGCTTTCAAAAAATAAGGCTTATCCATAATGCTGACCCAGCTTGTGGAAGTCTCTGTCAGCAAGGTTTTTTGCGCCAGACTGCTGGCATCGACAGCAATTAAGTCTAGTTGTTTCTGGTTACGGGTCTGGCGTTGGTATACCAGTGTTTTTGCATCTGCACTCCAGTCGGCACGCACCAGATAAATATCCTTCTCTGTGCCAATATCAATTTTTTTTAAGACACCATTTTCTGGGTTGACCAGAGCGAGGCTCACCAGCACATTGGCCGCACCTGCATACGGATAACGCTGTTCAATCACATCCGTGCGGTCAGCATAAATCTCAAAGCGGCGTGCAATCGGGACCGGACTTTCATCAAAACGTTTAAACGCAATCGCAGAGTCATCCGGTGCCCACCAATAGCCACTGGTTTGTGCCATCTCTTCTTGCGCGACAAATTCAGCTTCTGCATTATGGATTGTTCCACCGCCATCTGTAGTTAGCTGGCGCTCGGTATTGGTGCTGAGGTCAAGCACAAATAAATTTTGATCGCGGATGTACGAGACGTACCGACCCAAGGGGGAAATTTTTGCCGACATCACCGCGCCAGATGCGATCTTGCGCGCTTTGTCGGTATGCGCTAATTCAACCAGATACAAATCACCGGCTAAGGGGACTAATAATTGTTTGCCATCTGGCGACCAGTCGTAGTCAACAATCCCGCGCAGATTGGCAATCCGTTCACGCTCGCGGCGGGCTTTTTCCTGATCAGAAATCTGCTCGTTGGCTTGCAGCACTTTGCTATCTAACAGCAGGCGCATGCTTTGATCTTTGACGGTCAACTCCCATAAATCCAGCTGAAACTGATCGTCGTCGCGCCCACGCAAAAATGTTACTCGCTGGCCGTCGGGCGATACCTGCAAATTTCTGGGACTGCTGCCAGCCAAACTGGCGTTATCAAAAATACGTTCCAGAGTAAGACGCTCTGCCGATGCGGGGAGGGCCAATGCTGCGAGTAAAGGGAATAATAAAGGGCGCATAAAAATCCTAGAAAACTGAATAAGGTCGTTAGCCAGCACAAACTTGTGAACTCTTGAGTTTTTCACTGCAGAGTATTGAGAAGGCAACAAGATAGCAAATAATGACTTATTTTGCTTCAAATCAATTTTTGGGTTTGGTTTGTCAGAATGCTAGACTAAAATTAAGGTGCATCAGTGTTACTACTTAGTTTGTGTTTGCTTTGTATTTGTTGTGCATCGTCGTACTGGAAAGAAAAAGAGGTTGCAGTGGTGTCCGATACATTTCTTCGTGATTTGATCAATATTATTCCGGTATCGATGACGGTATTGATTAATAACAAAATCGTCTATGCCAACAGGGCCGCTGCGATATTGTTAGAGGCAGAGAGTGCCACCAGTCTGATCGGGCGCCCCGTCAGTGATTTTGTTCATCCTCTGGATGCCAACCGATCGAATCAACGTTTAAACAAACAAGGTGCTAATTGGGCTAATGACCCTACTCAATTTCGTCTGCGGACTTGTAAAAATAACCTGCGCAGGCTGTTGGTCGCAAGTTCGTCTATTCAGTTTGGCGGCGAGGGCGCAGTGTTGCTGGTGGGTATGGATATGACAGCGCAGAGCGAGATCTCGGAGCAGCTTCGCATCAGTGAAAAAAATTTCCGCCATCTTTTTGAGAATATGCAGGACGTGTATTACCGCACCGATGCGGCCGGAATAGTGCAAATGGTCGGTCCCGGTGTGCGCACCGTACTGGGTTATGAGCCAGAAGAGATTGTCGGTAAAAATGCCGAATCGTATTATCCCCATAACGAAGACCGCGATGCGTTTAAAGCGGCAATTATCAACGATGGCAAAGTATCTGACTTCCCCGGCCAGATGGTGCGCAAAGATGGACAAGTGATTGATATCTCCATCAGCAGCAAAGCGATTTACGACGACGCTGGTGCTTATGCCGGGGTCGAGGGCATTTACCGCGATGTGACCCAACGCAAAATGCTGGAGCGCGAGTTACAACAACTGGCAACGACCGACATGCTGACCGGTATATTGAACCGACGTGCTTTTCTGGAGCAAGCAGAGCATATTTTTAAGACCAGCCAGCGCTACAACAATAGCCTGACCTTGCTGATGTTGGATCTGGATTATTTTAAAGCCATCAATGACCAATACGGCCACCTCAGCGGCGACAAAGTGCTGACCCGATTTGCCCAAACCGTCACGCTGGAACTACGTGATTCAGATGTATTTGGACGTTTAGGCGGCGAAGAGTTTTGCGTTTTGCTACAACAGGCTAGCCGTGAAGACGCCATCAGCGCAGCAGAACGCATACGCCAGCACGTGCAAGACCTGGTGCTGCATGCCACATCGGGCGAGCATTTTCACCTGACAGTCAGCATCGGCGTAGCGACAAATTTAGAAAGTGATAAAAAATTAGGTAAACTTTTGGAGCGCGCAGACAAAGCGCTGTACGAGGCCAAGCGCAGTGGTAGAAATCGGGTAATGTTAGATCTTTAAGATGTGATTTTGGATGTCCACTACTTTTGCGGCTTCCAAGCCAATATCATGCCAGAAGCCGCATTTTATATGGGCAATCGAATTGAGCGATTTGATCCCGCCAAACAACACGGTTGAGCTAACGCATCTCATTTCCATACTCTGCTACTATCCAAATCAACCCAATGGAGGAGTAGCACATGCAAAATCGTCCCCGAGTCGTCCGCACTCAATTCAACCAGCTCGGCACCGCCGCATGTGCGATTGCGCTGAGCCTGATGTTAGCAAGCCAGCCAGGCTACGCTGCACCTGATATAGACAGCGATCTCAGTAAGCTCAATGAAAAATCGGTCGCCACGGTAGAACTCCCCTGACTAGCGGGTTGGTATCAAGGGCATCTGGTGCATTACATCTCGC
>JANXTO010000071.1 GCA_025352365.1 Undibacterium sp. | reverse complement strand
CTGATGGTTCGCGCAACCAGAAGTCTGTCTGCGCCCGAGGTATCTTTGTTGGCTCTGGTAGAGGTGTTGCTGGGGCCGATCTGGGCTTGGCTCGGTGCTGGTGAAGTACCAGCGAATGCAACGATTTATGGTGGCGCCGTGGTTTTAGCTGCGCTAGCCTGGAATGAGTTTGCCGCCATTAAAGAGACGGTTTAAGTCCAATGGTTTTACTAGACTATCTTGATACTTTAAATATACTCCCCATTAGTATATTTTAATCGTCCATAGAAGTATTGGGCAATATGCCATTTTCTATAAAAATAATAGGGAGCATATGGTAATTGAACACTTGCAGACTAAGCTGGGATTATTTAATCAAGGTTTTTTCTGAATATATAGCGAAAATAATTCGTCCCGGTCAGATGCCCGATGTCCTGTCCAGATAACTTCCCAAGTCCCGGGGTAGGTGCTTGTATCCACTTCAGTGCTAGCATTTAATCTACGATGGCTTGATTGCAGTAACAGCACATCGCAAGGTGGTTCGCTAAATCCTGCAAAATGCAAAGCACCAAAATAAGCGAACGAGGCTCGTTGCGAAGGTCCGATATTGCTATCAATACAGCGATACTTTGCAGGCATGTGTTGTACCAGTTCTTTGCTTACATTTGCGTAGCTAATTCTGTCATTGATGATTGGCAGCGCTAATGTAAGTAGCAGCAACCAGCATAAAATCACACCGCCACTTGACAGCACTACAGCTCGCCACAGCACCGACGGTTGACGCGAGATGCGCCAGTACACTACCGCAAACCACGCAACAGTAGCGCTGAGCGCAATGATGAAAGTCAAAGGATTGAAGCTGGATTGATGGTCAGGAGAGAAGCGCGCCACTTGTTTTGCGACGCCGACTGGCCACCCCGTCTGTGCCGATATCCAATATAGCCAGAACAGTGTGGCAACTCCGGTTAATACCATGACTGCAAACCAATCCACCGCATTGATTGCGCTGCGTTTCATTGTTGGCAAACCGAATGCAGCCAAAATTGCCAGAGGAGGCAAGATCGGCAATAAGATACTTTCTTCTGCATAAGGGTTGATAAATGCCAGAAGAATAAAACAACCCAAAAATGTTACTGGCAAGGAAATATGCAAGGCCTTTTCTTGTTTTCTCCAAGCATAAATTGCCCATGCTGCAAATGGCCACGCAGGCCAGGCAAACCAGATCCCGTATTTAAAAAAGTAAGAGATATTAGCTATTGATGGAAGACTAATTTGGCGTGAGTTCCATAGCATCCACGCAGGGTAGGGCGAACTATTAAATGGATGTACGATACTGATCGCCAGCAACCACGATGCCGCAACAAATAGTGCGATAGGAAATGAGAATTTGAACAAGAGCCAATACTGCTTTTGCTGGCGATAAAAGCACAGCCCAATTAAACTTAAACTTAAGCCCAGAGGAAGAACCCAGCCTCTCGCTAATATTAGTAGGCCCAGAACGAAGCCTAGCTTTAATGCATTTGTTCTGTTTCCCGCATCAAGTAATCTTGCGCATAAATAAAGGGCGTAAGCCACCAAGGAAATTTGCAGAGCTTCTGCGCTGGTCTCATGGCTGCGAACTAATAAGCCAAGACATCCGAGGTAAATAAGTAACGCACCATCAGCTAGCGTCCGGCCAAAATCTTTTGGTTCCGGCTGCCCACCAAAAGCGAGTTTCAACGGTTGTGCCTCAGTTCTTCTGCCTAATAAATAGGTGGTATACCAAACTGAAACTGAACCCAGCATAAAAAATACACCAGTCGCCAGCCGGGCGGCCATCGCATCGCCCATTAACCAGCCAAATAACTTGATACAGATAGCGCCCAGCCAAAATGCCAATGGTCCTTCCTCTGGCATAGGCAGACCGACGATATGTGGCCATAACCAGTCATTAATGTTGCCGTGCGCCATCGTCCACATGATGCCAAAACTGGCCGCGTCATCGCCTTTCCATGGGTCGCGGCCAATTAGTCCAGGCAGAATGTAAAGCAGGCATAAGGCAAGAATAGCCCAGCGTGGCAGGGCGATTGTCGCAGCAGCAGGAAGGCGTACAGGCTTCATAAGACTTGTTGCTTAGGTAAAAGTGGGATTGATTAGATTTGGTGAAACCGCTTGCATCAAGATTATGTTCTTGCCGCGCTCATGTTAAAGCCAAGTGATAACTTCATACGAGCATTTTATTTTTATACGAGACTATACTTAAATATTAGATATGAAAAAAGGCAGCTTGAGCTGCCTTTTTTATCAATACAACGGATGCAAAAGAATTAGTTTGCAACAGAAGTTTTGGAGCCAACAGTACCGAATTTTTTACGGAATTTGTCAACGCGACCAGCGGTATCAACAATTTTGTGTTTACCAGTGTAGAAAGGGTGGGATTCTGCAGAAACCTCGATCTTTACCAGTGGATATTCTTTGCCTTCGAATTCCATTTTGTCACGAGTCTGAATAGTAGAACGTGTGACGAATTTGAAATCGTTAGATACATCGTGAAACAAAACTTCACGATAATTTGGATGGATGCCGTCTTTCATGCTTGCCTCAAAAAGTTTTGGTAGCCAATCCCCACTTCGTCGGTCGCCTTGCTTCTTGACCCGATTGTTGATCACTTGCCTGATTTAAAAATACCGATGGCCTAATGCCAGCCCAAGATTATACAATAAAATCATACGTTTGCATCATTCTGTGCAGAGCTTGTATGAGTAGATAACAGGAGATATTTTGGCAACATCCATCCATTTGGGCATGAGTACGCTATTACATGCGGTAGAGGTCGCTGGCATTGTCGCTTTTGCCGCTTCTGGCTTTGTTGAAGCGAGAAAAAAGAAAATGGATCCGGTAGGAGTTTTCACGGTCGCGTTTATAACCGCTTTCGGCGGAGGAACCTTGCGTGATTTACTACTTGATCGACGCCCTTTGTTTTGGGTTGATCACCAAGAATATGTGTTGTTGATTTTTGTCATGAGCTTAATCGCTTTACCGTTCGGCAGGCATTTGCGACATGCCGTGACGGATAAAGTTATTTTGTATGCCGATGCATTTGGGCTTGGCTTGTTCAGCGTAGGTGGTGCGTCATTGGCGTTAGAAGCAAACATGCCGTTATTTATTTGCACCATGATGGGTGTAATTACCGGCATTTTTGGCGGTGTTCTGAGGGACATCATTTGTAATGAAATACCGATGGTATTCCGGCGCGGACAATTGTATGCCACCTGCGCATTTGCTGGCTGCTGGGTTTATCTACTTCTGACCAATTGGCAGGTCATAGAGACAGTGGCGGTGCTATTGGGCATTCTGGTCACCTCAATGCTGCGCCTGCTGGCAGTTCGCTACGACTGGAAGTTGCCGGGCTAATTCAGATTTTTATGCAACCGAGTACTTAATAAATAATCGTTTAGCTCAGTTTTTTAGCGGTGGTTTAGCTATGATGCCAGCCAACATGACGTCAATCATATATTCTGCACGTTTGGCAAGATCGTAGGCTTTTGTATCTACTAGCCATTCGTAAATTAATCCGATTGAGTAAGAGTGAATCATCTGCACCGCGATCCAGGTGTCGGTGTTTACAGGTAGTTTTTTTTGCGTAACGGCTACTTTAAAAATATCTTCCATTTTTAAAATGCATTCGTTACGCGGTTCCTTCTCATGTGCGTAAGAACTCATTTCAGTTCCTTTCTCGCAGCGATGAAATATGATGTTGAACACATTGGTCTGCCTTGGTGAGCTGGCAACCTCTTTGAGCATGTGAACATAGAGCTGACGCAGTGCAGCAAAAGGGTCTTCCGGCGGGGTACTCGTGATCTCGTTGAGTAATGTTTCTATTGGTAAAAATGCACGATCACACATTGCTTTAAACAAAGCATTTTTATCTTTGAAGTGCCAATAAATTGCACCGCGTGTCATACCGGCTTCTTTTGCAACCTCATTGAGCGTCGTATTCGTAACACCTTTTACGCAAAAAACTTGCTCAGCTGCATCGAGCAAAGCATTGCAGGTTTCTTGCGCTTCTTCTTTGGTTTTCCTAGCCATGATGCGTCTCCATTAGTATTTCTAGGCCTTTAATTCAGCCTTTTCGATAATTTTTTATTGCTCGCAGAAAATAATTTTTAAAAATATATACAAACATTCGTGAATGTATATAATAGCACGCCGCCTTTTCCGTTAATAGAGAAAAATTCATGAGCCCTCCAAATTTACACTTCCCCAAATTCAGTAACGAACTATTAGCAACGCCATCAGCCTGGTCTGGTCGTCTTACACCCTTGTTGCGCATTGCAGCAATTAGCGCGCCTTTGTTGGTGTTGGCTGCTTGTGGCAAGGCTGGTGGTGCCGGTCCAGGTGGTCCCGGTGGAATGCCACCACCCGAGGTCAGTGTGGTTACAGTACAGCCGACAAATCTGCCGATGGATTTTGAATATGTCGGACAAACAGCAGGCTCTCGCGAAACTGAAGTGCGCGCAAGAATTTCTGGCATTTTAGAAAACCGTTTATACGAAGAGGGCTCACGCGTTAAAGCGGGCACCGTCCTGTTTCAAATTGATCCGGGTACTTATAAAACGCAACTCGCTTCCGCAGAAGCAGCGGCTGGCGTTAATGAAGCTAAATTGAATCAAGCCAAACGTGAATTTGCGCGCTTAACACCACTGGCTGCTGAAAAAGCGATTAGTCAAAAAGAATTTGATGATGCGAAATCTGCATTAGAGACCGCCGAAGCCAGCTACAAGCAGTCCATGGCGCAGGTGAACGAAGCCAAACTCAATCTGGGCTACACCCGGGTTGTTGCGCCAATTGATGGTGTTACCGGTATCGCCAGCAAATCCAACGGTAGTTTGGTGACGGCTTCCGACAGTTTGCTGACCACGATTGTCCAGACCGATCCGGTCTACGTCAATTTCAGCATCACTGAAGCTGACTATTTAAAACTAAGTCAGGAAGTCAGTGGCGGCAAAATTGCATTGCCTGGCAAACGCGCTACTAACGGTAGTCTGGCGTTTGACGTTAAGGTCAAATTGGCAGACGGATCGATTTTTCCGACGGTAGGCAAGATGAATTTCGCTAGCGAAAAAGTCAATCCAGCGACTGGTGGTTTTGATGCTCGAGCACAAATCCCTAATCCTGACGGTACTTTGCGTCCAGGCCAGTTCGTTCGCGTGATTTTGAACGGCGCCACTCGTACTGCGGCACTCTCAGTACCACAACGTGCGGTAATCGATAGCCCTATGGGCAAAATCGTTTTCACAGTAACGCCAGACAATAAGTTAGCACCACGTCCGGTTGAGCTAGATGGCTGGTCCAACGGTCAGTGGATAGTGACAAAAGGACTGAAGGGCGGCGATCGCGTGTTGGTCGATGGTTTTATCAAAGCCCATGAGCCTGGTATGACCGTTACACCGGTGCCGCTGGCTACAAAACCTTCTGGAAGCGCAGGATCGTCAGCGCCGACGTTAGCACCAACGTCAGCACCAGCCCAAGTTAATACCAAGCCCGCTGCAGAAACTGCCAGTGCTAAAGCTGCTCAATAAGTAGCACCACAAATTTAGGCGCAAGGATTACTCATGTTTTCAAAATTTTTTATTAACCGGCCAATTTTCGCGACGGTATTGTCGTTGATTATTGTGCTGGCTGGTCTGGCCGCGTTGCGGGTCTTGCCAATTTCTCGTTACCCGGAAATTTCTCCGCCGGTAGTCAACGTTACTGCCAATTATCCAGGTGCCTCTGCTGAAGTAGTAGAGCGCACAGTTGCTGCACCGATCGAAGAGCAAATCAACGGCGTAGAGCATATGTTGTATATGAGCTCTACCTCTTCCGCCGACGGTCGTGTTTCTATCGATGTGACTTTTGAAGTCGGTACTGATCTGGATATTGCCGCAGTTAACGTCAACAACCGGGTACGTCAAGCAGATGCTAAGTTGCCGCAAGAAGTACGTCGTCAAGGTGTCACCGTGTCTAAAAGCTCGTCCAACTTCTTAGTGGTTGCAGCTTTGTATTCACCAGACAACCGCTATGACTCTTTGTACTTGTCCAACTACGCAACACAAAACGTTTTAGATGCGCTGAAGCGTGTTCCAGGTACCACTAATATTCAAATTTTTGGTGCCAAAGATTATGCGATGCGGATTTGGATGCGTCCTGATCGTATGGCGCAATTAGGCGTTACCGTCAGCGATATTTCTAATGCCGTTGGTGAGCAAAATGCTCAATATGCTGCGGGTAAAGTCGGCGCACCGCCAAACAATACTGAAGAACTGACCATGACAGTAACCGCTAAAGGGCGATTACTGGAGCCGGCTGAGTTTGCCAATATCATCGTTAAAACCGATAAAAGTGGTGCCTCTGTCCGTATCAAAGACGTAGCACGGGTTGAATTAGGCTCCAAAGATTACAACTTAAATGGTCGTGTGAATGGTCATCCATCAGCCAACATAGGTGTCTTTTTGCAGACTGGTGCAAACGCATTGGATACACGCAAAGCCATCGAAGCAACCCTGCAAGATTTGAAGTCTAAATTCCCAGAAGGTATGGAATATGCAACGCCGTATGACACCACACCGTTTGTGACCGAATCCATCGCTGAAGTGTTAAAAACTTTGGGCGAAGCCATGGTACTGGTCTTCATCGTGGTGTATTTGTTCTTGCAAAGCTGGCGCGCAACGATCATTCCAACTCTGGCAGTACCAGTGTCATTAATCGGTACGATGGCAGGTTTGCACTTGCTGGGTTACAGCATCAATACCCTGACTTTGTTCGGTATGGTGCTGGCGATCGGTATCGTGGTCGACGATGCGATTGTGGTGCTGGAGAATGTCGAACGTCTAATGAACGAAGAAGGCATGACACCAAAAGATGCAGCGATTGAAGCAATGCATGAAGTAACAGGTCCAGTTATTGCGATTGTTCTGGTCTTGGTTGCAGCATTTGGCCCGATTGCTTTCCTTGGTGGTTTAGCAGGCGAGTTGTATCGTCAGTTCTCCGTCACGATTTCTATCGCTGTGGTGTTGTCCGGTATTGTTGCCTTGACCTTGACGCCAGCACTTTGCGCGATCTTGTTGAAGCCAGGTGCGGAACAACATAATCGCTTTTTCACCTGGTTTAACGGCGCGTTTTTACGTCTGACCAAGCGCTATACCAATGGTGTTACTTTCTTCTTGCGTCGCTCGGTCTTAGGTGTGATGGTCTTCGGTGGCATGCTGGTTGTGACGGGCGTATTGTGGAAAACCGTACCCGGCGGATTGGTACCGGATGAAGATCAAGGTTACTTTATCGGTGCTGCCATCATGCCTGAAGGTACGTCTTTAGCTCGTACGGATGCCATGGTCAAGCAAGTAGAAGAAATCATGAAAACCAATAAGAACATCGATACCACCTTCGCTTTGGTTGGTCTGGATTTCTTAGGTGGTGGCGGTTTGAAATCTTCTGCGGCAACCATGTTCTTCCCGTTAAAACCTTGGGATGAACGTACTCAGTCGGCACAGCAAATGGTCGGTGAAAGTTTTATGAAAACAGGCCGTATCAAAGAAGGTTTACCACTATTCTTCAGCCCGCCAGCGATTCAAGGTCTGGGGCAAACTGGTGGTTTTGAGTTCTATATGCAAAACAAAGGTGAGGGCGGTGTAGAGCGTCTGGCCAAGCTGTTACCAGCCTTGCTGGCAGAAGCTAATAAGCAGCCTGAACTGGCTGGCGTACAAACTCTGTGGCAAGCTAATTCACCGCAGCTATATGTGGATGTGGATAACGATAAAGCACGCTCTATGGGTGTTGCCCTCTCGGATGTTTACAATACTTTAGCCGCGACCATGGGTAGTTACTATGTCAATGACTTCAACAAAAATGGTCGTACCTACACCGTTCAGTTGCAGGCAGAAGGCCAGTTCCGCGCCAAGCCAGATGATATCGGCAGTATGTATGTGCGCTCTGCTACCGGACAAATGATTCCTGTCCGCGCTTTTACTACAGTCCGTTTTACGACCGGTCCTGATTCTGTGCAGCGTTTTAACGCTTTGCCATCGATCAAAATCTTGGGTGGTGCTAAGCCAGGCTATAGCTCAGGACAAGCGATCGCTGCGATGGAGCGTGCTGCTAAAACGGTGTTGCCGGTTGATGTCTCATACGATTGGGGCGGTGCTTCGTTCCAGGAGAAGCGCACTAGCAATGCTGCTGGTATCGCGATTGGTGCCGGTGTCTTGATGATCTTCTTGATTCTGGCCGCGCAATACGAAAAATGGTCACTACCTTTCTCCGTTTTATTGGCGATGCCGTTTGGTATCTTCGGTGCACTGTTAGCGGTTTATTTGCGTAATTTTAACAACGACGTGTACTTCCAGATTGGTCTGGTGACCTTGCTTGGCTTGTCTGCGAAAAATGCGATTTTGATTGTTGAATTTGCAGTGATGAAAGTGCATGAGGGCTATGCCCCGGTTGCTGCGGTATTGGAATCGGCACGCTTACGTTTCCGTCCTATTTTGATGACATCGTTAGCGTTTATCTTGGGCGTGGTACCACTGGCATTTTCTCACGGTGCTGGTGCGGCGGCGCGTATGTCGCTCGGCACGGGTGTATTGGGCGGTATGCTGGCAGCGACTTTCCTGGCGATCTTCTTTGTACCTTTATTCTTTAAACTGATTAACGATAAGCGGTTTAAAACGACAGAGGAAGATTTCGAGCATCCGGTTCATATCTTGCACAATGCGCCACCTGCTGAACAGAAGAATTAAGAGGAACATGTGATGACATCAACTGTATTTGAATCAACACCCAGATCAACCCGTAGATCAACACTAATGCCAACATTGCGGCTTTCAGTGATAGCTGCCAGCTTGCTGCTGGCAGGTTGCAGCGCGATCGGACCTGATTATCAGCGGCCAGCATTTGATACGCCAGCAAAGCTCACGAGCGGTGTTACAAGCACTGGAAAAACTAGCGCAACGACCGATTGGCTTAGCTGGTGGAAGTCTTTCCAAGACCCTGTTTTAAACAATATGCTGGATGAGGCAACTGCCAATAATCAGGATATTTTGCTGGCAGCAGGGCGGGTGGAAGAAGCACGTGCGACCGCAGCCTCAGCCAACTCCAATCGTTATCCTACGGTGGACGCGAATTTGTCCGGCACAAAAAGTCGTACCAGTGTCAACTCCGGCAAACTGGTGCCCGGCGCTAATCCGATTGGTACCGATTATCAGATCGGTTTAAGCGCGTCTTATGAGGTGGATTTCTGGGGTAAGCTCAGTCGCGCCGATGAGGCTGCACGTGCCCGTTTGTTATCGCAAGAAGCCAATCGCGGCATGGTGATTAACACCTTGTATTCCAACCTAGCGCAAAATTACTTTGCTTTGCGGGCTTACGATGCACAAGTAGAACTGGCCGAATCGACACTCAAAACTCGTCAGGAAAATCTACGTTTGCAACAAAAACGTTTTTCTTCCGGCTCGATCGGTGAGCTAGATTTACATCAGGCAGAATCTGATACCGCCGCGACAGAGATTAGCTTGCTGCAAGCGAAGCAATCGCTGGCAGTCACAGAGTCTGCCATTGCCGGCTTGTTAGGACGTTCGCCCTCGGCAATTGCCAATCCGGTGATTGCACGAGGCAGTAGCATTGATAGCCTGTATCAGCAAGCGACAGTGCCAGCCGACTTACCATCGGATCTGCTTAACCGCAGACCAGACATCATCGCTGCCGAACAAACGCTGGTTGCTGCCAACGCTGATATCGGTCAAGCCAAGGCGCAGTATTTCCCGAGCCTGAAGCTGACCACTGGCTATGGCGACGAGTCACGTGGCTTTAAGGATTTATTTAATCCAGCTTCTTTGCTGTGGAATATCGGGGCGAATATTGCGCAACCGATCTTCCGCGCCGGCGCGATTGGCGCGCTGGTGTCCGGTGCCGAAGCGCGCAAAACGCAAGCCGTGGCGCAATATGTACAAAGTGTGCAAGGGGCTTTCCGCGATGTGCATGATGCGTTGGTCAACACGGCTGCCAATGAGCAAATTTACGCAGCTGGCAATCGTCGCGTCACCGCTTTAAAAGATTCATTGCGTCTGGCCGACTTGCGCTACAAAAACGGTTACAGCAGCTATCTTGATGTGCTCAGTGCTCAACGCGATTTGTTGCAAGCGCAATCGACTTTGATCGACACTCAGCGTGCGCATTTGACTGCGGTAGTTAGCATCTACAAAGCTGTCGGCGGTGGTTGGGATAAGTCAGAAAAACTCGCTGCTAAGTAAATGCGTAATTGGTAAAAAATGGGGGGTATATGCCTAAAATACCCTTAATGCCCATAGATTAATTAGATATTGAAATATACTGTGGCGAGTATATATCATCAGAAAAATCAATCAGTTTCCCCTGTTAGAGGTGAAATGCGAACCTGAAGCCCATTCAGATCGCGTTCCACCTCTTTTTTTATCTTCGACATATTCTGTTTTAGGTTGATATCCTTAATCCGCTAAGATAGCCACTATTCAGCGCAGGTAGGAATCGTTCTATCATTTTTAAATACCAAATCGCTACGCATTCTGAGGCAGGTAATCGGGCATCAGATTCAATACCACCTTACTCTTACTTCATCTCATATCGCGTCACCTCACGGGAGAATATCCATGGCAACGGTACATCTGCAAAACACCGCTGGCTACGCACAAGAAATCCGAGCCCGCACTCACCGCATCACATCCGACGAGCCAGAAAGTAATGGCGGTTAGGATACCGGTCCCGCGCCGTATGAATTGTTGCTGGCCGCATTAGCCTCTTGTACCTCGCTCACTTTACGCATGTATGCCGATATAAAAGGCTGGATCTTGGGTAGCATCAAGGTAGAGGCTCGATTTTCCCGTGATGATGCAGGCCTAGAAACCATAGCGCGCAATATCGTTTTCGGTAACAGCCTGGCGCCAGAGCAACTTAGCCGCTTAGCCGATATTTGTGAAAAAACTCCGGTCACCAAAACGATCCGCCAAGGCACGGTCATTCATTCCAAGCTGCAATAAAAAGCCAGCAGCATCAAACGAAGGCGAAACCGTACAAGTCAATTTCGGGACATTTTTGATATCGAAGACTACAATCATTGAGGGTTGATGGCGTTGTCGCACGGTTCAGCCCTGATGAGCTTTTCTTTTATTGCTGTATTTCACAGATGTTTATAATGAGGAGAACTTTGATGGCTATGTTTCGCGCAGTCGGTGGACTTTTTTGGGTGAACGCTGGGCAGACGGTTAAGTTTGGCTACGCATGGCTCACTACCGTAATTACAGATATTGGCCCGGCAATCGCCACTGCCAACCCACAAGATGATTTTCACGGTGAGTTGATTGTGACAGGCAACGGACGATTTTATCGATCCATCGGTACTGGCGACAATGCTTTTGATGCCGCTGTTTATACCGCAGATATCTTCAATAACAACAACGCCGATGCCAGTTTTTTGGTCGATGTGGGGAAATGGCAATGATCTACTTAGACAAACTCACGGTGCTCAGCGAAAACGGTGTCATCGTCGCCATGCACATACCAACTCCACCAGCCCACGGTGCGCCACATGCAGAACTAATGCCATCAGCAACGCAACTGCTACACCACATCAATATTAGTGACTTGCCGCATGGCGCAGATCTCAAACCGCATGCTTTGCACTCGCATGTTTGTTCTGTCTTGGGTTTGCGGTTGAGGTAGGGCTTGTTAACATATTTAGTAATGAGTAAAACATAAAGTGATGCAAATAAACTCTAGACTTAAACAACCTATTTCGCATAAGAATCCATCGCCAAAATAAAAAGAGCCATCTAAAAAGATGGCTCTATCGGCTACGGATGATCAGTCTAAAACGAGTATCGTTTATTCAGACTTAATTACCACGACGCATCATTTCAAAAAACTCTGCATTGTTTTTAGTTGCCT
>JANXTO010000026.1 GCA_025352365.1 Undibacterium sp. | reverse complement strand
GTCAACGTCTTTTAAGCCAACCAGATTTTTGCCCACCATTTTAGGGTTTGCACCTTGCGCCAGACAGTTACCCTTAAAGTCGTACACAAAAATATACAAGTCACGGTCTTTAAATGCGCCATTCGGATGCTCAGTAAACGTAGCGTAGGCTTTTTCAGTTCCACCAGACTTAATCAGTGCAACCGCTTGCTTAACCATGGCCTCTGCTTCTGGCTCCGATCCTCGTTCAGCGACTGCAAAGGCGCTGGTCGCTAACAAGACGCTTAATGTAACGCCGGCTGAGATACCGGCCATGTATTTTGATATTGTTGCCATTTGTGCTCCCCCAATTATTATCAAGAAGTTTCAGTATGGAACTATTTTTGCCGTGCCTCAAGTAGTTGATTGTTAAATACCGTCAATTAAAAAAGTCGGCAGCGGCAACATTACCACCAATAGCGGTGGATTTGTCATCAACTCACAATTGCCGATTTAATCTGTTCTAAAGAACTAGGGTCTTCTATGGTCGTTAAATCACCCGCATCTCGCCCCTCACAAATTGCTTGAATAGAACGACGCAATAATTTTCCTGACCGTGTTTTTGGTAAAACGGTCACGAAATAAACTCGCGCTGGTCTGGCGATCCCCCCTAAATTTTTATCCACAACCGCCATCACCTCGGCTTCTAATACACGTCTGGATTCTTGTGAGCTTGCTACGTCAGGATTTTTTAAAATCGCAAATGCGATAGCGACCTGCCCTTTTAATTTATCTTCTACACCGACCACAGCTACTTCGGATATATGCGGATGACTAGAAATACTCTCCTCAATTTCACGAGTTCCCAAGCGATGACCAGCCACATTAATCACATCGTCAGTACGTCCCAAAATGAAGTAATAACCATCGGCGTCTTTAATGCCCCAATCAAATGTGGAATACAACTGTGCTTGTGGAAAATTGCTCCAGTAAGTCTGCACAAATCGCTGATCATCGCCGTAGATCGTCTGCATGCAACCTGGCGGCAAAGGTCCTTTGATGGCGACCACACCTTTTTCGCCAGCACCGCATTCTTCGCCGGTAGATTCATTGATAATTTTTACATCGTAGCCATACATCGCAACACCAGGGCTACCGAGGCGAGTTTCTTTGTGCTCAATACCTCGTGCAACGGACAAAATTGGCCAACCCGTTTCGGTCTGCCAGTAATTATCAATAATCGGCACGCCCAATTCTGTGGCAATCCAGCTTGAGGTTGTCTCATCTAAAGGTTCGCCCGCCAGATATAAAGCTTTGAGCGAAGACAAGTCATATTTTTTCATCAGCTCTGACGGATATTTTTTCAAAACCCTTACCGCTGTAGGTGCCGAGAACATCCGCGACACTTTATATTTTTCGACGATGCTCCACCAGACGCCAGCATCAGGACGTATTGGCGTGCCCTCATACATAATCGTCGACATACCAGCGATCAGAGGGCCATACACGATATAGGAGTGTCCGACGACCCAGCCGATATCTGACGTGGCGAAGTAAGTTTCACCTGGATGACTACAAAAAATATGCTTCATCGACGATGCTAATGCAACGGCGTAACCGCCCACATCGCGCTGCACGCCTTTGGGTTTTCCGGTAGTACCGGAGGTGTACAGCACGTAGGAAATGTCGTTTGATTCCAGCCAGGTAATTGGTACATTTGCAGAAGCATGCGGCTCCAGATAGTGCCGTCGTAAAGAGGCGTAATCAGCATCGCGTCCAGTAACGAGTTGCATTTTTTCCAGACCGCGATCAACTAGCAAAACCTGGCTTGGCTTGTGAGTCGCCATCAGAATGGCATCATCCAGTAGCGGCTTATATGGCACCGACTTACCGCCACGCATCCCTGCATCAGCAGAGACGATCAGTACTGGTTTGCAATCATCAATCCGCATGGCCAGACTTTTAGACGCAAAACCACCAAATACGACAGAATGAATCGCACCGATACGCGCACAAGCCAGCATCGCAAAAGCAGCCTCCGCAATCATCGGCATATAAATTAGTACTTGCTGACCTTTGCGCACACCCAGCGACAACATGATGGCTGCCATGCGCTGCACTTCTGTATGCAACTCCGCAAAGGTATAGGTTTTTTCTGTATTGGTTTCTGTCGAAATCGCAATCAGTGCAGGTTTGTCTGCCTGCGTTTCCAACCAGCGATCTACGGCGTTATAACAGAGGTTCGTCTTGCCGCCCACGAACCATTGTGTGAACGGTGGACGAGAATCGTCCAACACGTGCGTGTACGGTTCATCCCAATAGATCAGCTCTGCCTCCTTGTCCCAAAACGCCTGTGTATCGTCGATCGATTTCTGGTAGAAGTCTGCAAAGTTCATATTGTCTCCATGGGGATTATTTCTGTGCCTCGCGTATTTTTGATTTTTTTATTATTGGCGTGAATGTTTTATTTCTTCAGCAGGCGGACTAGCGTAGTGTGTTAGAACGAGTCTCCCGGCACACGCACCCAACCTTCCATCAAAATACGTGCACTGCGGCTCATGATGGCCTTTTTCACAGCCCACTCACCATTGACTTGTGTGGCCTCTGCACCAACGCGCAAAGTACCGGAAGGATGGCCAAAGCGCACAGCTGTCCGGTCGCCGCCACCAGCGGCAAGATTGACTAGCGTGCCTGGAATAGCGGCGGCGGTACCAATCGCCACTGCCGCAGTACCCATCATCGCATGATGTAATTTGCCCATTGACATCGCTCGTACTAACAAATCGATATCGGCAGCGGCTACTTTTTTACCACTAGATGATACGTAGTCAGCAGGTGGAGCGACGAAGGCGACCTTGGGCGTGTGCTGACGGTTCGCTGCGTCGTCGATATGTTGGATGAGTCCCATGCGCACCGCGCCGTGGGCACGAATGGTTTCAAATTTCGCCAGTGCGACAGGATCGCTATTGATCGCATCTTGCAACTCGGTTCCGGTATATCCGATGGATTCTGCGTTCACAAAGATAGTCGGAATACCGGCATTGATCATCGTCGCTTTGAGAATACCAACGCCAGGTACATCCAGATCATCAACCAGATTCCCGGTTGGGAACATAGAACCACCAGCACCATCTTCATCGGCTGCCGGATCGATAAATTCTAGTTGCACTTCCGCCGCTGGAAAGGTCACACCGTCAAGCTCAAAATTGCCGGTCTCTTGCACTTCGCCATCAGTGATAGGCACATGCGCAATAATGGTCTTGGCGATATTCGCTTGCCATATACGAATCACAGCAACACCGTTTTGTGGAATGCGACTTGCGTCCACCAATCCTGCACTAATCGCAAAGGAGCCGACCGCCGCAGACAGATTGCCACAGTTGCCGCTCCAGTCAACAAAGGCTTTATCGATAGCGACCTGACCGAACAGGTAATCTACATCGTGATCCGCTTTGGTACTTTTGGAAAGGATGACTGTCTTGCTGGTACTCGATGTCGCAGCACCCATACCGTCAATCTGCTTGCCGTAAGGATCAGGACTACCGATGACCCGTAAGAGCAAAGCATCGCGTGCCGCACCGGAGACTTGCGCTACTACTGGCAAATCCTGCAAGCGAAAAAAAACGCCCTTACTGGTTCCCCCGCGAATATAGGTCGCGGCGATTTTGATTTGTGGAACTTGAGTCATACTAATTCCTATTGATCTTTGCGAGATTTAATATGGAAGGGTGCGCATGGCACACCCTAAGCTTCTTAGATCGCCTTTGTTGATTCCAAAAAGTCCTGAGCAAAACGCTGTAATACACCGCCCGCCTCGTAAATCGATACCTCTTCCGCTGTATCCAGGCGACAAGTCATCGGCACTTCGACACGTTCGCCATTTTTACGGTTGATCACCAACGTCAAGGTGGCACGAGGTGTACGCTGACCAATGACGTCGTAAGTTTCCGTACCATTAATCTGTAAAGTCAGGCGATTGACACCTGGTTTAAATTCCATGGGCAACACCCCCATACCCACCAGATTGGTACGATGAATACGCTCAAAACCTTCTGCCGCAATTGCTTCTACACCCGCCAGACGCACGCCTTTGGCTGCCCAATCGCGTGAAGAACCTTGACCATAATCCGCCCCAGCGACGATGATCAATGGCTGCTTACGCTCCATATAGGTCTCTATCGCCTCCCACATACGGGTGACTTTGCCCTCTGGTTCGATACGTGCCAATGAGCCGGCTTTGACTTTGCCGTCTTCCAGCACCATTTCATTCTTCAATGTCGGGTTAGCAAAGGTAGCGCGTTGTGCCGTCAAATGATCTCCACGATGGGTTGCGTAAGAGTTGAAGTCTTCTTCCGGCAAACCCATTTTTGCGAGATAAGCGCCAGCGGCGCTGTCCAGCATAATGGCATTCGATGGTGATAAATGATCGGTCGTAATGTTGTCCCCCAATACGGCCAATGCACGCATCGCCTTCATCGTGCGCGGTGCAGCGAGTGCGCCTTCCCAATATGGCGGGCGGCGGATATAGGTGGTTTGTGGACGCCAGTCATACAGCGGACTAACCTTTTCACCGTCATCAAGCTGAATCGCAAACATGGGCTCATAGACTTTACGGAACTGCTCGGGCTTGACGCTGGATTTGACGATAGCGTCAATTTCTTCATCGCTCGGCCAGATATCTTTCAAACGAATTTCTTTGCCATCGACCACAGTCAACACATCTTTTTCGATATCAAAACGCACCGTGCCGGCAATTGCATATGCCACCACTAAAGGAGGTGAAGCGAGGAAGGCTTGCTTTGCATAGGGATGGATACGTCCATCAAAATTACGATTACCCGACAATACCGCAGTCGCATATAAATCGCGGTCAATAATCTCTTGCTGAATGACAGGATCCAGCGCGCCGGACATACCATTACAAGAAGTACAGGCATAGGCCACAACGCCAAATCCAAGCTTCTCCAAATCACCCATCAAGCCCGCTTCTTGCAGATACAACGTCACGGCTTTAGAACCCGGTGCAAGTGAGGATTTGACCCAGGGCTTACGCGTCAATCCAAGCTTGTTGGCATTGCGCGCCAGCAAAGCGGCCGCGATCACATTGCGTGGGTTACTAGTATTGGTGCAACTGGTAATTGCAGCGATGATGACTGCGCCATCCGGCATCTGTCCTGGTACATCATCCCATTTACCTGCTATACCTTTGCTTGCCAGATCAGCAGTGGCAACACGTGCATGCGGATTGGACGGACCAGCCATATTACGTACTACGGAAGACAGATCAAATTTCAGTACCCGCTCATACTCAGCGGTCTTCAAGCCATCTGCCCATAAGCCGGTATGCTTGGCATATGCTTCTACCAGCTTGACTTGCGCATCTTCACGGCCGG
>JANXTO010000022.1 GCA_025352365.1 Undibacterium sp. | reverse complement strand
GACTGCGATATTGAATGATGTCGCTGTACCAGTTGCGACAGGGGCGGCAGATCCACTCGCTGCGCTGATTTTTAAAGTCGTACATGACGAGCATGGTTCTTTGTCGTTTGTCCGACTTTATGGCGGTACTTTGCATGAGGGCGATACGGTCTGGAATGCCAGTTTGCAGGCGCCTGTCAGGGTAGGGCGTTTGTATATTGTGCATGCCGATCGTCGCACTGGTGTTAGTCAGGCGCAGGCGGGCAGCATTATTGCTATTGCGGGTTTAAAAGATGCGCTGACGGGCCAGACTTTGTCGTCGAAAGTAGTGCCACTGGTGTTAGAAACGATCTATGCCGGTGAACCTGTTGTGGCCCTTGCGATAGAGCCGGGTAATAGCAGCGATCGCGCAAAAATGATCGCTGCGCTGGATCGCTTTCGCCGTGAAGATCCGTCTTTGCGTCTGGAAGGCAATCCAGAAACCGGCGAGACCATTTTATGGGGCATGGGTGAGCTGCATCTGGATGTCGTGCTTGAAAGAGTGCGGCGCGAGGCTGGTGTCGAAGTCAAAGTCGGTGCGCCACATGTGGCATACAAAGAGACGATTGCAGGTCCGGCGGTCGAGGTTGAGGGCAAAGTGTCTAAGCAAACTGGCGGCAAAGGGCAATATGCACGTGTTGTGATGAGGGTGGCGCTGTTTGATGGTGAGTTTGCATTTGAGAATGCCATCAAGGGTGGTGTCGTTCCCAGTGTGTATTTCCCTGCGGTAGAAAAAGGCATACGGCAGGCGCTGGCGCAAGGTCCGCTTGGGCATCGCGTAACGGGCATCAAAGTCACTTTGCTGGACGGTGATTATCATGCGGTAGATAGCAGTGAAATGGCGTTTATGGTGGCGGCGAAAGAAGCCGTTTTATCCGGACTGAAAATCGCTAATCCAGTTCTGTTAGAACCCGTCATGACAGTCACCGTTGATGCACCAGCGGCCAATGCCGGTGATGTGATCGGTGATCTGCAACGTCGTAATGGCCGGGTGCTGGGTATAGAGGAACATACAGGCCGGGTAGAAGTCGTGGCTGACGTCCCGCTCAAGAAATTGTTCGGGCATACGACCGATCTGCGATCCCTGTCGCAAGGCCGGGCTTTCGCCAGCGCTGTGTATGCCAGACATGCGGCAATTGCTCATCAAGCGCATGGTCAACCTCAAACCCATGATGAGCGAGACGCAGTTGTTGCATAGGAAGTGTTAAGGAAGGTAGAGGCGCTTGCTTTTACCTTCCTTTTTTATTGGAGGGTCGTAAAAAGTAGTACGCTGCAATATCGAATTACACTAAATTACATGCAATTTCAGGATGTCGCAGCATAGCTTGGTAGAATGCCGCTCCACACTATCCGTCTGGTGTTATTTGTTTTTGTAAAAATCATTCATGTCTCGTTCTGTCATTAAGTATCTCGTCCCCACGATTTTGGCTATTGCCTGCGCTGTTTTTGTCTTGTCAGCATGTTCTTCTGCGGCATCAACTTCTACTCCAACTGCGTTAGCAAAAACCATAGGTGATGGCCCTTACCAGTTAAGCGTCACGTTTGAATCTACCGATGATGCTGTCTTTGCTTGTGCTGCAGAGCTGGTTGATAAAGAGCAGGTTGTCGCTACGATGACGTCCACTTTAACTACCAACGCGCCTGGCATCATCAGGGCACTGGCGTTTAGCCAGACGATCGATCATGCCAGTGAACACACCGATGCTTTTATCGAGGCGTTTAAACAATGTCAGGGTAATCTTACGCTCGGTGGGAATAGTTTTAGCTGGTCATTAAGCCGCAGCTTATCGAAGTAGTGATTAGTTAAAATAAAACGTCAAAAACAGATGTCCAATCAGAATGCGGTCTCCAGCATGAAAATGCTTGGGAAGCTGCAGAATGTATAGACAAAAGATTTTTTATCTATCAACTAATTGAATTTTTTTGTAAAAAATTGTCTCTTAGGCGTTGAATGCAGTTCAGAACAGCCTGTATGTGAAGCATGCAAACGGTACTCAGAGTATGCTCTAAGCTCCGGCTACAACTAGATTTCGTAGCATTCATCCAGGAGCTTGCATGCTAGAAGCACCAATCCCTAATAATGACGCAGATCGCTTGCAAGAGCTGCGGGATTTATGTGTATTGGATACGCCAAAAGAGTATCGTTTTGATCGGCTTACCTTGTTGGCGCAACGCCTGTTCAGGGTAGAAATCGCGATGATTAATCTGGTCGATCAAGAGCGCGTATGGATCAAATCTACCGTTGGGCTGGAAGTACAAGAAGCGCCCCGCAACACCTCCTTTTGTGGTCACACAATCCTGAATGCTCAGCCGCTGGTTGTGCGCGACACTTTGACCGACCCTCGGTTTAGTGACAATCCTGCCGTTACCGGCGAACCCTATATTCGTTTTTATGCAGGCCAGCCTTTGCGTAGTCCGAACGGTTTTCGTATCGGCAGTCTATGTCTGGTGCATAGCCAGCCACGAGATTTTGACAGTGCCGATGAAGAAAGCTTACGCACTCTGGCGCAGTTGGTTGAAATTGAATTGCAAGCCAATGTGCTAGTCAAAAAACTGGCGCTTGCCGAAGATAGCGCAGCCCGCCTCAACACCATCGCCCGTCAGTTTGAACAATTATCCTTAGTCGCACGCTACACCGATAACGGCGTGATTATTAACAATGCACGAGGCGAGGCTGAGTGGGTCAACACGACTTTTACCAAGATGTCGGGCTATAGCCTGCACGAAATGATGGGGCAAAAGCCTAACCGCATTTTGCATGGGCCTGGCACAGACCCTGCCACCGTGGATTACATCATGACTTGCCTGGCGCAAGCGGTCGAATGCAAGACGGAGATTTTGCATTACAACAAGCAAGGGAATGCGTATTGGATCAGTCTGAATATGCAACCCGTGTTTGATCAGACCAACCAGCTAAGTCACTTTATTGCGATCCAAACCGACATCACCGAGCGTCGTGAAAATGAACAAAAAATTCGTAGCAGCGAAGCTTTGCTGCAATCGGCGGCGCGCCTGGCCGGCGTAGGTGCCTGGGGCGTTGATCTGCTTAAATCAGAAGTAACCTGGTCTGATCAGACTTGTCTGATTCATGACGTAGAGCCGGGATTTGAGCCAACATTAGAGCAAGCGATTAATTTCTATTTACCCCATGTTCGCCCCATCGTTCAAGAGGCAATCCAAAAAGCGATTGATAGCGGGAATGGTTTTGAAATTGAATTCCCGCTCACCACAGCAAAAAACCGTGCGATCTGGTGTCGTTCTATCGGCGAAGTCGTGTATGAAAATCAGCAAGCGGTACGCATGATAGGGACTTTTCAGGATGTGACGGAGAGTCGCATGATGGATACGATTAAAACGGAATTTATTTCTATGGTGAGCCATGAGTTGCGTACACCGCTGACGTCGATACGCGGGTCTTTAAGTTTGCTGGAATCTGGCGTCATGGGCGCATTGCCAGAAAAGGCAGAACAGCTCATCAAAGTGGCGCACCGCAATAGCAAACGCTTGCTGGCCTTGGTCAACGATATTCTGGATATGAACAAATTGTCGGCGGGCGCTTTGATCCTGAATCTGCAAAAGCACGACTTGATATTGCTCGCGCAGCAGTCGATAGAAGCCAATCAGGCCTATGCCGATGAGTTTCAGGTGAGCATTGATTTTAATAGCGACTTACCGGCCGCAATGGTCGATGTCGACGCCGGACGCCTGCTGCAAGTATTTGCCAATTTAATTTCTAATGCGATCAAATTCTCTTCGGCGCAGATGGCGATCAAGATCATGATTGATCTGCATGACGGTGCTTATCGGGTGCAAGTGATTGATCAAGGTTGCGGTATTCCTGAACTATTCAAACCAAAGATTTTTGGCCAGTTTGCGCAGGCCGATAGCAGCAGCACCCGCAACCAAGGCGGTACAGGTTTGGGTTTGCACATCAGCAAAACCTTGATAGAAAAAATGGGCGGCAGGATAGGTTTTGACAGTACCGAGGGCGAGGGCACGAGGTTTTGGTTTTGCTTGCCGATGTTGGCTTAGTGATGAATTGAAACTGGTGTTTAGTAAGTAGAAGCTCCCCCAAAATTAAAGGTTCAATGATAATGCGGCTTCTGGCATAAAAAGCTTCCAGAAGCCGCATCATCATTGGACGATATAAATTGAATTGAATTTAATTTAATTGAATTTGATAAATTGTTTTCAGAAAAGCGATCAAATTTGTTCCAGCGCAATCAGCTCCTGCACTGTCTGGCGACGACGAATCTGCTTGATCTGGTCGCCATCGACCAACACTTCGGGTATCAGCGGGCGGCTATTGTAGTTGGATGACATGCTGGCACCATAAGCGCCAGTGTCATGGAACACCAGCAAATCGCCGATCTCACATGCAGGTAAATCTTGGGTCGTGACGACGCCGCCATCTTCTTGGGTGAATACATCGCCGGATTCACATAGTGGGCCAGCAACGACAGTGGCTTTTAAGTCCATCGTGCGTGGCGTGCCATCCGCAGCGTGGGTGCTGATGCGGTGGTAGCTGCCATACATCGCGGGACGTGCCAGATCGTTAAAGCCTGCATCAACTAAGGCGAAGAAGTTATTGCCGACTTGTTTTTGCGCACGCAGTTCAGAGATCAGGATGCCTGATTGTGCGACCAAAAAACGCCCGGGCTCAATTTCCATACTGATGCTGTGACCCAGATGCGCCTCAATTTGCTCGCGCGCTTTCGCCCAAATCTGGAAGTAATGATCGGTATCTACCACCGCTTCACCATCACGGTAAGGAATAGATAAGCCGCCGCCAATGGAGATGGCCGACATATCGCAAGCACAAGTTTTAACCTGAGAAATCATCGCATCGCAGACACTTTGCAAATGATCGTAATCCACGCCAGAGCCAATGTGCATATGCAAGCCAACCAGCGTTAGTTTGTAGTGCGCGATCAATGCCAGGCTCTCTGCCAGATGCTCATACCAGATACCGTGTTTGCTTTGTTCGCCACCGGTATTGGTTTTGCGGCTGTGGCCATGACCAAAGCCAGGGTTAATCCGCAACCAGACCGCATGACCGGGATGGGCTTGCCCCAACTGCTCCAGCATTTGAGGTGAGCCGCAATTGACCGGGATGTTCAGCTCTACCACACGCTTTAAGGCATGCTTGTCCAGTAAATCAGCGGTAAAAACGATGGGCGCATGCTTTGCTTGCGCATCTGGAACATAGCCAGCGGCCAGCGCCCGCTCTACTTCCCCTAGCGAGACTGCATCAACCATGACGCCTTCTTCCCGCATCAGGCTCAGCAGATGAATATTGCTTGAGGCTTTTTGCGCAAAACGGATGACATCAAACTGGCGCAAACGGGCGATTTGCTGGCGAATGATGTTAGCGTCATAAGCCCAGCAAGGCGTCTGGAATTGTTGCGCAATGCGGGCGATCTGCTGATGAGAAATCATAGTATTTTCTTTAAAAGATTAGGTAAATTTGATTTACACTGTAACAAGTAAGCACACTCTTTTAAAGAGCATTCCATCAGCAAAATAGGACGATTGCAATGGATTGGCTTGAATATCATGGCAGACACCTATCAAACCTGTGGCAAGCGCTGACGATCATTAAGTTAACCAGAAAATCGTGACCAAAAATTCGTGACTCAAAAATCGTGACCCAAAAAATCGATAACTTTGACCAAAAAATTCTACAGCTCTTGCAGCAAGATGCCCGCATGACGCACGCAGAAATTGGTCGTCAAATCCATCTGAGCCAACCGGCTGTGTCCGAACGCATCAAACGGCTGGAAAGCGCCCAGGTAATCCGTGGTTACCGCGCTGATATCAATCCTAAAGCACTTGGCTACCAGATCACGGCGATGATACGTTTATCGACTCAGCAAGGTCGCCCCTATGCACAATACGTTGCCGACTGCCCGGAGATTATTGATTGCTATACCGTAACGGGTGAGGACGGGGCTGTGATGCGGGTACTGGCAACCGATGTCGAACATCTGCAACGCATCATCAATGCGCTGAACGCATTTGGCTCGACCTCGACCGCGATTGTGCTGACTACCCATGTGTCGGGCAAGACGATTTCTGCGCCGTTAGATTTGTAATGCCGCCAGAAAATCCCTTCTGGCGTTAATTTTTAACTGAGGTGGAACTGAGGTATAACTGAGATTTCACTGATCAAGGAAAGCAAAAAATGAATGCAATCAAATTCGTCGCTATCGCTTTAATCCTGGCTGGCGTGCTGGGTTTAATTTATGGCGGCTTTAGCTATACCAAAGACAGCACAGCTTTAAAAGTAGGGCCAATTGAATTATCTGTAAAAGAAAAAGAAACCGTCAACGTACCAGTCTGGGCTGGCATTGGTGCGATTGTTGTTGGTGGTTTACTTTTGGTTTTTGGTGCCAAGAAGTAGTTGCTTGCCGCGCTATTACAAGAGTCTTAGAAGACTAGCGTGCAGATTATTCCAGTGCTCTAGTTTTTTTTGCTTTATGGATCACTGTATTAATGCGGCTGATGATGCCATTATCCTGGCTCGCTAAAATGGCGAAATGGATGTGATCGGTACTCAGTGGCTTGCGTAATACAGCAAACTTCACACCTGCTGGCAAGGCGGATTCTAGTGACAGTTTTGGGATTAAGTTGTTGATGATGCCTTCGATTTTGGTCGGGTTATCGCTACGATGTCCTACCAAAATAACATCGGTTCGCTTGTTAATTAATTTTTGTAATCGCGAGGTAATTGAGTAGGTATCTTCATCTACAGTGAACGCACTGTTTTTTTGTGCATCAAATTCATCTCCGTAACTAGAGCCACGGATTATTCCAATTTTTTACCTTTTAAATCTTGTATAGATTGGTATGGAAAAACGCTGTTGCTTAAGGTGATCATCCATACATAGCTTGTATATACAGGGTCAGAGAAGTGTAATGTCCGCAGGCGCTCTTTGGTCTTGGATAATCCAAAGGCTAAGCCCTCGCCTTGATTGAGATTTTTGAGTAAGCGGTTCCATGGATAGTGCCGTATTTCAAAGTTAACATCGAGTTCTTTTTCGACGTAATCCATCGTTTTGCGAAAAGTATCATTGACGGGAATTTGTGGATTTTGATCAGGGTTTGCTTCCGCCAGCAGCAAGACGACGCTACTCTTTTCTGACCAGGCAAAGCTGGGTATCAGTAATGTGAACAAACCACTGATTAGTTTTCGTCTACGTTGTTGCGATGTTATTTCAGTCAGCATATTAATTTGCAAGAGATAGTCAGCCACCATAATACGGCATCGGTCGTATAATGCGACTCTGTTGTGTACATCTCTGGTGGTTTCTTATGTTGGCGCCTTCTTCCCCGATCAAGTTCAGAATTTTTTCCGTTATTGCTGGCGCAGCTTTAATTACGCTGTGCGTCTTGTTTTATCAATCACTGTCAAATAAGGCAATTGTGCCGGACGTCACTTTTGTAAATCTGAAAGGTGAAAAAATTAGTGCGCAGAGTTTGCGCGGCAAAGTCGTCATGGTCAATTTTTGGGCGACTTCCTGCACTACTTGTGTCGCTGAGATGCCGCGTATGATAGAAACTTATAATAAATATCATACGCAAGGCTTGGAATTTGTTGCTGTTGCGATGAGCTACGATCCTCCTAACTATGTGCTCAATTACACGGAGACACGGCAGTTACCTTTTAACGTCGCTCTAGATATTGACGGCGCCTTAGCAAAAGCATTTGGTGAAGTTAAATTAACGCCAACGACCTATATCATCGACAAGCAAGGTAATATTCTTAAGCGTTATGTCGGAGAACCGTCCTTTACAGAGCTGCATGCCTTGTTAGAAAAAGCCTTGGCAGTTTAAAAAAAATTGACGCCATTAAAACAAAAAAGCTGCGACCTAAACGCAGCTTTTTTGTTTTAATGATGCTTACGATCAGAGCTTTTTAACGACGACGCAACCGATCGAATAACCTGCACCAAACGAGCAAATCACACCGACTGCGCCACTGACTAAATCGTCCTGGTACTTGTGAAAAGCGATGATGGAGCCTGCCGATGAAGTATTCGCATAGGTATCCAAAATTGTTGGCGATTCTTCCGCCGTTGCGTCGCGTCCAAGTATCATGCGAGCGATCAGCAGATTCATATTTAGATTAGCCTGGTGTAACCAGAAGCGTTGTACTTCAGGGATTTGTATCCCCGCTTCTTGTACCGTTGCTGTAATCGTTGCGGCTGCCATCGGACAAACTTCTTTAAATACTTTACGACCTTGCTGACGGAAAAGCTTATCGGGTTTGCCAATACCGGATTCATCCGCACGGTTTAAGAAGCCGAAGTTGTTGCGGATATTATTGGAGAACTGGGTTTTTAATTTAAGACCAATGATTTCAAACTGATCAGCGGACTTTGCCAGATCTGCGCGCTCTAACAAAATCGCAGTGCATGCGTCACCGAAAATAAAATGACTGTCACGATCGCGCCAGTTTAAGTGGCCGCTGGTGATTTCTGGATTAACGACCAGTACAGCACGCGCCTGGCCGCTTTGTATGGCACTGACCGCAGCCTGAATACCAAAGGTGGCTGACGAGCAGGCAACATTCATATCAAAACCGTAGCCGTCAATACCCAAGGCACTTTGTACTTCTACTGCAATCGCTGGGTAGGCGCGTTGCAAATTACTGCAAGCGACAATGACCGCATCCACATCTGCCGCGGTACGACCTGCGCGTTCTAATGCTTGTGTTGCGGCAATCACGGCCATTTCGCACATGATGGAAGGAGCTTCGTCACTGCGTTCTGGTATGCGCGGCGTCATACGATTGATGTCTAGCACGCCTTCTTTTTCCATGACAAAGCGTGCTTTAATGCCAGAGGCTTTTTCGATAAAGCCGACGCTGGATTCTTCTAACGCAGTGACTTCACCGCTGGCAATTGCCGTCGCATTTTGTGCATTAAATTGATTAACATAGGCATTGAAACTAGCGATTAATTCTTCATTGCTGATAGATTGGGATGGAGTAAACAGACCAGTGCCGCTGATGACGACTTTATTCATTGGGACTTCATTCATCTCGATATCTTTCTTATAATAGTGTCGAAGCTGATGCACGACAAAGCGGCACAATTTTACACAAAATTGCCTGGTTTTAAGAAGTTAGCCACGATAACTGATAAAACTAGAGCGCTTGTTCCAACTGCTCTGACATAGCCTTCATTAAATAGCTAACATTCTGCCAAGCGTATAATTTTGTATCATAAAGCTAGTAAAATCTGATTTGATTTGCAGAGAATTCATCGTTTGCCACACATAGAGGGAACAGTATCATGTTGAGCGTCGCCCAAAAAGAGCAATTTATTCAGGATGGTTATTTGATCGTGCCGGACTTTAAATCTACTGCCGAGATCGCTGCATTGCGCGAACGCGCGGGTTTGATTGTGGAGCAGTTTGACACTGCTGAGAGCAAGTCCATCTTTACTACCCAAGAGCAAGAGAAATCCACAGACGACTATTTTTTAGGTTCTGCCGACAAGGTGCGCTGCTTTTTTGAGGAAGAGGCATTTGGTCCGAACGGCGAATTGAAGCAGGATAAATCTTTATCGATTAATAAAATCGGCCACGCCTTGCATGATATTGATCCGGTTTTTATTGCTTTTTCACGTGATGCCAAGTTGGCGCAAGTGGCGCAGGATTTAGGTCTGGTGGAGCCGCAAATTTGGCAATCCATGTACATCTTTAAACAGCCAGGCATTGGTGGCGAAGTACGCTGGCATCAAGATGCTACTTACTTTGATACGACGCCAATTAGTGTGACTACGTTCTGGTTTGCGCTGGAGGATGCGTCTTTAGAAAACGGTTGTTTGTGGGCAGAACCGGGTGGGCACAGAACTCCCTTGCGCGAACGTTTTATCCGCGAGGGCGATCACGTTAGCGTAGAGAAATTAGACGCGATGCCTTGGCCGGATGATAGTACAGCGGTGCCTTTAGAAGTCAAAGCGGGTAGCTTGGTTTGTTTCCATGGTTTGTTACCGCATTACAGCGCACCGAATCGTTCTGCGGTATCTCGCCATGCTTATACGTTGCATGTTACCGATGGCCGCACTGTGTACTCTCCTAAGAACTGGATACAACGTGGTGCCAATTTACCAGTAAGAGGTTTTCAATAAAAAACGCCAGCTTGGAAATTCCAAACTGGCGCGATTGTTTTGAATTAGATTGTATTCTGCTGAATTGATAGATCGGTTGAAACTGGAGACTGCCAGCTTCAACCGATTTTTTTATTGCGCAATTAGGCTAACATCATCAATCAGGAACGAAGTTGCCACTGTGCTGCCTTCTACGCCTAAGAAGTAGACGCGGATAGTCTGGCCTTTATATGAACTCAAATCAAAGGTTTTGTTAACGTAAGTGCTGCCTTTATTTAAGTTGGAGTAAGTCGCCAGTGTTGCGAGTACCGTGCCACTGCTATTACGTATCTGCACTTGCAGGGTGTCATAGGCATTGGTGGTCGTCGTTTCGTCAGAGATGACTTTCAGCCAGAAGCTCAGCGTTGCCGTTGTGCTGGTAGCGGGAATCGTGACTTGCTGATAAATGGAATCCGTATGCGCGGCACCATAACCATCCATCCACGCTTTATAGGTTCCGCCATGTGCTGCCTGGCTACTGTCAGAACTGACTACGCCGCTAGTTGCTGTCCATGAGCTTGCGCCGCTTTCAAATCCACCGTTCACAATCAACTGAGTCGATGCCGCCGCGTTATTAACGGTGAAATTGACTGCTGAGGATGTGCCAACATTATTGGCGGCATCGTAAGCTTTGGCCGTTAAGCTATGGCTTGCATTGCTGAGCGTAGTGGAGTTCAGCGTCAGTGAGTAAGGTGTGGTCGTGGCGCTGCCTTTGAGAGTGTTATCGACATAAAACTCAACTTTAGTGACCCCAACGTTATCGCTTGCCGTTGCCGACAAAGTGATGGTGCCGCTAGTACCGCTTTCAGTCGCGCTGACAGTTGGCGGCGTGGTGTCGCTGGTCGCATTGCTGACCGTAAAATTGACTGCGCCGGAGGTGCCGACATTGTTCGCCGCATCGTAGGCTTTAGCTACCAATGAATGGGAAGCATTGCTCAGTGTCGTGGAGTTTAACGTCAGGCTATATGGCGAACTGGTGGTAGTGCCTTTCAGAACGCTATCGACATAAAACTCAACTTTACTGACGCCGACATTGTCGCTGGCGCTGGCGGATAAAGTGATATTGCCGCTGGTGCCACTTTCAGTCGCACTAACTGTTGGCGGTGTTGTATCGCTGGAGCCACCGGAGCTCGTGGACTGCGTTACCCACATCGGTGCAGACCACAAAATATTGCCGTCATCCTGAGTGATTTTTGCATAGTAAAAATGCTCACCGACTGCTGGTGTGATGGTCGTTGTGGCAGTGCTGGACAATTGTGTGACCGTGCCGTTACGTCCAGGCACACCCTCGTAAATTGCTACCGTTGCAGCAGTACGTCCCGTGCTGCTGGCAAAGTTAGTGACCAGAGTTAACGCACCGGTATTGGTAAAGCGCTCGCCCATCAAATGGCCATTGGCAGTCAAGACCAATTGGGAATTTTTATCCATCGTCGCAAACACACGGCGCGCCTTTAATGCAGCCAGGAAGTTTGCTGTGTTTAAGGTCGTTCCGGTTGGCAGCAACACGCCAGTGCGGTTGGTGTAAGAAGCACCCCAGTTAGCACAGTGGTTATCTTGATCTGTGCTGAAGGCAACGTGATAACCAGCCTCCAATGCTTTATTACAGGCCGCTTCGTAATTGCTGCGGCTAGTTTCGGTCTCGGTGGTGTTGGTTGAGAACGCAGAAGTGTTAAGCACTTCGCACATTACCATCGCTTGATCGCCATCAGCGGTATAGCCCAAATCAACGCCACCGGCATTGAACTGACCTGTAGCGGCAGGATGATTAAATTGGCCGATCCAGCCGCGTTGACGCATCAAAGTATACAGCGCGGCATAGTCACTTTTTGCTGTGTAGGTGTCGCCAATCAACTGATTGCTGCTGTTATATTCCCATTCCAGTAATTCGTTGGAATTGAAAATATTCATATGGCCGCCATTGCTAATGACGCCCCATTCCATGCCATAAATAGCCAAGAAGTTTGAATGTGCAGAATTGAAGCTGGTCGCCGCCGTCAGTCCAGATTGATATAGATTTTTTGCAGTCGCTGGTACGGCAGAAGCATTGGTGCTGTCAGACCCGTCGTACATGTGATTGTGTTCCGAGGTCATCAAAAAATCCAGACCACGGTTTAACGCATATTGGTACGCATCTGTTGGGCCCAGTGCGGCAGATTGCGGATTTTGTGCACCGGTACAAGAACTCAGAGCGCCACCGCCATCGCTGTGATTTGTCTGGCTGTGCAAGTTACCGAAATAGATTGTGTACGGCAAACTGCTTGGTGCTGCAACCGCTAAAGAACTGACTGTACCGCCAGCAGCAGTTGAGCTAGCAGTTGAGCTGAGTGTTCTAGTACTAGCAAGGCTTGTGCCGCTTTTTGCGCGAGTAGGCAAGGCTTTAAAACTCGGCATAGACGGTGCGGTGAGCGTACCCACTTGCATAGGCCAGCTTTGAGAAATGATTTCAGTTTTAGACTTGGCTAATACGTTTTCTACTAATTTGTCTTGTGCACCTGCACCGCCAGCCAGAGCAGTCAAACCACTCGTGTCATTGGATGTTGCAGTCAAGCGCACTTGGTATAAACCATTAGGTACGTTGGAAGATAAGCTAGTCGAACCATATGGACGACCTGCCCACAATACTTTGGTTGTGATGGTTTTTTTAAATAATTTTTCTACGCCATACCATTTGTTGACGACTTTTCCGGTCGGGCTGATCAGCTCCAGACGCCAGGTGACGGATTGTTCTTGTTCCAGCAGGGGGAATTCAAATTCCATCGTGAAATAACGCGATTCGTCACCAGTCCGCAGGCTAGCGTCTGCACGAAAAGGTACATGCAGTGTCGCCTCAAATTCATGATGATCGGCGTATGAGGCCATAGCGCTACTACTTGCTGCCACGCCTAAAGCGCAGACCAGACTGAGTTGATAGGCGAGGGTTTTTAGTTTGATGCGATGACTCAGATGATGTGTAAAGTTGTGCACGAGTTGTTTCTCCCTTAAGACGGCTGTTGAGTAAATTCGGTATGTTCCGAACCAAGTACATTGAGTAAATCTGAAGCTAGCTAATAAAAAACTGCAACAAGATTGATACGGCCGAAGGGAAGAAAAGCAGACTTCGCTGCAGACCTGTTCTTGTTATTGTTGTGTTCTACATCTTTTGTTGACGACTGATATCAATACGCCGACCCTGATATTGGCTGTGACGCCTCGACGCACTCGCGGACACAAATAAATCACCTCATGACTTTCTGATTTCCTAAAACGATAAAAAAGCAGAAAAAAGCAATCGTTTGCGCAAGCGATTGCTCATTAACTTATGAGTAAGAAATCAAGTCAAGGATTTGCGTTTTTTTTAGGGAAATAGTGCAAAAATTGTTGTTAATTGATAACAACATATCGATATGCATATTTTTATGACCCTTTAATGACATGCATTGCACAGCCATTGGAGGTTAACTTCGATTAAAAATCGTTTAAATAATTAATGATACTTATTTAATGATATTTTCGATCTTATTTTTGAGCTTATTTTTAATCGTGTTTTACAGCAAAATGATCGTGATTTTGCAGGGTTCAAATGCTTGCATTAAATATATATAAAGCAGCAAAAAGTGCGCTGCTGCGTGAACGCAGACCGACCATTAACACGATCGGCCAGTATCAATATTTTGTGATGATTACCGCACACATGCGATTGTCGTGGTGATCGTTATTCGTCTGCAGCGGTAACAGTATTCGCTGTTTTTACTGTACGTCGCATTACTTTTTGTACAAGGTCGTCAACATAAGTAAATACGACTGGTACCACCAGTAATGAAAGCAGGGTGGAGGTAATCAAACCACCGATGACGGCGATTGCCATCGGTGCGCGGAAACTAGGATCAATGCCGATGCCCAAAGCAATTGGCAGCATGCCAGCGCCCATTGCAATGGTAGTCATTAAGATAGGGCGCGCGCGTTTATGTCCAGCATCCAGCAATGCAGCGTGACGCGACAGTCCGTTGCGGCGTGCCACGATGGCGTACTCCACTAGAAGGATAGAGTTTTTAGTGGCGATTCCCATCAACATGATTAAGCCAATCAAAGACGGCATAGAGAATGCGCTGTGCGTTAATAGTAGTGCGACAAAAGCCCCGCCTATGGATAAAGGCAAAGCTGCCAGAATCGTGACTGGTTGCATAAAATCATGGAACAGCAATACCAACACCATGTAGATGCACAACACACCTGTTAGCATCGCCAGCCCGAAACTCGCAAACAGCGTCTTCATCTCTTCGGCATCGCCAATTTCTGTGCGGATGACGCCAGCCGGAAGATTCTTTAAGCTTGGCAGAGTATCGACGGCATCGCTGACCTCACCTAAAGTTTTATCGTTCAACTCTATGGTAAACGTGACGTTGCGTGATCGGTCCATTCTGCCAATTTGTGTCGGACCGCTGCCCATGCTCAGATCAGTGACTTGGCTCAGTAGCACATGTCCAGTTTTGCCAGGTACCGCGAGTTGGGATAACTGCGAGAGATCATTGCGTGACCCTAGCGGGAACCGCACTACGATCGGTATCTGGCGCTCTGGCAAATTCAATTTTGCCAGGCCAACGTCATAGTCGCCTACGGTAGCGACGCGTATCGTTTCTGCAATCGCCACAGTGCTCACGCCAAGATCGGCGGCGCGGGCGGAGTCTGGACGGATAATAATTTCTGGCCGGAGCAGGCTGGCGTTTGAGCTAATCGCGCCGACGCCTGATAAAGTGCGTAAATCTCTCTGCACGGCCTCTGCTGCGCTGTTTAAAGTATCGGGGTTGTCTCCGCTTAACGAGAGTTGTAGTTTTTCTCCCGTGCCACCAAGTCCGATATTGATGCGCACACCCGGCAGCACTTGTAATGCCTGACGTAACTCGCCTTCTATCACTGTTTTTGTCTCGCTGCGTTGTGAGCGGGGACTTAGCGTGAGTGTCAAGTTGGCTTTGTTGACTGAGCTAATGCCGCCTTCGCCAAACGGATCAGAGCCTGCGCTACCGCTGCCGACAGAGGTATAAATTTTGGTAATATCTTTACGTTTTTCTAGTAATTTTCGCGCCTGTTCTGCCACAGCGAAAGTGTCTTTAAACGAACTACCAGGAGGTAGTTCTAACTTGACGACGGTTTGCGAGCGGTCGTCCGGTGGTACAAAGCCAGTCGGTAAAAATGGTACTAGCGCAAGCGATCCAAAAAAGAAAATACCTGCCAAAATGGAAGTCATCAACCGATGTTCCAAACACCATTCCGCCACTCGCATATAGGTTTGCATCAGCTTGCTGTCGTTGCTCGGATGGACAATAGGTTTCAGAAAATAGGCCGCCATCATCGGCGTTAACAAACGTGCGACGACTAAGGACGCCAGCACTGCCAATGCCGCAGTCCAGCCAAATTGTTTAAAGAATTTACCAGCGATACCAGTCATAAACGCCGTTGGCAAAAATACTGCAACCAGAGTGAAGGTCGTGGCGATGACCGCCAGGCCTATTTCATCTGCGGCCTCCATCGCCGCTTGATAAGGCGTCTTACCCATGCGCAAATGGCGTACGATATTTTCGATTTCTACAATCGCATCATCGACCAGAATACCGACGACTAGCGCCAGCGATAATAGCGTTACGGTGTTGAGCGTAAAGTCAAACAAATACATGCCGAGAAAAGTCGGTATGACCGACAATGGTAAGGCCGCGGCAGATACCAGAGTCGCGCGCCAATCTCGCAAGAACCACCAGACCACCAGCACAGCCAGCAATGCACCCTCAAACAGCAAATACATAGAACCGTCAAAGGATTCTTGTACTGGCTCGACCATGTTATACGCTTCGTCCAGAGTTAAATCCGGATGGCTCACTTGCAGTTTGGTTAAGGCATCACGTACGCCTTTGGCGACCGTAATTTCGCTCGCACCTCGACTACGTGTAACTTCAAAACCGACCACCGGTTTGCCATCCAGTAGCGCGATTGAACGTCGTTCGGCGACGGTGTCTTGTACATGAGCGATTTGTTTGAGTTGCAGCCGGCGACCATCACTCAGGCTCAATTCCATGTTGGCGAGTTCGGCTGCGCTGGCGACGGTAGCGATGGTACGGACTGCCTGCTCACTGTTACCGATATTGGCGCGACCACCAGAGGCATCACGCTGTACCTGGACTAGCTGACGCGAGACTTCGGCGGCGGAGACATTCAGTGCCGCCATGCTGGCAGCATTGAGTTCAACCAGAACCTGACGATCGACGCCACCTACCCGTGCAACTTTGCCCAAACCCGGTACCGACATCAAGGATTTGGTGATCTGGTTATCTACCAGCCAAGACAAACCTTCTTCATCTAATTTGCCGGAGGCGACGGTGTACACCAAAAACGGGACGCCGGAAAATTCCACCTTACTGATCACAGGATCTTTCACGTCGCCTGGCAATTCTCCGCGTACGGTGCTGACGGCGTTACGGACATCATCTAATGCTTCCAGCATAGGTTTTTCCAGCACAAACTCGATGGTGGTAAGCGACATGCCATCTTGTACGGTGGAGTACAAATGTTTGACTCCCTGCATCGTGCCCAGCGCGTTTTCCAGTTTGCGGGTGATCTCAGTTTCTATCTGTGCCGGAGCCGCGCCGGGGAGGGATGTGGCGACGGTAATCATCGGCAATTCGATATCAGGAAAGTCCTGGATCTTCATCGCATGAAAAGCGAGCAGACCAGCCAGGGTCAGCAGAATAAACAGCAATAGCGCCGGAATCGGTGTTTTGATCGACCAGGAAGAAAAGTTCATCATGCGTTGGCCTTACTTCGGGCTGGAAGAGATGGGGGTTGCGCTTACCACCCTGACGATGTCGCCATCGGCCAAAAAACCAGCCCCGCTGTCGATCACTTTTGATGTCGCTGAGAGTCCATTATTGAGCGAACTCAGGATTTCGGTTCTGCCGTTTTGGGTTCTGCCGGTGGTCACCCGTAATTGCTTTACTTTGCCGATGCCCTTCGTTACGTCCTTGCTGGTGTCCATCACAAAGATACTGGCATAACCATCACGCATCACGACCGCTGAGCTGGGTACGGAGATCGCGTTGGTCTCAGCCAATAAGAACGCACCTTTGGCAAACATGCCTGCTTTAAGATTATTCATCGCGCCAGTTTTATTTGTTCCCTCCAGCAAATCCACATACACCAGGGTCTTACGAGTTTGTGTATCTACCGTCGGTGCCAGCATTCTGACTTTGCCTTGAATAACGCTGCCATCGGTAGCGAACACGTTTACTTGCTGACCGATATTGATAAGGGCGCTGTCTTCTGCCGTCATCTCTGCGCGCCATTCCAGCTTGCCCTGGCGGATCAGACGAAATAATTCCTGACCGCTTTGTGCAACTGCGCCGATGGTCGCGTTGCGCGCAGAGATCACACCATCGTCCGGTGCAACAATGCGGGTTTGCTTTAGTCGTAATCGCACCGATTGCACACTTGCCTTGGCGGCGGACATACGGGCAAATGCGGTATTTCTGGCAGTGGCATACTGGTTGATTTGCTGGATACTGATAGCGCCGCTTTCTTTTAACTGCATCGCTCGCCTGGCATTGCTTTGGGCCTCCGCCAAGGTCGCTTCTGCCTCAGCCAGCATCGCTTCTTGCTGGGCGACTTCAGTGCTGATCGTATCTTCAGAAAATTTGGCGAGCAGTTGACCACGTTTGACCTTGTCACCAACCTGCACCAGTAATTCATTAAGCCGTACGCCGTTGAGTTCGGTGCCGATGATGGCCTCTTGCCATGCAGCGATGCTGCCATTGGCGCTGCTGCTACCGGCCCATGCCGTATTTTGCATGGTCGCTACTGTCACGCTGAGTGAGGGACGTGCGGGACCTGCTGTACCCGTATTACCTGCATTACCTAAGCCAACAGCGCTGGCGCCAAGATTGGTGTTGATGTCACCTTTGGCGCTGTGACTGGTATTGACGGTCTGATCTGCTGACATACCTCTTTTGGCAAAGACAAGGATGAGCAACATTAGTATCAGCAAGGCGCTGACGATGATGGCTGTTCTTTTATGATCGAGTACGTACTTCATATGCCGACTCCGTAAAATTCTTTTCTCTGCAATTCTTTTCCCTGCATTAACTCAACACAATATGAGCATATAAATACCGGGAAATACAATATACTCCCCCATTATGTTTTTAAATATATCCTATTGCCCAATGATTATAAGGACAATTTAAATATACCTGTAGGGAGTATTTATTTATATCAAAGTGTCTGCATAAGTATTTATTCTGTTGTCGAGGTAGTTTTCCAATCACCACCGATCGCTTTATACAGCGCAATCCAGGCACTTGCCCGATCGCGCTGCAAAGATAATTTTTGTTGCTGACTGCTGAGTTGCTGACGCAAGGCATCTTCTTTATCGAGCACGCTATTACTGCCAAAGCGGACGCCTGCTTCGGCGCTTTCTAGTGATTTTGTATTTGCTGTTTCAATAGCAGCATAGCTTTGCAGATGCTGGTTGACGGCATTCAATTTGACCATTGCCTCTTCGACTTCGCGGATGGCGATCAAACTTTGCTGGCGGAACGCCGCTAGAGTCTCGGCATAACGCGCTTGCGCTCCATCCACCGCCGCTTTGCGCTTGCCCGCATCAAACAAGGGCAAATCCAGGCTGGGGCCGAACGACCAGCTGCTATCTCGCATCGTTTGGTCTCCAATGCGCACACCAAATACATTGATCGAGCCGAGTAAAGATATAGAAGGATAACGCCGCGCTTCTGCAACGCCGATCTCCGCTGCACTAGCGGTCAGGTTATATAAACTGGCGCGCAAGTCGGGGCGTTGCAATAACACTTTGGCGGGGATTGCATCGACAATAAAACTACTGACTTGCGGCAATTGCCCACGCCGCGCGCTCAACATCTGGCGCAATTGCGCCTCGGGCAAGGTACTTAAGACAACCAAGGATTTGACGAGTACCGCACAATCACTTTGCTGATGCTGTAATTGGGTTTGCACATTAGCGACCACGGCGGCTTGCTGTGCCAGCTCCAGAGGTGAGATAAAGCCAGCTTCGGCTTTGCGAGTTGTCAGTTGCTGCGCCAGTTCTTGCGACTGCAGGGCTCGTTGCTGTAAATCAGCTTGCGCTTCGCAAACACGTAAGCTGATATAGGTGTTGGCAACTTCTGCTGCAAGACTAATCCTGGCATCGTGCCACTCGGTTTCACGCGCATTGAGCCGCGCCACCACACCGCGGCGAGCTACCGATACTGCGCCAAATAAATCGACTTCCCACTTGGCATCTAGCCCCGCGATCGCCAGCGTTTGTTTGCTGGTTTGCAGTAATTGTGGATTGCGACCAGCCGTCACGCTGGCCGTCAGGTTGACGCTAGGCCAAAGCGCAGCTCCCGCTGCTGCCGCATCGGCGCGCGCCTGCCCTATGCGGGCGGTGGCTTGCGCCAGACTTTGATTTTGTTGCTGCGCAACTTGTTGAAGCTGGCTCAGCGTAGCGTCGTTCCAGCTATCCCACCAGGCAGAAAGATTTTGTGCAACATCCACCTTCTCAGACGGCGGTAAATTTGTTTGCCAGGTTGCGGCATTATTATCAAGCAGGTGCTGATCTGGCTTAGGTGTGCTCAAACTACAGGAAGACAATAACCCGCTTAGGCACAAGGCAGCGACAGAAGGGGAGAAAACAAGTTTTTTGGCGCTTAAAGCCATGGAGTGCCTTGTAAAACTTGCAGATAAAGAGCTCGCAAAAAAGATGACGTAACCACGCAACTATTCACGTACACGCAGCTATTTTTAAATAAGTACGCAGACGATTTAAATTCAGATCAATCTTAGTTTCGAACATGATTGGAAATACTGACTACTCAGTGATTCATGATCGAATTAATGAGTGCCGTACTTTCTCTTGTTCGATAGCAATCTTAATGCTGTACCGACACAGGGATTGTGAATTGACTCATGGGAGAGGTCAAATTTTTTGATATAAAAATGACCTTATTTGCAGAATGTGTACCGTTTCAGACCACACTCGCCTGAAACGGTAGATGATTTATAGAGGAATAGAAAAAAATGAGGGTAGAAAATAACTTCTAACCTGCTGATGGTCAGGCGCCGAATCAGCCTTTCAGCATTTTCAACTGCGCCTCAACATCGTCTTTGATTTTTTTCGGTAGCTCTGGTTTAAAGCTCAATGCTTTTTCAAAAGTGACTATCGCTTTGGCTTTGTCGCTTAAAGCTTGCAGACATTGGCCCATGCGATAGTAGGTATAGGATTGCGCATCGATAGCGAGAGCTTTCTCAAAAAAAGTGATGGCTTCTTTGTGCTTGCCTTGCTCTTGCAGATTTCTGGCCATGCCATAAAAGCCGCCTTGCTTGTCCGGGAAGCGACGTTGCGACTCTTGAAATACACGGGATGCATCGGCATATTTTTTCTGCTTTACATAATTGCTGCCTAAACTTTGCAGCAGATCGGCTTGCATATCGCTCAACTGTTCTGAATTGGTAGCGTTGACTGATAAAATCGCGGCTTCAGCTTTGCTGAAATTCTCGTCTGCGATATCCAGCTTAGCTTGCATTAAAGTGCCGGCTGCCGGGACAATTTTTATTGTCTCTGTAATGAGTTTTTCAGCTTTGCCTTTACCACCACCTGCGATGCTTGGCGCTTGCATGTAGTACTCCATCAAGGAGCTGCGTGCTTCTATATTTTGGGGATTGAGTTCGACTGCTTTTTGGAAGGCATCACGTATTTTGCTGGCATAACCAATCGCTGACATAATCCCGCCGCGCATGGCTTTGGTACCTAATACTTCCCCCAGACTTTCCTGACAATCCGAGTTGCTTGGATTGGCGTTAATGCATTGCTCAGCTAGCTTTGCTGCTTCGTCTAAACGACTTTCTTTACCCTCGATCAAAATCAATTTGGCTTTGGCAATTAATGCATCTGCATTATTCGGCTCGACGCTGAGTTTGGCGTTGGCGACACGCGCCACTTCATCATATTTTTTTGCTTTAAATAAAGGCGAATAGTCGTTGGCAAATGCGGATTGGGATACCAGTACAGACAAGCTGATGGTAATGCTGACTGCAAGACTAGTTGAGACGATAGCGGCAGAAGATCTTTGCATGAAAATCCTTGATGTCGAATTGTGATGGGCGCGATACCCACGCAATGCTCAGAAGCTTGGGTACACGTAAAGATAAGGACATGAGGATAACGCGATCAAGCTCGTTTAGGTTGACGTTTTATTATTGATATTTTTAAAAAAATTGCGCGACTAAATGACATCATCTTTTTAACCAATACGCTTTTTACTCAGCTTTTCAGCTCTCTATTGCATACTCTCCAGCACACTTTGCATAGGATGCTTGTTCACCTGAATTAAGCCGCGTTGTGGCCGGTCCAGATCAATGATGGAGAAAATCACTAACGCGACCAACAGCGCAAATATGCTCGTTGCCATTATGTTGCGATGACCAATGGCACCGCAGGCATAGCCGCTGAGCGCGGCTGTCAACAGTGCCGAGATAAACAGCAGCCAGAATACGGATTCAGGTACATGATTTTCTCGCGCATCATTTTGTTCTGCGCTGACATCAATCATGTCATTGAGTGCTTGCACAAATAGTGAATTATTCATTTGTCTTTCACGCCGTAGCTCGCTACTGGCGATGTTCCAGATTTCTTGCTGTAATTGATTCGTCTGCTGACTGACCTGGCTAATTTGTTTTTGATTAATGCTGGTCTGATAGCTAGCCAGACGAATTTTGGTGTAGTCCTTTAATTTACTTTTGACTTGATCGCGCACATTAGGATCGAGTAAATCAGCCCGCAAATACGTAGTGCCGATCGCATTGGCTTCTTTCAAAATAATATTTTTTCGCAGATCATAACGGGCGGAGGCCATCGCAAACGAGAACGCGAGTAACAATCCCAGCAAGGCCAGAGCAGCCCCCATTAAAGTAGTAAACACGGAGCTGGATTGCTCATATACCGCAGGATCATTACGCTTACCGAAGCGGTAACTGATCTCAATCATCAGGAACAGACAGATCAATAAACTGAGTGCGATTTTCCAAGCATCGATTTGGTACAAAAATTCCATTTTACTGTCCCGGCGATGATTTGATAGCGAGAATATTTAAGGTCTCTGAACAAGACTTTGTTCAGAGACCTGAGAGAGCTTAGATATATCAGTTGGCACTTAGCAAGTGCCAATGAGTTTATCGTCAGTGAGACTTGTGCTCAATCGGTTTTTTATCTGGTACCGACGCGGCATTAATGGATTGTGCCGATTGTTCCGCCTCTTTCGCTTCTTCGTCCAGTGTCGCTGCCGTCACTGGGTCTATGCCAGTGACTTCTTTGGGTGGTAAAAAGAAATCTCTGGTGCCTGACCAAAACCGCTTCCACAGCATTTTATTCAGAGCTCTGCCTTGGCCAAAACTCACGCGCTTAGACCGCAAGGCAACCATCATCGCCAGTGAAAAACTCACACCTAAATTGGTCAGACCTACCAACAAAATACCCGACAGCGAAGTGACAACTACTTGCCAGGGCATATGGTTGTCCATCGCCGCTAGTGCAAAGGCAAAGTTAGCACTGGAGAAAGTGATATGGCGAATATCAATCGGCAATCCAAAGAATACGCCCAACTGACCTATCGTACCCAGCATCACACCGAAGAAAAAATTACCTGCTAATGCCCCCAGATTATTGCCGATATAGTTGGTCATTTTATGCAAACGTGATTCGCCCAAGATCGCTCTTAACCAACGTAATTGGCGCAAGCGTTCTGGTATGCGCGAATACGCGGCTTTATTGTCGTAATAGCCCGAAATCAATCCAGACAAAAACAAGCACACGCCGGCAATTGCCGCATGCGGAAGTGCCAGACTGTGGATAGGATCAATATCCTGCAGCAAGTGGTGGGCTTTATCGACCGTCACCATGTGGTGACCGGAGATCGCAAACCATGCCCAGGCAATCGCAAAGGCAGTCGGGATCGCAATCCCTACGTTACCGAGAATCGCAATAAATTGTGAACGCAATACTTGTACAATCAGCTCGACCAGTTTATCGAGTTTTTGCTTGCCTTTATCAATTGATTTGGCGATGAGTGCAGCGGTCATCGCAGGCTGTTTGGTCGCAATCGTAAAGTGCAAGACATGCACAAACATAAATCCGAATGAATAGTTCAGGCTATATAAAACGGCATAGCCAAACGGCGCCATGATCAATTTGCCAAATAGGATTTTGATCATCGCCATAAAGCCGACAATAAATCCCGCGCCCATTGCCGAGCGCATCATTTCGTACCATTCTTTGCGATTGGTCGTGACGTAATGTTCACCGCTCTTACCAGCATGCTCAGTGACTTGCAATGACAATAATTCAGTATTGGTCTGGATCAGGTCGCGGATACTGCCGTTTTTGTTATCGGCTAATACCAATTCTTTTAACAGCGCGACACCGATCATCGCCGCAGATTTGGCGCTGCGGGTATCCAGCAGAGTTAATAAAATCCGTAAGCGCTCGATACTTTGTGTCAGGCGTAATAGCAAACGCGTCAGGCTGACGGATACGCCTTGCATCGCCGCGGTACGTCTGATTTTGAGTACGACTTCTTCACACTGCGTCAGTAACACTTCGATATGCAAACTGTCTTCGCGGCTTATTTCTTTATCGATTAACCAATCGCTATGACCAACAATGTAATCGTTGATGGCATCGTTCTGGCGTAAAAATGGTGATTCAAAGCGTTCTATATCAGGATAATTTCTGACCAGTTCTGCCTCTAGGCCAATCGTAGTGATACGGTAAGACAAGACTTGTACGGCGCTGAGTACTTCTTGCGTCATTGCGGCATAGATCGGACGCGGGTTGGAGACTCTAAAACCCAGACTCATGAATAACTCTAGCCAGACTTCATCACTGACGCCCGATACCCAGCGATAGTCGTTAGCGTTATTAAATAGTTGACCGAACAAATCTTTAAGGTAGTCGTCATTGACCAGCGGCGGCAAAAACTTCTCTGCTAATTGATGCCAGGCGGCACCCCAAAATCCCTTGTTTTGGGTGATGCCAGTGTCGGTAAACAGATGTACCAATTTGCGGGTCGTGATTACTTGCGCGATGTATTCACGCAGGCTGCGCGCCCAATCCGGATGTTGCTTTAACAGGTAGCACAGCGCACGGATATTGTCGGTAGCTTGCCCAATATTGTGGATGCGGGCAGGGCGTAGCGCTGCGACCAGATCACGCAAACAATCTATATCTCGATAGAGTGGGTCTTGCTGTCTGATTTGAGAGATGCGAATAAGGATGCTGTCGATAGACAATGTTTTCTCCATTTCTTTCTTGCGGATGAGCTTTGTCGGATTCTATGTCATCTTGGCACGATTGCTTATAACTAAGTGCCGTTAATATGTGCGGAAGTAAGCTCAGAGATGAGTAGAGAGCGTGCGAAAGCAGTAAAAGTCCTAAAGATACAGCCCGAATTTTTCTGTACGCCAAGCTTGCAGCTACGGAATGCGACGTCTGTCTATGTTCGCCGCTGCCAGTATTTTTATGCTATCTGATTTAATCTGTCCGAGCCGGTTTTTTCTAGTATTTTCAATATACTCCCCTGTTTTTATTGAAAAATATGCCTATTGTCCAATGATTATATGGACAATTTAAATATACTTGATCCGAGTATATATTGGCGGCCGTAGCAATTTTCAAGTGATACTTGCTAAGTAATCGCATATTGACACCTCAATTACTAGGTAAGTTCCCTCAATCTAGTCTACATTAGCGGTTGGTTCGTTGACAGAAAGTTTGTGTTGGATAATCTTTTGCTCGTAATCGCCGCCTTGTTTTTGGTGGTGTTGAATGGTTTTTTTGTGGCCGCCGAATTTGGGTTGGTCAAATTGCGTCAAACCAGAGTGCGCAGTATTGCCAAAACCGGCGGCGTGCGTGGACGCTTACTTGGTACCGTGCATCAACATCTGGATTCTTATTTATCGGCCTGCCAGCTTGGTATTACGCTGGCGTCTTTGGGGCTGGGCTGGATAGGTGAGCCTGCGTTTGCCCGCTTGCTGGAGCCTCTGCTGGTTGCCGTTGGAGTCGTCTCGGTAGAATTGATTCATGGCATTTCCTTCATTTTTGCCTTTTTCGGCATCTCTTTTTTGCATATTGTGGTCGGTGAGCTGGCGCCAAAATCGATGGCGATCCGTATGCCAGAGACCGTTTCGTTGTGGACTGCACCGGCGCTGTACTTATTTTATTGGACGATGTATCCGATTATCTGGGCGCTCAATGCCAGCGCCAATAAAGTCTTAATCTGGATTGGCTTGGATGCCGCACATGGTGGCGACATACATTACTCGCCGGACGAACTGAAGCTGATTTTGCGCGGCAGCCATGGCAGTAAAAAACTGACGCCAGATGAGTGGAGCATCATGGCGCAGATGCTGGATTTTGGTGATCTGGAAGTCTCTGACCTGATGCGTCCATTCAGCGAAGTCGTGGCGATGCACAAGGATAAAACCTTGGCGCAGAATATGGAAACTGCGTATCGCAATCGCTTCAGCCGTTATCCGTATCTGGAGGCAGATGGCAAAACAGTCCTTGGCATGTTGCATTTGAAGGACTTATTTCTGGCGCAGCAAAGCGGTAAATCGCTAGATGAATTAAGCGGCCATTTGCGCTATGTAGAATTTGTCCCGCCGACGATGCCTGCGCTAGAATTATTCCGGCGCTTTCGTAAAGGTGCACCGCATTTTGCGATCGTCGGTTACAAAGACAATAAGCCGCTGGGCTTTTTGACTTTGGATAATTTGTTAGGCGCTTTGGTTGGGCAAATTCGTGACGAATTCCGTTTGAATGAAAACGATTGGGTCACTTTGGACGACGGTACGATGATGGGCAAAGGCAGTTTGCCTTTGTTCACCTTGGGCATTGCACTCGGCATCGACATCGATAGCGAAGAAGTAGAATCCATCGGCGGTCTAATCATGCATACCTTGGGCGATTTACCGATTGAAGGCCAAAAAATTGGTTTCCCGCAATTTGATGCAGTAGTGAAAAAAATGAATGGCCCACGGATAGTGCTGGTAAGGATCTATCCTAAAGAGCTCGTCGAGAGTACATAAAACTGGTGAATAAATCTGGCTAGGCTGTAGTAGAAAACTATAGGTAGAAAACGTCATATGCCATTCAGCGGGATTTTTAAGTAGCTAATGCCGTTTTCTTCCGCTGGCGGAAGAGCACCAGCGCGGATATTGATTTGCACCGACGGCAAAATTAATATTGGCATCTCTAAACCCGCATCGCGCTTGTTGCGCATCGCTACAAACGCGGCCTCACTGATGCCGTCACGCACGTGAATGTTATTGATCCTTTGTTCTGCCACACTGGTTTCTAAGCGGATTGCGCGGTTGGTCGGTGGGTAGTCGTGGCACATCATGAGGCGTGTCGATTCCGGCAGCGATAATAGTTTTTGGATGGAGCGATACAGTAAGTACGCATCGCCACCCGGGAAATCGCAACGTGCCGTACCCACATCAGGCATAAACAAGGTGTCGCCGACAAAGACCATATCGCCGATCTGGTATGCCATATCTGCTGGGGTATGGCCAGGCACATATAAGGCCTTGGCGGTCAAACTGCCGATCTTGAATTCTTCATCCTCCGCAAACAGCACATCAAATTGCGAACCATCTACCGCGAAGTCTGGTTCCAGATGGAATAGCTGTTTAAATACCGTTTGTACCTGACGGATATGTGCGCCAATCGCAATTTTGCCGCCTAACTGCTGGCGCAAATAATGTGCAGCCGATAAGTGATCGGCATGCGCGTGGGTTTCTAATATCTAATCAAGTTGCAATTGCTGGCTACGAATAAATTCCACAATCTGATCTGCACCTGCGGTACTGGTGCGCCCGGATTTGGGGTCATAATTGAGGACGCTGTCGATCACGGCGGCATGACCGTCAGTTTTGCCTGTTACCTTATCAAAGACTACATAAGTCGCGGTGCAAGTGGTGGCATCAAAGAAGCTTTGTAATTGCACGGACATGATTTCCTCATTCCTAATGATAGTGGGATAAATATTCTTTTGACTTACATAATATCAAATTATATAATGTAATCAAGTAAATTGTAATGAGCTGCTATGACTACCCAAACAATAGAATCAATAGAAACAATAGAAACAATAGAAACAATAGAATCAACAGAGCCAGCCGGACATGCGTTTGATATTGCACAAATGCGTGTCGCTGCGCAAGCTGCCAGCAGCACCTTACGTGCTTTGGGTAACGAAGATCGCTTACTGCTGCTGTGCCAGCTTAGCCAAGGCGAGAAGTCCGTTAGTGAGTTGGAAGAGCTGCTAGACCTGCATCAACCTAGCTTGTCGCAGCAATTGGGCGTGCTACGAACCGAAGGTTTAGTCGATACGCGGCGTGACGGGAAGCGCATTCATTACTCTATCGCCGACCCCAAAGTACTGCATTTATTGCAGCTTTTGTATGACTTATATTGTCCCAAGTCCTGAATATACTTGGGGTTAGTATATTTTAATTGTCTAGGTATTATATGGACAATAGGCATTATTTGAATAAAATATCGGGGAGTATATTTCATGAAGCTGTTTTTTGAGGCTATTTTTATGACGCTGTTTATATGAACCTCGCTTGGACTCTTTTTACTCCAATTTCTGCTTTACTTGGCGGCGCTCTAATCGGACTCGCCGCATCGCTGCTGATCTTGATGAATGGTCGGGTTGCCGGCATCAGCGGTATCGTTGCCGGATTGTTGCGACCGGTGCGGGGTGATTGGTGGTGGCGCCTGGCGTTTGTGCTGGGTGTGCTGGGCGCGCCTTTGGTATATGGCGTATTTGCCACTTTGCCCAGCATAAAAATTGATACTGGTTGGCCGGCCATCATCATTGCCGGTTTACTGGTCGGCATCGGTACACGTTATGGTTCAGGCTGTACCAGCGGGCACGGCGTTTGTGGTTTGTCGCGTTTATCGCCGCGTTCTTTAATGGCAACCATCGCGTTTATGGTAGCCGGTTTTGTCACCGTTTTTATCCTCCGGCATGGTCTAACCAATTTATCAGGAGTCCTATAATGCCGCTATTTTTCTCTGGATTGGCGGGACTGATTTTTGGCCTGGGATTGATTTTGGCGGGCATGGCTGATCCGGTCAAAGTGCTTGGTTTTTTAGATCTGGGCGGCGCTTGGGACCCGTCATTGGCCTTGGTGATGGCGGGTGCGATTGCGGTAGCTAGCGGTGCATTTTGGTTTGCGCGTCGACGTCAGCGTCAATATCAGCATCAACATCAACAGTCTCTGCTTGGTTTGCCTATACATTTGCCGACTGGCACGCAGATCGATCGTCGTCTGATTATCGGTAGTCTGCTGTTTGGTATGGGTTGGGGAATCGCCGGAATTTGCCCGGGCCCGGCGCTGGTTTTGCTGGGTGGCGGCTTTGGCAAAGGCGCTTTGTTTGTGCTGGCGATGCTGGTCGGCATGCAGGTGTTTACTTGGTTAGAAAAATTCTATGCTTCTACAGCAAAACAATCTGATCAATAAAAATGGCTTTGTTTATTTCAACCTGGCTATTTGATCCAACCTCTATGACGCTGTTCACTTGATTCTACTCACCTGACTATACTCACATGCTCCAGCTTATTGCTTTGCTTATTGGTGTAACCGTCGGCGCAGTCATGGGCATGACTGGCGCAGGTGGCGGCATTTTGGCGGTACCCGCTTTGGTTGAGGCAATGGGCTGGCAAATGCAGCAAGCCATGCCCGTGGCATTGTTAGCCGTCACCGCTGGCGCTGCGGTGGGTGCAATAGAAGGATTTCGAAAAAATCTGGTGCGTTACCGTGCTGCATTACTGATGGCCTTGATTGGTATGCCCTTAACCTCTGTCGGTGTACTAGCTGCACAGCGCTTGCCACAAGTCTGGTTGATGGGTTTATTCGCTGCGATTTTATTTTTTGTGGCCAGCCGCTTATTCAGCCGAAGAATGAATCCCGCTGCCGGTCAGCATTCACCAACCCGGGTTTGTATCAACAGTAGCACCGGACGTTTTGAATGGACCTGGATTACCAGCGTAGTCATTGCCTCAATCGGCGGTATTGCAGGTTTAGTCACGGGTTTATTAGGCGTTGGTGGCGGCTTTGTTATCGTCCCGATGTTGCGGCACTACACCAACCTCAGTATGCATGGCGCGATTGCGACTTCCTTATTTGTGATTGCTTTAGTCGGCAGCGCCGGGGTAGGTAGCGCTGTACTACATGGCGCGGTAATCCCTTTGCAGTTCACAACATTTTTTGTACTGAGTACGATACTTGGCATGCTGCTGGGCAGACGTGCTGCCAGATTATTCAGTGAGACGATGATACAAACTAGCTTTGCTTGTTTATTGCTATCAGTTGCCTGTTTGTTTGCTTATAGAGTGATAGTTTTGCTTTAACTCGCAAACCTAGCCAAGCATCGCTAACGAGTGGTGACGTCTACCTTTTCATCCGTTAAAGTTCAAGACTTCTAAAAATATTCCGCCCCGCTTTTTTAGCCAGATACAAGGCCTCGTCAGCCTTGTTCAAGAGGTCTTCGCCACTGGAATTTTTGGTGTTAGAAATCGCAATCCCGATGCTGGTGGTGATGATTCTGGAGTTGCCATCAATATTGAAGGGAGTCGTCATTGCCTGGATGATTTTTGATCCTACAATTTCACTTTCTTCCTGGCTATTTAAACCTTCAAGAACAATCACAAATTCATCACCGCCCAAGCGCCCAACCATGTCGGTCTGGCGGATGCAGCCCTTTAATCTGAACGCAAATTCTTTGAGGACCAGATCGCCTGCGTGATGGCCAAGGGTATCGTTGATGGATTTAAATCGATCAAGATCAAGAAACATGACAGCGATGGAGCGCTTGTTTCGTGTTGATCTGGCGGTAGCTTCCGCTAATCTTTCGTTGAGTTGGTTACGGTTGGGCAAACCGGTTAAGGTGTCGAACCTTGCCAGCGCGAGAAGTTGTGTTTCTATCGCTTTGGCATCGGTAATATCATTAATTAATGAATTAACGCCGATCACGTTTCCAGCCTCATCGCGTTGCGGTGCGTAAGTCGCTTTGTAATGATTAAAAATCCCGGAGATACTGATTTGTAATTCAAACTCTGTTTTTTCACCTGCAAGCGAAATCAGAAAATGCTCTGTGTGTAGTTGCTGAATTGGCTCAGTCAGTAGTGACAACACAGAGCGCCCGCGTATCTCTGCAAGTGGCAGATTAAACCAGGCTTCGTAGGGGCGATTAACAAATTGAAAGCGGTCTTCTTTATCGATAAAGCTGACGAATGCCGGGATATTGTCTGCAATCGCACGCAATAATCCCTCGCTGGACTGCTGTTTTAATTCGGCCTCTTTACGATCAGTTACATCAATGACCATGGTATAAAAACCGACCGTAGAACCATCAAGATTAACGTCGGGCACATATTCATATTGCAGATATCTGGCGAGACCACGCTCTGTGGTAAAGCGCTCAAAAGAGACTGCTTTTCCTGTCAGTGCTTGCCGAATATTTTCCTTCAATTCCAGATACGGCGTTTCGCCGAAAACGTCTTTGACCGTCTGGCCTATCATCATCTCAGCATTTAAACCTGGAATCATGTTGTAGAACCGATTGCAGAATTGATAGCGTTCATTGGCATCAATATAGCCAATCAGTGCCGGTACATTGTCCGTAATAGTTCTGGTACGTTTTTCGCTCGCAGTTAATTCTGTTTGAATGCGTTTAAACTCTGTAATGTCCTCAACCAGTACAAAAAATCCATCAACCATTCCATCGGCGTTAACGTCCGGGACATACGTCACACGATCCCATTCAGCATTGCCATTTCTGTGCGCCTGACGTTCATACCGTGTCCAGTCACCGTTGAGGACTTGATTGATAAACGGTTTATTTTGATTGTAAAAAGCAGGCTCCATCACTTCTTTGATGGTCTTGCCAATGGCTTTTTTAGCAGAGACGCCAAACAGTTTTTCAACTTGTTTATTGACGAAGGTATACTTCTCGTTGTAGTCAATGTAGCCGATAAAGGCGGACATATTATCTGCGATTAATCGTAATTTATTTTCACTTGCGACTAAGGCGGATTCAGCCAGCAACCGTCTGGCCATGGCATCGTCAAAAGATTTAGCGAGTTCTCCAATCTCATCCTTGGGATAGCTTTTTGGGCGTAACTTAATATCAAAATCAGTGTCTGCGTTAATAACTTTATTGCGTAATTTCTGTAACGGCGCTAGTTGCCGATACATAAACCACCAGGCAAGTGGCAATAGAATCACTAATAAAGTTATGCTGACAAAAATAGCGCTGCGCTTGACTTCTACGATGGGGCTAAATGCTTCCTCAGACGGGTAGACAGCGGCAACAATCCAATCCACGGATTTCAAGCGTTTGAAAGAAAATATCGCATCTTGTCCCTGCCGTGTAGTGGACATAGTCGTCCCTTCAAATCCATTCAATGCCATGTCTACCGAGTAGCTTTTACCGGGAATATCGCTGGTGTTCATTAAGATACGTGACTGGTCTGGATGAGTTACAAAAAAGCCTTTAGTAGTCACGATATAAAAATATCCTGTAGCACCAATTTTCTCGGTAGCAAAGTTGGCCAAAAAACTGTCTTCAGTCAATTCTATGGTGCCCAATAAGGTCAAGATCATTTGTCCCCTAGGATCAAAAATAGGAACACAGATCACGACAATTGGTCGTCCTGAGACACCACTTTTTAATGGTGATGAAATGACGACTTTGCCCTCTGCAATCGATTTCTGAAAATAGTCTCTGGTCGAGATATTTAATTTTCCGCGGGTTTCTGGCCTATCCATATTTGCGATCAAGTCTCCTTTAAGATCGAAGATCGCAAAATTATCAAACAAGCCGTCGAGGCTATGTTGTTGCTCAAGAAAACTTTGTAAGTTGTCGTTATTCCTCGGCACTGAGCCAAGGTCAACCGCCAGACGGATTAAGGTGCTTCTTCTCAATTCAACTTTTTGATCTATCTCATCTGCGGTATTTTGTATGAGACTTGACTGACGAACGTCGATGACTTTTTCTAAGGTTCTTTCAAATACGGATATAGATAATACTGTGAGCAGGGCAAATGCCAGAGTAAAAAATAAGGCGACTGCCAAGGTTAAACGAGTTTTTACACTCATATCGCGCACTCGAATATTCGCTAATAAAGTCATAAGAACTTGTCCCGTGAGAGTTACCTTAGAAAATCATATTAACATTCACATACATAGCTAAACTACGATTTCTAAACCTAAGTGTTACAAACTTATAATTAGGTGGCTCTTTAGCCTCGTCGCTCTGGCGTGCCTGCTGATGTTTCTACCGTCGTTCTGATTTGTTTTCGACGTAATAAAAAATACACCGCAGGCACCACAAACATCGACAATAAAGGCGCGGTGATCATGCCGCCTACCATCGGTGCGGCGATGCGTTGCATGACCTCTGAGCCTGTGCCTTGCCCCAACATGATAGGCACTAGCCCGGCAATAATCACCGCTACTGTCATGGCTTTTGGTCTTACCCGCAACACCGCGCCTTCACGAATCGCATCTAATAAATCTTGCTCGGTTTCTTTTCCGATATAGACGCGAGCATCCCACGCTTGTTTAAGATAGAGCAACATGATCACGCCAAATTCTGCCGAGACGCCTGCCAAAGCGATAAATCCTACCCCGCTGGCAACGGATAAGTGATGATCAAGTAACCAAAGCAGCCAAATCCCGCCAGCCAGTGCAAACGGCAAGGTCGCCATGATCAGTGCGGCCTCATCGATACGATTAAACGTCATATACAACAGCACAAAAATAATCAGTAAGGTCGCTGGTACTACCACTTTTATCTTGGCGGTGGCGCGTTCCAGATATTCAAACTGACCTGACCAGGTGACTGAATAACCAGCGGATAGTTTCACTTGTTTGGCGACTGCTTGCTGCATCTCATGCACCGTCGAATTTAAATCTCGGTCGTGGATATCGATATAAACCCAGCCCGACAGTCGTGCATTTTCACTCTTCAACATCGGTGGTCCATCGTTGATGCGGATCTGAGCTATATCGCCTAATTGGATCTGCGCACCACGTTCGGTCAATACCGGTAGTTGACGTAATTTTTCTACCGAGTCACGTAGCTCGCGGGGGTAGCGGACGTTAATCGGAAAGCGCTGTAAGCCCTCGACGGTTTCCCCAATATTGTCGCCACCGATAGCCGCTGAAACGATGCTTTGCACATCCGCGATATTTAATCCATAACGAGCTGCTACATCCCGGTTGATATCGATGTCAATGTAGCGGCCGCCGTTTAAACGTTCTGCTAAGGCAGAAGATACGCCTGCTACATTTTTGACGACGCGTTCAATGTCGGCGGTAATCCTGTCGATTTCTTTTAAGCTGGCACCGGCAACTTTAATACCGACCGGACTCTTGATGCCGGTAGCCAGCATATCGACACGGTTTCTGATCGGTGGTACCCAGATGTTGGATAAGCCGGGTACTTTGACGATGCGGTCCAGTTCCTCTATCAACTTGTCGGTGGTCATCCCGGCACGCCATTGATCGCGTGGTTTGAACTGTATGGTGGTCTCAAACATCTCCAACGGCGCGGGATCGGTTGCCGATTCGGCACGCCCTGCTTTACCAAAGACGGTTTGCACTTCCGGCACGGTCTTGATCAGACGGTCGGTTTGTTGCAGTAATTCGGATACCTTACCGGCGCCAATGCCAGGCAGCGCAGAGGGCATATACAACAGATCACCTTCATCCAGCGGCGGCATAAACTCACCGCCCAAATGTGATATTGGCCAAAGAGTGGCAACGACGACTAAGGCGGCAATGATCAGCGTCGCTTTGGGTGAATGCAGTACCACATCCAGCAAGGGACGGTAGAGCGCAATGAAGAAACGATTCAGCGGATTCTTTTGTTCATCCGGAATGTTGCCGCGGATCAGATAACCCATTAATACCGGAATCAGTGTCACCGCCAGCACGGCAGCAGCCGCCATGGCATAAGTTTTGGTAAAAGCGAGCGGTACAAATAAACGTCCCTCTTGCGCCTCTAGCGTAAATACCGGAATAAACGACAACACAATAATTAAGAGTGAGAAAAAAAGTGCGGGGCCAACTTCTGCCGCTGCATCGCCGATGACCCGCCAGTGTTCTTCGCCGGATAATTGTTTGTCCGGATGGGTATGGTTCCAGGCCTCGATGTGTTTGTGTGCGTTTTCTATCATCACTACTGCGGCATCCACCATGGCGCCAACAGCAATCGCGATTCCGCCCAGTGACATGATATTGGCGTTCACTCCCTGGTAATACATGACGATATAGGCAATCAAAATACCCATCGGCAATGTGACGATAGCCACTAACGCTGAGCGCAAATGGAATAGAAAAATCGCGCAGACCAGCGCGACGACGATAAATTCTTCTATCAATTTCTCTTGCAAATTATCGACTGCACGCTTGATCAGATGCGAGCGGTCATAGGTGGTAACGATCTCAACCCCAGGCGGCAGGCTGGCTTTTAATTGTTCTAATTTTGCTTTGACGGCCTTGATGGTTTCTAAGGCGTTTTTACCGGAGCGCATCACAATCACGCCGCCTGCGACTTCGCCTTCGCCATTCAGGTCGGCAATGCCACGCCGCATTTCTGGTCCGATCTGGACACGCGCTACATCGCCTAGCCGCACCGACACACCAGCGTCAGTTGTGGTCAGAGGAATCTTACGAAAGTCATCCAAGCTTTTGAGATAGCCCGAAGCGCGCACCATGTATTCGGCCTCACCCAGTTCTAATACTGAGCCACCGGTTTCTTGGTTCGCTTTCTGTATCGCCTCTACGATTTTGCCGTGAGGGATGTTATACGCACGCATTTTGTCAGGATCGAGTTGCACCTGATATTGCCGCACCATGCCACCGATACTAGCGACCTCGGATACGTTAGGAACGGATTTCAATTCGTATTTCAGAAACCAATCCTGGAAGGCGCGTAACTGCGATAAATCCATCGTGCCGCTGCGATCTACCAGCGTGTATTCATATACCCAGCCTACGCCGGTAGCATCAGGGCCAAGCGACGCTTTCGCTTGCGGTGGTAAACGCGACTGCACCTGATTTAAGTATTCCAGCACACGTGAGCGTGCCCAGTACATATCTGTACCGTCTTCAAACAATACGTAGACGAAGGAGTCGCCAAAAAACGAATAACCGCGTACCGTCTTGGCTCCCGGCACCGAGAGCATGGTGGTGGTCAAGGGATAGGTCACCTGATTTTCAACGATCTGCGGTGCCTGACCCGGGTAGCTGGTGCGGATGATGACCTGCACATCGGACAAGTCTGGAATCGCATCCAAGGGTGTGCGTGACAGTGACCAGATACCCCATGCGGTCATCATCAAGCTTGCTAGCAATACCAGAAAGCGGTTGGCGATGGACCAGCGGATGAGGTTCGCCATCATTTTTTGGCTCCTGATGGAAGTGCAGGCGTTGCCATAGTCCTCGTCATAGCGTCGTTGGCAGAGCCGTCGCTCATACGGGTCGTTGTCGCTTTCAGGCTAGCTTCTGAATCGACTAAGAACTGACCCGAAACAACCAGCTTTTGCCCGACTTCTAGTCCCTTGCGGATTTCGATCTGACCATTGGCTTCCATGCCGGTCTCAACATCGACTGGCATAAACTTGCCGTTGTCCTGAGCGATCATCACGACCGAGCGGGTGCCAGTCTGGATGATGGCTTCTGTCGGTACCAGCAAAATATTGTTGTGGGCGTCGGAATTAAATTTAATGGTAGCGAACATACCGGGTACCAATTGACCGGAAGGATTGTTCAGTTCAATACGGGCTTTTAGCGTGCGGGTCGTCATATCGACTTGTGGCAAGATCGCACTGATTTTCCCATTGAAGGTCGTGCCGGGTAAGGAGGGGGTGCTGGCCTCTACCGTGTTACCCGGACGTATCTGCGTCAGACTATTTTCCGGGACATCGGCATTGACCCAGATCGTTGCCAAGCCGTTGATGCGGAACATCGGTGCGCCTGTCATGACGGTCATCCCTTCGCGTGCGGACAATTCTGTAATGACGCCGCCGACCGGCGCTGTGATCGTGATGCGTGGATGCACCTTGCTACTGGTTTCTACCAAATGGATTTGTTCATCGCTCATGCCGACCAGACGCATACGCTGTTTAGCGGCCTCTAGTAATCCCTCTATGCCACTCGTCTGCATCCGTTTTACAGTCAGAAATTCTTCCTGCGCTGCAACCCAGTCCGGCACATATAATTCGGCTAGAGCTTGCCCTTTTTTAACCATATCCAAGGCCGCGCGGACATACAATTTTTCGATAAAGCCATTGTTGCGCGCCTGCACTAACGTCAGTTCACGTTCGTTGTAGGCAACGCTACCGACCGCGGCTACTGCCAGGCTCAGATTGCCTTTGAGCACTTGTGTGGTACGTATCCCCAAATTCTGCTGCACCCGGGGACTAATACTGACTGAGTTTTCGTTATCACCATTGCCGTCGTTTCCGCCATTACTATCGCCATCGGCATAGACCGGTACCAGTTGCATGTCCATAAACGGTGACTTGCCCGGTTGATCAAACTTTTGGGTGGGGACCATAGGATCGTGCCAATACAGTACCTTCTTATCCTTAGCTGGGGCTGCTGCCATCGCTGTATTTGTCGGGGGTGTTGCGGTGGCTGTCATGCCTTGACTGAGGCCTAGACGATAGAGACCAAATCCTGCCAACATTCCGATAGCAACGAGTCCTGCGGTGAGGTGGATGATATTTTTATTTTTCATTGGATATCCTTATTCATGGACTGAGCCGAATGGATGCCTGACACTTCGGTCGGAAATAGAAAATTCAGTTGTGCCCATAAACGGGCGGTATCGGACTGAAGTTGCAGCGCTTGCAGGCGCATATCAAGCTCATTGCGGCGTGCAGACAATACTTCAGTCAGGCCAGATTTGCCGCCCCGGTATGCCGCCATCGTGGCTTGCGTGCGCTCTGCTGCCAACGGGATTAATTCGCGCTCATAGCGGGCGATACGCTCAAGTTCGGTTTGCCATTCGTCTATCATTGCCTTGGTCTCGGCGACGTGGGCACGCAGCATTTCGTCACGCTCGGCTTTGGCTTGTTCTACCATTGCTAGTTTGGAAGAGAGCTCGCGATCCTGGCGGTTCTTTTGATCCCACTGAAACGGCAGTGATACGCCGACCGACACCATGTTTGAATAGGCAGAACCACGTTGCTGAAAAGCGACCTCGACAGACCAGTCCGATTTTTTATTCGCCTCGGCCAGTTTGGCATCGGCTTCGGCCAGCTCTGTTTGCCTATTCAATATGGCGATCTGCGGATGATGGGCAAGCGAAGTGTCTAGCGTTGATTGATCCAGACGTATGGTTTCAAGTTGTGGTTGTTCAGCTAAAGTCAGTTCAGAAGTAACACCGGTCCAACGATATAACATCGTCTTCGCGTTGCGCAGTTTGCGCTGGATGTCACTGCTGCGGTCATTCGCCATACTTAGCGCACTACGGGCGCTAAAGATATCTGCCTGGCTACCGCGACCAGCGCGATAATTTCCCTCCGCCGCGTCGATTTCAAGCTTGGCTTGATCTGTTTGTTCTGCGACCACGATAGCCATGCGTTCTGCATAGTATTGGTCTAACCAGGCAATCGCGGTATCGCGTTGAATAGCGGTAATGAGGTTGGATTTTTCTGCCAGCGACTTATCGGCTGCCCGGTCATAGCGCTGGGCGCGTAACTGGCGCTTATCGCTTCGGGTCAGTTCTTGCATCACACCGATACGACGCATCGTCATAAAATCGCTGGTCAGGCTGCCACGGTCAGGGCCGTTAATAGGCAGATTATCGATGCCGGCTTTTAATACCGGATCAGGCAATTGTCCGGCAGCGACCGCCATTTCACGCGAGGCAGTAGTAGCTAAATCCTGTGCAATCAGTTGATGTGACCGGGCGACCGCAAGTTGCTGCGCTTGGCTCAAAGTCAGCAGCACGGTGAGCGGCACAGTCTGCGACGTCATTGGCATAGTTAGTGATATATCCGCAGCCTTGACGTTGAGTGACGACAGCGTAATCACGAACACGGTGATTATTTTGCCGATTTTTCCGGCACGGAATAGGGTATTGACTAGCTTAGAATGATGGTCAGCATTAAGGCGCGCAAGTAAAGGTGCGCAGATTGGGAAAGACATGGAATCTCCAGAGAACGGTCAACGGCACTGTCGTCAAAAAGACGTACAGCAACAAGCTAAGCGATCTGGAGATTTAAATGCGGAAACAGCAATTGCGGATAGCGATGGGCGGCGCGGTAGAGTGTGCCAGCAATAAGCTTTGACGCTGAGGTTCTTGCGGGAGTTCTGATATTTCAATGATGACTAGCGTCAGCACTAATCCAGCCTGTACAAAGGCAGGTACATCCGGCGCTGTTGGTTTATCCAGCGATTGTTTTCCAAACGCATCTTCAGCATGGGCGTGGCACAGTGCGGGTTGCTCGCTGTCCATACCTTCGCAGCCCACCATAGTCATAGCGCTGAGGTTTTTGCTCGTGCCGCTCATACCGTTCATAACATTACCCATCGTCCTGTCAGGGCAAGTATAAGACGCCACAGCAAGCTGCATAAACAGCATGCTAAACAGCGTTAAAAACGCTGCAATCAGGCGAGAGGGATGAGAGAGTTTCACAAGTTATTTGGCAATTATTTGGCAAGTCAGTGTCAATGGGTGTTAGCAGATCGTAGGAGTAGATGAGGATTAACAGTCACCGCAAGCCGGCCATTAAAATCCAAACTCTTTTTACGCCACCCAATCGGCATCATAGTACATCAGCTATGAAGTGTCGCCAGAAAAGTACCAAAAATCCTTGCCGTACTAAGCACTCAGTTTGGCTCTACGCGATCAAGTGATTTGCTAGTTGATCGGGCAAAAATAAAATCAGACTGCGTCGTGACTATTAATGAATGATGTAATAATTTAAGACGTAAAACCACATACTCCCATTATATTTAAAGGAATATGCCTTAATGTCCAGAGATTATATGGACACTATAAATATACTAATACGGAGTATTTAATGATATATACCGGAAAGCGCACTCAGCGCGATTGTATCAACCTCTGAATTTCATCCGGCGGTCACCCATCAGCGAGCGTAATTCCCGAATACTCAAGTCGCTGATCTCATGCATGCGCAACAGCAAAGTTGCACCGACAGGCAAGTGACCATGACGGACTTTGCTGATCACCGGCGGTGCGACTTCCAGTATCCGTGATAGCGCCGCATCGTTTTTTAATCCGACGTGCTTGATGACAGCATCGAGCAAGTGGTTGGGGTTGTAGCTTTTTGCTGGTGTGGCTGGTGTGGGTTGTATTGATACGTTTGTCATAGTTTTTAGTTTAAACGTCGTTAGAATTTCAATTGCATGCGATTAAGGCTTTAAGAACAGAGCAATAACTCCAAAAATCATCATTGGCAGGAGACCAAGAAAAAAACCATATATCACAAGACGTCCTGCAGAATCTTTATCATCGATCTTTAAATACCATCCCAATAAATAAATAATCGACAAAATACCTAAAAC
>JANXTO010000020.1 GCA_025352365.1 Undibacterium sp. | reverse complement strand
TACGAAATCAGGAGCAAGAAGATGATCGTTACGATCAGATGAAATTGGGACTGTAGCCGCCTTTAGGCGGATCGCGGGTTACCCAGCGCCTTTGAGGCGCCCCAGCAATAAACCTCCGGCTTTGCCGGAGGTAATTTAATTTAACTGCTTCTGACCGAAATTCAGCCGTAAATACTTGTTTCGTTGATGATGATTTCATTACATGCTCCATGATTAAAAAATACTAAATCATGGCGTCCGTTTTGGTGAGTACCTTCCATTCCTTTAAAGCTCATCATGGCAGGGTAGTGCGCAGTTTTTGGCGCCACAGTCTACCTGATACAGGCAAGCGCTCCGTTAATGCGACAGAACCGAATTGCTAAACGGTGCGCATGGCGTACCTTATCCAGAAATACCAATTTTTTTGATTCGCCCAGCGAGAGAGCGAAGTTTAATTTCATTGAAGATATAAACCGGTTGTCCAATAAAAAAGCGCCTTCCAAGCACTTTTTGGCTTGGAAGGCGCATTTTTATTGGACATTTATTTTTAAAACTTGAGAGCAGATTTTTTAATCCGGATTTTACGATAGGCCGCTCTCACTTCTTAACAACTCAAATGGCATGTACTGTTCCAACAGAAAATTTGATTTCAATCTACATATCGAATAATCGTACTGTTGTGCCGGTAATCAGGATTTATCGTTTGGATCGTACAGACGATAGTTGTTTTTGCCCGATTTTTTGACCGCATACATGGCGTCATCTGCTCGCCTCATTACTTCATTTTTATCAAAATCAGCATCGCCTACGTAAGTGATCCCGATGCTGGCACCAATTTCTGTTTGGGTACCATCGTCTAAATCAATCGGAGCCGAGGTGAGTGTAATTATTTTCCAGGCGATTTCTTTTGCTTTGTCGGTGTGTTGTAAATCTTTTAGCAGCACAACAAATTCATCCCCGCCGAGTCTGGCAACAAAGTCGGATCGTCTGACTATCTTGAATAATATTTGTGTAAAGTGGCAGAGTATTTTGTCACCAGCGTCATGACCGTGAGTGTCATTCACGGATTTAAAACCATCCAGATCGATCAGCAATAAGAAAAATCCACTACCAGTTTTTTGTATTGACCGTTTTAAGCTGGCGATCTCGTTATCAAAACCCAGACGATTAAATGCGCCTGTCAGGTGATCGGTGACGGCCAGCTGGTTTGCTGCTTCCTCTCCGATTTTATGGTCGGTAATATCATTAAGCAGGCCTTGTAGCACGCCATCTTCAATCGGGCTAAGCACAATGTGTAGCCATTTACGGACAGGTGGCGTGCCGATTTCAATCGAAAAGTCTTCCGATAAAATCTGATCTTGATTGGTTGCGGTGTCGATCATCATGTGCAGCCGTAACTCTTGCCCCTCTAGCGCAGACATCAAGCCAGTGCTGATATTGTCTGAGGTGGTGTCAGGCGATAGTGCCAGCAAGCGTAAAAAGGCTGTGTTGTAGGAGGTGACTTCGCCCGATGTTTTGAGTAAAAAAATCCCAGTCTCGGCATTATCAAAAATAGTACGGAATTTTTTCTCGCCAATCTCGTGCTTGATACGCAGATGTCGTTCATCTTCCAGAATATTGACCAGTTTGCCGACGATGGTATTGACGTCGCGCACGAGCTGGCCGATCTCATCTTGCTCATTACCGAGAGGTAGCGCTAATCTTGCTCCTGCTTCCGGGGATAAATCATGCAAGCGATCGGAGATGGTTTTGATCGGTCTAGCGATGATCTTAATCACGACATAGACCAAGGCCAGTGCCATCAAAATGGTTTGTAGTATTAGCAAATAGGTGGTGAAATTCGCCTTGCTATTGACTTGCTTCTGAATGAAGGCCATGTCCGGTACCAGCTCGATCTGACATACTTTTTCTGCAGTATTGAACGGGGAAAACACATCTCGGGTAATCCGAATATCGGATGATGGCAGCGTAGCTAGTTTTGCTTTAGCCGATTTACTTGCTTGTGCTAATACCGTCGCAGGGGTGAAAATCCGTATGCTGTAGACATCTTCATTCTTAAGTAATCCCCTGCTAACCTCTGCTGCGAGATTGATATCTAACAAGTAGCAGGCAATACTGGTGGTACTTTCTACTGTGCTGAGCAAGTTGCCCATTCTGCTTTTTGCCTGCTCTTGCTCTAAATGCGAAGTCCAGTAATAAGTGAACACCGCAAAAAAACTACCGACTAAGAGCGCAATCCCCAGCACAATAAATGTGCTGCGATAAATGATGCTGGTACGCAGTAGTTTGAGCATAGTCGGTATTTTAAATAGTTAGTTTTGCTTGTATTCGTTTGTTGATATTTACTGGCGCTTACTGGTGTAAGTTCGATATAACTTCGATATAGCTTCGATATAGCTTCGGTGTAACTTATTAACCGTTTGCTTGGGTCTGAGTAAGCTAAGCGCGCTGATTAATTTAAGGCGTAGAGTCAAAAATCACTTTGACCCGTTTATCTAATTTTTTTCTATCAATATACGCGATCGCACCTTTATTACTACTAACAATTTCCAGTACTTGTTCTACGCTATCCGCCTGGCGCGGTGGCGAACCTTGTCCGGAAAAAGTCAGACGAGCCCAGTAGGAATTGATCTCTGGTAATTCCTTATTGACCATGCTGGCATAAAATTTAGTCTTTTCTGAGATAGGCGTGTTGAGATCAATCGGCATGGCTTTAATGCCTGATGGCAGTTTGCGATATCTGCCCATATAAATATTGACGACATCGTCTTTGCTCATCTTTTCTATCCCGCTATCGGGGTTGGCAATCACCACAAAATCAGCACAAAAAGCTTGATTGCCGCCAACCGTCATAAATAAGGCGACAGCCAGGCTAGTGAAGAGTGCGCGATGTATTAGGGTTTTCATGTTCTATCCCTAAAATACAAAATTGACTGAGACGCTCAGCAAATTAGCTTTACCATCCCAACCCGGTTGAGCGTTGCGGGTTATTTGGGGACTGGTACTGTCAATATGATCTACTTGTATTTTTAAATCAATTTTGTCCCCCAAGTCGTAGCGTGCGCCAAGCGATACCGTACTTTGCTTATTGACGACGGTATTCGCTAGCGCATTTGCGCCAAGAATCAGGATGTCGATATTGGGGTTAACGCCAAATGGTAGACCAGTGTTGCCACTGCTTTGGCGATGTTCTGGCGTGGCGGCGGAGTAGCTAAAGTAGGGCGTCCATTTTTTTATTCTGTAGCCTACTGTGAAATATCCTGCCTTGAATCCTGGGTAAGGCAGTATTGCCGACCTAGTCTGGCTTAACATCAGTTGTGCTTGTAAGGGGCCTTCGTCATAGGCGATACCTGCGGAGAGGTAGTTGATGGCTTTATCCTGGAATCCAATATTGCCAGCGACGGTCGCGGCTAAAGGGCTGATCGCGTTAATTGCAGGTGAGCGTAAGCCATCAATCAATCCCTGAAAACCAGGAAACTCATTTTTGAAACGTATCTGGCTATAACCAACCCGATACATCCAACTTTCAGTTTGATATTCGACATGTCCCCCTACAACATCCGAACCTTTTAATGAGAAATATTGATCCGGTACGCCAGTGTAGGTTTTTTCTCTGGCTTTACCAGCAAAGGCTTTGAAGCGGGCGATCCCTGGGCCGACCGGATATTTGATGACCATATCCGCACCATCAATGTACGACACAATCAAGTTACCAAAATAATCGATGGGTGGGCGTACCCATAAGTAAGAGTAAGCGACATTGCGTGAGTCGGCCAAGAGGTAGACATCAAAACCCAGGCGACCTGCACGCAATTGTAAATTATCGTTCGGGCTATATTTAAGAAACGCCCAGGTAACGTCAGGGTCGAAGCCAGTTTGTGAGCGGCGGCTGACGACTTGGACTGAAGCATCCAGATTATCAAGGACGGAGGTGGAGAGTTGCAGCCCCAGCAGAGAGTCAACGCCAAAATCGAGCCGGCTAGAGTAGCCTACGCCTCTGGCTTGCAACAAATCTCGTACGATATCGACTTGACCAGTATCGCTGTACACAGCACCGACCGTACCAAAACCGCTAATTGTGAAGAGTTTGTCGCCGTCCGCTGCCTGTACCTGTTGAACGCAGAATAGCCAGCAGCAAAGTAAAAGACATCGTCGAACAATCACATCGAGCATAGGAT
>JANXTO010000305.1 GCA_025352365.1 Undibacterium sp. | reverse complement strand
CGGATTACTAAAATCGTTCAGCGGTGTCTTTTTTACGGTACCAAGACTGGTCGCCATAAAAATATAGTGATCTTCAGGGAAGCTGCGATTGTCACCAGATAGTGGCAAGATCACTGTAATTTTTTCGCCGTCCTGCAATGGAAACATTGGAAGGTACTCGCCAAAACGGACGCCATGATTTAGTATTTTTTAATCATGGAGCATGTAATGAAATCATCATCAACGAAACAAGTATTTACGGCTGAATTTCGGTCAGAAGCCGTTAAATTAGTGACAGATCAAGGGCTGTCGATAAGTGATGTAGCACGTCGATTGGATATGTCATTAAAGACATTAAGTCGGTGGGTTATTTTAACCAAGGAAGGCAATCTGGCTACGGTAAATGCCAAGCGCATTTTACCCGTCAGCGAACGGGAAGCCGAAGTGTCGCGATTAAAGAAGGAAGTCGCTATATTGCGAGAAGAGCGAGAAATATTAAAAAAAGCGACGGCATTCTTCGCAAAGGAATCGCGGTGAAGTATGCTTTTATTAATCAACAGCGATTAAATCACAGCGTGACTCTGTTATGGCGAGTGCTAAACGCCTCTAAAGCCAGGTTTTACAGTGGGTGCAAACGACGATTAACTCATAGCGCCGATACCTTAGCCTTGGAAGTAAGCGCCCGTGCCGCGCATGAAATCGGGCGACAAACCTATGGGTCTAAGCGCTTACGCAGTGAATTGCAGGATATTGGCTTCCATTTGAGCCTGTCCACCGTCAAACGACTGCGTCAGCGTCTCGGATTACGGTGCAAACACGTCAGGAAATACAAAGCGACCACCAACAGCAATCACTGCTTACCGATTGTTGCGAACATATTGGATCGACAATTTACCCAGGGTACTGCTCCAAATCAAGCGTGGGTGATGGATATTACTTACATTGCTATTGACGAAGGTTGGCTCTATCTGGCCGCCGTCAAAGATTTATTTACCTGCAAAATTGTAGGGTGGGCGATGAGTGATAGGATGAAAGCAGAACTCGTTGGTAAAGCCTTGTTTATGGCGGTACAAACACATAAACCAGCACCGGGATTAATTGCGCATTCTGACCAAGGGAGTCAATATGCTAGCGCAGAGTATCGACGACTATTAACGCAATTTGGCATGCAGCAGTCGATGAGTCGAAAAGGAAATTGCTGGGATAATTCGCCGATGGAAAGTTGGTTTGCCAGCCTAAAAAAAACAAGTGCATCTTCAGCATTACAAAACACGAGAAGAGGCTAGGTTGGATATATTTGAGTATATTGAGGTGTTTTACAACCGGGTCAGGCGGCATTCTAAAATTGGAAATAAATCGCCAGTCAACTTTGAAAAACAATGGCTTATGCAGCAGAAAAAAGTAGCTTAAAATCGCGTTCCATGGCGTCCGTTAATTTGGACTCTTCCACTCCTCTTACATTGTGCATCATTTAAACGTCGCGTCGCTATGAATCCATCTGAATTTCAAGACAATAACGAGAGTGCTCAGCATTCCAATACCGAAAGAGCTGCCGCCGCATCGCGAAGTACATGGGTCAGTGTGGGTGTCAATATCTGCTTGAGTCTTATCCAAATCAGTATTGGTATCGTGGCTAAATCTCAGGGCTTGATTGCTGACGGCATACATTCTCTATCTGATTTGATTGCAGATTTTGTTGTGCTATTTGCCAACCACCATAGCAAGAAAGACGCAGATGAGGATCATCCCTATGGACACCAACGATTTGAAAACGCGGCGTCCTTCGTATTGGGTTTGATACTAATTACAGTCGGCCTAGGCATGGTCTGGACTGCGGTATTGAAGCTCAACGCTCCAGGTACTATTGCGCAAGTGAAGAGTATCGCCTTATGGGTAGCGGTAATAGCGCTTTGTACTAAAGAGCTTCTTTTTCGCTATATGCTAGTAATCGCCAAGCGAATAAAATCCAGTATGCTCATTGCAAATGCATGGCATGCAAGATCAGATGCGGCATCATCATTTGTTGTTGGCATTGGTATAGTCGGAAATTTGGTGGGTTATCCAATACTAGACCCCATTGCCGCGCTGATTGTTGGGCTCATGATTGTGAAAATGGGCTGGGGTTTTGCATGGGATGCGCTAAACGATTTGATGGATCGTGCGATTGATACTATCGAACTTGATGCAATCCGAGTCACGTTATTGGAAACATCTGGAGTCAGTGGTGTACATGACTTACGTGCGCGAAAAATGGGCGATATGATTGTTGCTGACGTACATCTGGAAGTTGAAGCGTCGCTCACAGTCGAAGCGAGTCATGACATTGCGGTCAATGCTAGAAGT
>JANXTO010000300.1 GCA_025352365.1 Undibacterium sp. | reverse complement strand
TTTCAGATTAGTCTGTGCAATCGCAGTGATATTACCGATCGCCATCGACATCACTGCCAATACGATCAACATTTGCTGCCAATCCACCGCCATTGGGAACAGGCCTTCAACCAACAAACGGAAACATATTGCAAAGGCAGCCAACTTAGGTGCACCGCCCAGCAATAAAGTTACAACCGTTGGGGAGCCTTGATATACATCGGGCACCCACATATGGAAAGGAACCGCACCCAATTTGAAGGCCAAACCAGCAACCAGAAAGACAATACCAAATACCAAAATCAATTTGTTTGCCGCTGGTGAAGCGGCAGCTTTGGCAACTTCGGCCAAATCTAAAGAACCCGTAGCCCCATACAACATAGAAATACCATACAGAAGGAAGCCAGAAGCTAATGCGCCCAGAATGAAGTATTTCATCGCGGCTTCAGTAGAAATTGTATGATCGCGACGCAAAGCAACTAGGGCATACAAAGACAAAGACATGAGTTCTAGACCGAGGTAAATCACCAGAAAATTATTCCCAGAGATCATAACCATTTGTCCCAATAAAGAGAACAAGGCCAGTACATAAAACTCACCGCCCAATTTTCCGTTTGTCATGCCACGATCAGAAGCATATTGACGTCCGTAAATCAGGGTCAAACCAACTGCGATGTATGAAAATATTTTAAGAAGATTCGACATCGGATCCGATACGAACATCTTATTACTAAAATAAATTGAGCCGTCACCACTAGGGTTGATCAAAGTCAAAACGCCGCATATGACCAAACTTAATATGCTCAACACATATGTCACATTGCGCTTATCGTCTGCAAGAAACATGTCAATCAGCAAAATAACGCAGATTGCTGAGAGCAAGAAAATTTCAGGATAAAGTGGTATCAGGTTCATATAGTTTCGTTTGTACTAGGTACTAGCATTGATCTGGATCTAAGCAGGCTGCAAAAACGTCAGCCTGTTTTCAGTCTTTTAATTTATATTGAATGCTCAATCAAGGCGCTATTTTTGATGTTGCGACATGCTTTAATAAATCAGCCACAGAAACCTGCATTGCATCTGTAAATGGTGCTGGGTACAAACCCATCCAGATCACAGCAATCGCTAAAATACCGAGCATAAAAAATTCACGTTTATTGATGTCAGCTAATTTGGCCACGTGTTCATGGACAATCGCTCCAAATACAACTCGTTTCACCATCCAAAGCGAATAGGCTGCGCCAAAAATCAATGCTGTCGCTGCTAACATTCCAATCCAGAAATTAAATTGAACAGCTCCCAGAATCACCATAAATTCGCCAACAAAACCTGAGGTTGCTGGCAAGCCGCAGTTTGCCATCGAAAACAAAACAAATAGTGCAGCAAACTTTGGCATAGTATTAACCACACCGCCGTAATCAACAATTTGACGTGAATGCACTCGGTCATACAAGACACCGATACACAAGAACATCGCTGCAGAAATAAATCCGTGAGAAATCATTTGAACAATGCCACCTTGTACTGACATGTTATTAAACATGAAGAAACCAAGAGTGACGAAACCCATGTGAGCAATCGATGAATAAGCTACCAATTTTTTCATGTCTGCTTGCACTAATGCCACCAGACCAATGTAGATCACAGCAATCAAAGACAAGGTAATCATAAAGCTAGACAAGTAATGACTAGCATCTGGCGCAATAGGTAAGGAAAAACGCAGGAATCCATAAGCGCCAAGCTTCAACATAATCGCAGCCAACACAACAGAACCACCGGTAGGTGCTTCTACGTGAGCGTCCGGCAACCAGGTGTGTACCGGCCACATTGGCACTTTGACCGCAAATGCCATCAAAAAAGCCAGAAAAATCATGATTTGAGTTGACAATGGCAAAGGCAATTGATGCCAAGCCATGATATCGAATGTATTACCTGCTTTGAAGTACAGATAGATAATCGCAACCAAGGTTAATAAAGATCCCATTAATGTGTACAGAAAAAACTTGAAGGCCGCATATACACGATTCGGCCCGCCCCAAACACCAACAATAATAAACATTGGTATCAAAGTCGCTTCAAAAAACACATAGAACAACAAACCATCAGTAGCGCAAAACACACCTATCATTAAGCCAGAGAGTATCAAAAATGCGCCCATATATTGGGCAACTTGCTTTTCTACTACTTCCCACGCGGCTATCACAACAATCACCGTAACAAACGCTGTCAAGGGTACTAACCAGAGTGAAATACCATCGATACCCAAGGCATAAAATACGTTAAACCGCTCTATCCACGCACTTTTTTCAATAAATTGCATTCCATGCGCAGTGTTATCGAAGCGTTGAATTAAAGGAAATGTAACCAACAAACTGGCTAGTGAACCTACCAGCGAAATACCACGGGTCAAGCCAGGATTTGTATCACGACCAAAGGCGAGGACAAATAATCCAAAAGCGATTGGACACCAGATTGCCAAGCTTAATAAGTAAGAAGTTGACTGCATCATGAGTTCTTTTTATATGAATTGCTTATTTAGCGAGAGGAAACATGAATGGAAACATGAAGTATGTCAAGAAACCTAACACCCCAAGTATCATTACAAACGCATAGTGGTACAAATAGCCAGTTTGGAACAAGCGGACTCCTCTAGATAACCAGCCAACAAATTTGGCACTACCATTTACGATCAGACCATCAATCAGACCTTTATCACCAACGTTCCACAGGCCATTTCCAAGCATACGTGCGCCGCCAGCAAAAACGATTTCATTGAATCTGTCCATGTAGTATTTATTGTCGAGCAAAGTATAGATAGCGTGCGCATGCTTCTTGATTGCCGTTGGAATTTCAGGTTTGATCATATAAAAAACATAGGATGTAACAACCCCTCCTAAAGCCAACCAAAATGGCAATGAAGTCACCGCATGAATTGCCATTGCCAAAGGGCCATGAAATTCTTGGGTAAGCTCTTCCATCGCATGATGAGCCTCGTTGACAGTAATCACATGTTCAAAAAATTTGCCAAACAACATCGGTTCTATCGCAAAGAAACCAATGACCACCGAAGGAATTGCAAGCAACACTAATGGCAGCCAAACTACCATAGGTGACTCGTGTGGCTTTTGCCCGGGAGCCAAGCCGTGATGATGTGCGTCGTGAACATCATGTGCATCGACGTGATGGTCATCGTGCGCATCCTGATGACCATGCGCATGTCCAAAATTCTCTTTCCCGTGGAATACCAAGAAATACATACGGAAGGAATAAAATGCAGTAACAAATACGCCAGCCAGAACAGCAAATTGTGCGAAACCAGAACCAACGATATGGCTCGCTTGCACCGCTTCGATAATGCTATCTTTTGAATAAAAACCTGAAAAGAATGGAGTACCAATTAAAGCTAAAGAACCTAACAAAGATGTAATCCATGTAATCGGCATGTATTTACGCAAACCGCCCATGTTCCGAATATCTTGATCATGGTGCATACCAATAATCACAGAACCTGCAGCAAGGAATAACAAAGCTTTAAAAAACGCATGTGTCATTAAATGGAATACAGCAACTGAGTATGCAGAAGCACCTAATGCCACTGTCATATAACCCAATTGTGATAAGGTTGAGTAAGCAACTACACGTTTTATATCATTTTGAATGATGCCCAAGAATCCCATGAACAGAGCAGTAATCGAGCCGATCACCAAGATGAAAGACAATGCAGTGTCTGACAGTTCAAACAGAGGCGACATGCGCGCTACCATGAAGATACCTGCGGTGACCATTGTCGCCGCATGAATCAACGCAGAAATCGGTGTCGGCCCTTCCATTGAATCCGGCAACCATACATGTAAAGGAAATTGTGCCGACTTGCCCATTGCACCAATGAACAAACAAATACAAGCAACCGTTATCAACATCCAGTTGGTACCCGGCAATAAGAATTTAGCTAACTCTTCTTTTTTAGCGAAAACTTCTGCGTAGTTCATAGAACCAGCGTAAGCCAACAGCAATCCAATGCCTAAAATGAAGCCGAAGTCACCTACACGATTGACTAAGAAAGCTTTCATATTTGCGTATATAGCAGTTGGTTTTGTATACCAAAAGCCAATCAAAAGATAAGATACCAAGCCCACTGCTTCCCAACCGAAAAAGAGTTGTAGGAAGTTATTACTCATTACCAACATCAGCATCGAAAACGTGAATAGTGATATGTAAGAAAAGAATCGGTTATAACCTTCGTCGTCCTTCATATATCCCATGGTGTAAATGTGCACCATCAGTGAGACAAAAGTCACAACACACATCATCATGGCGGTCAGACTGTCCACTAGGAAACCAACTTCGAGTTTAAGTCCTGCTACTTGCATCCATTGATAGAGAGTTCCATTGTAAGTAGCGCCATCAATCACCGATGACAGCGTTATACAAGAGATAATGAAAGCTATCAATACGCCTAAAATAGTAACCGTGTGAGAAACCTTACGACCAACCAAGTTACCAAAAAATTTAGTGCCTAACAAACCTGCAATAGCAGAACCCGCCAAAGGCGCTAGAGGTACTGCTAGTAGTAAATGTGGGTTAAGTTGCCCCGCCATAATGACCCTTTGTGAGCTTATTGCTTTTTTAAATCGCCAGTAAATTTCATGATTTGCACTTATCTTAGAACATGCAAATTAACAGAAATTACTTACCCCTTAAGTGCATCTAAATCTTCTACGTTGATGGTATCCAAATTACGGAACATTACCACCAGAATTGCCAGGCCAATTGCAGATTCAGCCGCGGCCACAGTCAAGATAAAGAATACAAAAATCTGTCCAGCCGCATCACCCAAATAATGTGAGAAAGCGATGAAATTCATGTTCACAGCTAACAGCATTAGCTCAATTGCCATCAGCAAAACTATAATATTTTTGCGATTAAGAAAAATACCTACAATAGATATTGCAAACAGAATTGCTCCCAATATCAGGTAGTGCGTCAAAGTCAAAGTCATTTCGCCTCCGTTTTCTCTGTAGCAATGATGACATTAAAACCATTACCTGCTATATCCCTCGCACGCTCAGAATCAGCAACCATATTGACGATCCGGATTCGATCTTTACTTTTAACTTTGACGGCTTTGGATGGATCAAAATATTTACTGTCTTTACGACGACGCAAAGTTAATGCTACGGCTGCGACAATGGCTACTAATAATATTGCCGCTGCTACTTCAAAAGCAAAGGCGTACTCTGTAAAGATCGCTATGCCTAGTGTTTTAGTATTTCCTATATTCTCAGCAGATGCTGGAATGCGATTATCCGGCCGTAAAAATCCACGCCATAAGACCGCTGACATTTCTAATACGATCAATACACCAACACTAGCGGCTAAAGGAAAATGACTCCAAAATCCCTGGCGTAGCTTATCCATATTAATGTCAAGCATCATGACAACGAATAAAAACAGTACCATGACAGCACCAACATAAACCAAGACTAAAACAATAGCTAAAAACTCTGCTTTCAGAAGTAACCAAACACCAGCAGCGGTAAAAAAGGCAAGTACTAAAAACAATGCTGCATGCACAGGACTACGTGCGGTGATCACTTGAACTGCGGCAAAAACCAATATCGCCGCAAATACATAAAATAAAATGGTTGTAAATTCCATATTGAGCTAAATCCTGGTTATCCCTGATTAACGATAAGCTGCATCAACACTACGTGCTGCTGCAATTTCAGTTTCGTAGCGATCACCTACGGCCAATAGCATTTCTTTAGTGAAGTAGAGATCACCGCGTTTTTCGCCGTGATATTCAAGTACATGCGTTTCAACAATCGAATCAACTGGACAAGACTCTTCGCAAAAACCACAAAAGATACATTTAGTCAGATCAATATCGTAACGAATTGTCCTACGCGTACCATCTTCACGTAAATCTGACTCAATCGTAATTGCCATTGCAGGACAAACAGCCTCGCATAATTTACAAGCAATGCAACGTTCCTCACCATTTGGATACCGACGCAATGCATGTAAACCGCGAAAGCGTGGAGATTGAGGTGTTTTTTCTTCAGGAAACTGTACGGTAATCTTGCGGGCAAACATATAGCGTCCCGTGAGAGCTAAACCCTTAATCAATTCGCGCAACATCAAGCTGCCGAAAAAGTCTTTAATTGCTTCCATTTTTTTGAGCCTCTTACTTCCAAATATTCCAGGATGTTTGCATCCATGCAGCCACGATAACTAGGTAGACTAAAGTCAATGGAATAAACACTTTCCAACCTAAACGCATGATTTGATCATAACGATAGCGTGGGAAAGAAGCGCGCGCCCATATAAACATCGACACGACAACAAATGTTTTCAAACCTAGCCATATCCAGCCTGGTAACCAGGTTAAAGGTGCAATTTCAAGTGGGGAAGACCATCCCCCCAGAAACATAAGAGACGCCATTGCAGAAATTAAAATCATATTGGCGTATTCTGCCAAGAAGAACATCGCAAAAGACATACCTGAATATTCAACCATATGACCAGCAACGATTTCAGACTCCCCTTCAACTACGTCGAAAGGATGTCGATTGGTTTCAGCAATACCCGAGATGACATACACGACGAATACTGGCAACAAAGGTAACCAATTCCATGAAAAGATATTCAATCCATAACTTGCAGCAAAACCATGTGTTTGACTACTTACAATGTCGGTTAAATTCAGACTGCCAGATACCATCAGTACGATAACTAACACAAAACCCATTGCAATTTCATAAGAAACCATCTGCGCAGAGGCACGCATGGCGCCCAAGAAAGCATATTTGGAATTAGATGCCCAGCCTGCAATGATAATTCCGTAAACTTCCATTGATGTAATCGCCATAACCAAAAGCAAACCGGCGTTTACATTCGCCAACACAGTTTCTGGTCCGAATGGAATGACGGACCATGCAGCGAGTGCCGGCATAATTGTCATAATTGGTGCCAAAATGAACAGTACTTTATTCGCCTTAGCGGGAACAATAATTTCTTTTAAAAGCAATTTGAGGGCGTCTGCAATTGGCTGTAATAAACCAGCGGGGCCAACACGGTTAGGGCCAAGGCGAATGTGCATCCAGCCTATCATCTTACGCTCCCATAGGGTCAAGTAAGCAACGCACCCCATTACTGGCAAAGTAATGCACACAATTTTAACTAAGGTCCAAACCAGTGGCCAAAGAGCACCTAAATATTGTTGGCCATAGGCTTCTATAGTGAGCAGCAAACTCATTACGCACGCTCCACTGTAATAGCGCCAAACATCGGGCCTAAAGACTTAGTAGATATATGACCTGCAGCAATGCGCACAACATTATCAGGTAAATTTTTACCCAACATTGCTGGCAAGGTAACTGAACCTTGTCCTTGTGACACTTTAACGTAATCGCCTTCTTTTAAACTCAACTGAGCAAATCGTGTTGTACTCAAAAATACTTCTGGTGCTTTCGCATCCACAGTTTTTTGCAAAGATTCTGATCTTCTTACTATCGCATCAGTGCTGTAAATTGCCACATCCGAGATTCGCTCCAAACCTACGGATACTGATGACGAGAATACCGGAACTTGCACACTGATATTGTTCAACCGAATAGATAATGCAGTTAAATTTTCACCCAACACAGAATCACGAACAGATTCTGAAGTTTCAAATTCGAAATTAGGTAGGTCTAATAAATTACCCAACACCCGCAACACTTTCCATGCGGGACGAGTGTCACTAAGAGGCTTCACAACACCATGAAAACTTTGTGCGCGTCCCTCGCAATTCACAAACGTACCCGCAGTTTCCGTAAATGGAGAAACAGGTAATAAGACGTCAGCGTAATCAAGTCCATGCTTATAAGCCGATAGAGAGACGACCATCTCTGCTTGATCTAAAGCTATTTTTGCCTGTTGCGGATTTGCGCAATCAAGTTCAGGTTCAGCATGTAATAAAATGTAAGCTTTTTTAGGTTGCGCAAATAGAGATTGAGCGTTGGTAGCACTGCTTGGTATTGCTCCAGCCAAATATCCACCAACCGTATTTGCTGCCTCCGTTAAATAACCGAAACCAGCATTAACATTTTGCGCTATCCATTGTGCCAAAACATGTAATTGACTAGCCTCAGGATGTTGGGCGGCCGCATTACCCAAAAACACCCCAGAGTTATTTCTCAACAAACTTTCCGCAATTGCTGTTGCTGTTACAGAAGCTTCTATATGTTCAAAACCAGACGGTTTAAGAATTTCTTTTTTAGTAGCAATTGCAACCGCAACTTCCGCTAAAAAATCCAACCAAGCTGATGGCGCAATAACAGCATTATTTGCCAAACCCATTAGCAACTCATCATCAGTTGCATGTAATACATTTAGCTTTGCACCCATTTTGACCGCTTGGCGTAAACGCGCAGCTAACAATGGATGATCTTTACGCAAGAAAGATCCAATTACAAAAATATTTTTCAACTGAGAAAAGTCAACAATGGACATGCCCAACCATGGCTTAACTTCATCATCAAGAGAGAAATCTGACTGACGTAAGCGGAAGTCAACATTATCTGAGCCAAGGCCGCGAACTAAACGCTGTAGCAGCGTCAATTCCTCTAAGGTTGAGTTAGCAGTAGCTGCTGCTGCAATCGCTGCAGCACCATGCTCATGCTTGATATTCCGTAGTCCATGTGCAACATACTCTAACGCAGTCTGCCAGTCGGTTTCTTGCCACTGACCACCTTGTTTAATCATAGGTTTATTTAAACGCTCCGTGCTATTTAAACCTTCATAAGCAAAGCGATCTTTATCAGAAATCCAGCATTCGTTGACGGCTTCATTTTCCAGCGGAACAACCCGCATCACTTTGTTATTCTTGACCTGAATAATCAAGTTGGAGCCTAAACCATCATGTGCGCTAATCGACTTACGGCGAGACAGCTCCCAAGTTCGGGCAGAGTAGCGAAACGGTTTAGATGTTAACGCTCCTACCGGGCACAGATCGATCATGTTTCCGGACAATTCGGAGTCCACCGTCTTACCAACAAACGAAGTAATCTCTGCATGCTCACCACGACCAAGCATTCCTAATTCCATTACGCCAGCGATTTCTTGGCCAAAACGAACACAACGGGTACAGTGAATACAGCGGCTCATTTCTTCCATAGAAATAAGCGGACCGACATTTTTATGAAAAACCACACGTTTTTCTTCGTCGTAGCGTGAACTACCTGCACCATAACCTACCGCTAAGTCTTGAAGTTGACACTCGCCGCCTTGGTCACAAATTGGACAATCAAGTGGATGATTAATCAGGAGAAATTCCATCACTCCCTTTTGTGCCTTAATCGCTTTATCGCTATTGGAGCGCACAATCATGCCAGCGGTCACCGGCGTAGCACAAGCTGGTAAGGGCTTAGGGGCTTTTTCTACTTCAACCAGACACATGCGGCAATTAGCCGCAATAGACAATTTTTTGTGATAGCAAAAGTGAGGAATGTAGGTGCCAAGTTTATTTGCAGCATCCATTACCATGCTGCCTTCTTGCACTTCGACTTTTTTGCCGTCTATTTCGATTTCAACCATGGTTTACTCTGAAGTACTCTATCTGAGCTGGCTTAAATGTAAGCAGGAACCAAGCAATGTTTATGCTCGATGTGATATTCAAATTCTTCGCGGAAATTCTTAATGAATGCGCGGACTGGCATCGCTGCAGCATCACCCAACGCGCAAATTGTTCGGCCTTGAATGTTATCAGCGATCGAGTTCAGCATATCCAGATCATCCGGTCTGCCCTGACCGTTCTCGATACGATGAACCATACGATACATCCAGCCTGTACCCTCGCGACAAGGAGTACATTGACCACAGGATTCTTCAAAATAAAAATAGGACAAACGCAATAAAGATTTAACCATGCAACGGGTTTCGTCCATCACAATCACGGCACCAGAACCCAACATTGAACCCGCCTTGGCGATAGAATCATAATCTAAGTCGGTGGACATCATTACGTCACCTGTAATTACTGGAGCCGATGATCCGCCAGGAATCACAGCCTTAATTTTCTTACCACCACGCATACCGCCAGCAAGTTCTAACAAGGTAGCGAATGGCGTACCCAATGGAATTTCGTAATTACCAGGCTTTTCCACATCGCCGGAAATTGAGAAAATTTTGGTGCCACCATTATTTGGCTTACCTAACGCTGCATATTTCTCACCACCCATTGCGAAAACGAAAGGAACGGCTGCAAAAGTCTCGGTGTTATTAATCGTGGTTGGTTTGCCATACAAACCAAAACTAGCAGGGAATGGAGGCTTAAAGCGGGGTTGACCCTTTTTACCCTCCAAAGACTCTAGCAAGGCCGTTTCTTCACCACATATATAGGCGCCATAACCATGGAAAGCATGTAACTGGAAAGAGAACTCAGATCCATGAATTTTATCGCCCAGCATTCCTGCCGCACGAGCCTCTTCGAGAGCCTCTTCAAAGCGATCATAATCAGCAAAAATTTCACCATGGATATAGTTATAGCCGACAGTAATACCCATAGCATAGGCACCAATCGCCATACCCTCAATTAAAGAGTGCGGGTTATAACGAATTATGTCCCGATCTTTAAATGTACCTGGCTCACCCTCATCTGTATTACAAACCAAATACTTTTGCCCAGGATATTGACGTGGCATAAAGCTCCACTTCAAGCCAGTAGGAAAACCCGCACCACCGCGACCACGCAACGATGATGCTTTTAGCTCAGCAATTACTTGCTCTGGTGGGATTTTCTCATCAAGAATACGCTTTAAAGATTGGTAGCCACCACGTGCCACATAATCTTGTAGATGCCAATTTTTGCCGTTTAACCCCGCAAGAATCAAAGGATTGATATGGCGATTATGTAGACTCGTCATTATTTACCCACCTCTGTGAGTTCGGAAACTAGCGAGTCAATTTTTTCATTCGTCATAAAACTGCACATGCGTTTGTTATTTACCAGCATGACTGGCGCATCACCGCAAGCTCCCATGCACTCACCCTCAACTAAAGTAAATAAGCCATCTGCGCTAGACTCTTTATAGCCCAATCCAAGCTTAGCTTTTAAATGATTCGCAGCTCGTTCGCCACCAGATAGAGCACAGGGCAAATTAGTACAAACTGAAATCTTGAATTTACCAACTGGCTTCGTGTTGTACATGTTATAAAACGTAGCAACCTCTTGAACAGCAACAGCAGGCATGCCGATGTAGTCAGCTAAAGTCTGCATCACTGCAGGAGAAACCCAGCCAGTCTCGTCCTGCGCAATAGCCAATGCAGCCATAACGGCTGATTGACGCTGATCGGCAGGGAACTTTGCAAGTTCACGATCAATTTTTTTAAATGCCTGCTCTGATAACACCATAGCTTTTGCCTCTATTGTTGACACGCTGTGATTAAATAATCTAGCGGTCAATCTCACCAAACACAATATCTTGCGTACCGATAATCGTCACCGCATCAGCAATCATGTGACCTTTTGCCATCTCATCCAAACCCTGCAAATGCGCAAACCCAGGTGCACGAATTTTTAGACGATAAGGCTTATTCGCACCATCAGACATCAAATAAATACCAAACTCACCCTTTGGATGCTCAACTGCAGCATAAGCCTCACCAGCAGGAACATGAAAACCTTCGGTAAATAATTTGAAGTGATGGATCAATTCTTCCATGTTGGACTTCATGTTTACACGTGAAGGAGGTGCAACTTTATGATTTGCACTAATCACTGGACCAGAATTATTACGCAGCCATTCAACGCATTGTTTAATAATGCGATTTGATTGGCGCATTTCCTCAACGCGAACGAGGTAGCGATCATAACTATCCCCGTTAACACCGACAGGAATATCAAAATCTAACAAGTCATAAACTTCATAGGGCTGTTTTTTACGAAGATCCCACTCAATACCAGAGCCACGCAACATTGGCCCAGTAAAGCCCATCGCCTTAGCACGCTCAGGAGAAACAACTCCAATCCCTACCAACCGCTGCTTCCAAATTCGATTATCAGTCAACAAGGTTTCGTATTCATCAACATAGGTTGGAAAACGATTTGTAAAGTCTTCAATAAAATCGAGCAAAGATCCTTGACGATTTTCATTCAACGCACGCATCGCCTTATCATTCTTCAGCTGTGAAGTAGTGAACTTTGGCATCTGCTCAGGTAAATCGCGATACACACCACCAGGACGATAGTACGCAGCATGCAAACGAGCGCCGGAGACAGCCTCGTAGCAGTCCATCAAATCTTCGCGCTCACGGAAAGCATACAGAAATACGGCCATCGCACCAACATCAAGCGCATGCGCACCTATCCACAATAAGTGATTTAGAAGACGAGTAATTTCGTCAAACATTACGCGAATATATTGGGCTCGCAATGGCACTTCCAAGCCAAGCATTTTTTCTATCGCCATCACATAGGCATGCTCGTTGGCCATCATCGACACATAATCGAGTCGATCCATATATGGCACAGATTGCAAATAGGTTTTTTGCTCTGCCAACTTCTCAGTACCGCGATGCAACAATCCAATATGAGGGTCAGCTCGCTGAATTACCTCACCATCCAACTCAAGCACAAGACGTAACACACCATGCGCAGCAGGATGTTGCGGACCAAAATTTAATGTGTAATTTTTAATTTCAGCCATTATTTGATCCCATAGTGTTCTTCACGAATAATGCGCGGTATGTTCTCACGCGGATCTATCGTTACTGGCTGATAAATGACTCGCTTTTGCTCAGGGTCATAGCGCATTTCCACATAACCCGAGACTGGAAAATCTTTACGAAAAGGATGACCGATGAAACCATAGTCGGTAAGAATCCGACGCAAATCATTGTGGCCATCAAACAAAATACCAAAAAAGTCGAATGCTTCTCGCTCATACCAATTAGCAGCATTCCACACATCTATCAGGGAAGGCACGACTGGCATCTCGTCATCTGCAGCAAATACTCTGACTCGCAAACGCCAGTTATGATTAACTGACAGCAAGTGCGAAACAACCGCAAAACGAGCACCATCCCAAGCACCATCGCCATATGTAGAGTAATCAACACCGCACAAATCAATTAACTCTTCAAACTGAGTAGACGCGTGATCGCGCAAATCTCTCATAACCTGCAAATACGCTGTCGGCGCTACGACTATCGTCAGCTCCCCCAAAGCAAGAGTAGATCGCAACAATCTGTCGCCCAACACATCTTTTAGAGCAGTATCGAGGATTTCTAATTTTGTAGTCATAGTAAGTGCCGCCCTAAATCGCTTGATTCACTTGAATTGGCTGAATTAGCGCGCAATGGTATTGGTACGTTTAATCTTATTTTGCAACTGAATAATGCCGTACAAAAGAGCTTCAGCGGTCGGAGGACAGCCGGGCACGTAAATATCTACAGGCACAATCCGGTCACAACCGCGAACTACCGAGTATGAATAATGATAATAACCACCACCATTAGCACAAGAACCCATAGAGATAACCCAGCGCGGCTCTGCCATCTGATCATAAACTTTACGCAGAGCGGGTGCCATTTTGTTGCACAAAGTACCAGCCACAATCATGACATCGGATTGACGTGGAGATGGACGGAAGACGACGCCAAAACGGTCAAGATCATAACGCGAGGCCCCAGCATGCATCATCTCAACGGCGCAACAAGCCAGACCAAATGTCATCGGCCACATTGAACCTGTGCGCGTCCAATTAATGAGCTTATCCGCCGTAGTCGTGACGAAACCTTCGCTTAATACACCTTCAATAGCCATAGTCCATTACTCCCAATCGAGGGCGCCCTTTTTCCAGATGTACCAAAAGCCCACGGCAAATTCCAAAATAAATCCAAGCATAATCAGAAAACCCGACAAACCCAAATCACGCATTGCTACGGCCCAAGGGAAGAAAAAAGCAGTTTCCAAATCAAACAAAATAAACAAAATAGCAACGAGGTAGTAGCGCACATCAAACTTCATGCGCGCATCTTCGAAGGCCTCAAAGCCACATTCATAAGGAGATGTTTTTTGACTATCTGGCTTGAAGGGGGCAAGTATGCGCCCTAAGATTTGCGGAACTATACCAACCGCAATACCAACCAGAATGAAGAGAAGAACAGGGAAATAATTTTCGAGGTTCACGTTAGACTACCTGTATTTAAACGTCACATTAAAGCAAATCATACCAAAGCATAACAAACTAAAAATGACTAACTTCCTCGACCAAGTCAGCATGTAAATCTGACCGTATTTTATTGGTGCCGACGACGAGACTCGAACTCGTACAGCTTTCGCCACTACCCCCTCAAGATAGCGTGTCTACCAATTTCACCACGTCGGCTTAAGCCCAGCATTCTACTATACCAACTGCAATTGTTCAACGCACAATTGCAG
>JANXTO010000299.1 GCA_025352365.1 Undibacterium sp. | reverse complement strand
CGCGGCGCCGCCAAGCTGATGCATGCCAGCTTCAAACGATAAACGAGTACGCGTAGAATTTTTCTCAAACACCATGACTAAGGTGCGATCTAGCAGCGGATGATAAGGGTCATAGAGCTTGAATTTGCGCTTAATAATGCGCGCGCGCTCCATCACATAATTGAATTCAGCCAGTGTGAAATCAGAGAACTGCAGGAAATGTTTGATAGCCATAAATGAAATCGGCGGCAAGAGGAAATTCTGCCGCCGCTTGTTATAACTGTTTCATTATAAGGGATTTAGTTATCTAAGCCATATAAATTGTGGAAAACGCTTCTTTGATTCAACTTTGTCGTTGAATGGGACTTACACAAAAATCGTCCTGGCTGCGCTGCGGCATCTTGTCTGCCCTAAAGTACTGTCGTCGTCACCAAGCCTTGTGGAGACAATTTTGCGCAAGTCCTGATGTATTGATTTTTGATTGAGCCGGTGATGAACGTAGACGCACTAAAAAATTGAATTAGGCAAATAAGTTTTAAGTGAATCAAAGTGATTCGTCGCGTTATGGTTTATGATTTTTTCGATACTCTAATTGCAATTTGTTTCCGTGTGGAATCGTCTGCTCAACTGTGTTTTGTAAATTTGTGTCACAACAAAGACTGTTTTGATGATTTCAAGTAATTCTTCTAAGAAATTTGCAATTAAAGAGTGCATCAAATTTATAATCCAAGCTTCATCTCATTTATTAAAAAGGATCAATTATGAGCGCACTTCTTGCTGGTTTAACTGTGTTGATTATTGGTGACAGCCACATGTCCACACCGGATTATCTGATCACCACTTTGCACGACGATTTAATGAGCAAAGGTGCGGTCGTATATTCGTACGGTGCCTGCGGTGTAGCTGCCGGTGAGTGGATGGTTAAAACTCAGTCTTCATGCGGTGGTGCGGTACGTATTAAAGACGGTCCGGTCGAAGTTAAAACTGGCCCTGACGCTGCGACACGTCCTTTTAATGAATTGATTAAAACCTACAAGCCGAATCTAGTCGTTGTTGTCAATGCTGACACGATGGCAGCTTACACCCAGCCAGAATTACCAAAAACCTGGATCTGGCAGCAAGTATCTCGCTTGACTAAAGGTATCAAAAATAACGGCGTTAGCTGCGTTTGGGTAGGTCCAGCCTGGGGTACCGAAGGCGGCCCATTTAACAAGACTTATGCCCGCGCTAAAGAGATGTCGACCTATCTTGCTGATATCGTCGCACCATGTACTTATATTGATTCTCAAAAAATGTCCAAGCAAGGTGAGTGGAGCACGATTGATGGTCAGCATTTCACGACTTCGGGCTACCAATCCTGGGGTGCTGCGATTGGTAATGCGATTGCTGCCCCAGCTGTGTTGGCAACCATCAAGCATTAATTAGTTGTTAGCGATGAATGCTGTTGACGATTGCCTTGTAGAAGGACAATCGTCGGAACTGCGCTTACACACTAATCCTGACTTTGAATTCGTAGGTAATTCGTTCTCTTTACTCTGCCCAATATTATGAAAAAACTTTTCGCCGCATGCATTTCCACGCTCGCAACGCTGGCTGCCATCAATCCACTTGCGGCCTATGCCGATACGCAATTGTATGAAACCGGTCCCAGTGAAGATTCATCCTTTGTGCGTTTTTTGAATGCAAGTGACGATAAAGCCAGCGTAGTCAATGGCGCGGCCAAGATTGCCTTGGGCAATCAGGGTGATGCACGTGTTTCCCGTTTTTATCCCGTCAAAGCGGGTAGCAAATTAACTGCAACGGTACAAATCGGTAGTCACAAAGTACCGGTGGAAGTTACTGCTAAACCTGGTGAGTTCATTACGATTGCGGTGGTCGGTAAAGACGCGTCCGCTAAGAGCATGATCGTCAGAGAATCACCAACCGATTTCAACGCAATGCGCTCGTCCTTATCGTTGTCTAATCTGGATGAAAAATGCGCTAGTGCTGCCTTATCTGGCGGCGCTAAAAATACGGCAATTTTAGAAGCAGTTAAACCAGCGACTGTACAACGCCGTTTAATCAATCCTGTAAAACTCTCGGTACAGGCCAGTTGCGATGGTAAGTCCGTCGGCACGGCGCTAGACATGTCACAACTACAGGCTGGCGAGCGATACAGCGTATTTGTATTACCGCTCAAAGCAGGGCGAGCAGCGTTTTTTGTACGCGATAATAACTCTTAAGCGAAAGCAGTTATGGTATTCGCGTCCCTTGAGTTTTTAACTCTGTTCCTGCCTATTTTCTTTGCGTTTTATTTAATTACACCAGAGCGTTTTCGCAACCACACCTTGTTGGTCGGTAGCTGGTTATTTTATGCCTGGTGGACACCTAAATTTTTGTTATTGATCATTGCCTTGACCGTTCTCGCATGGGGTGCTGCAATCTTGATCGATAAAACTCAGAACGAACGTCTTAAAACCAGAATCATGGCGGCCACCATCGTCCTCAATCTGGCATCTTTGGTCTGGTACAAATACACCAATATGGTGGTGCAATCGCTGAATACTTTTTTTACCGGACATGACTTGCCCACCATTCCGTGGGTCAACGTGATGTTGCCGATAGGTTTGTCATTCACGGTATTGCATGCGATTTCTTATGTAGTCGATGTGCGTCGCAAGACCGTGCCAGCGCAATACAGCATCATTTCTTTTAGTGCGTACATGGCGATGTTTGGCCATCTGATTGCAGGACCGATTGTGCGTTACAAAGTGATCGACAAAGAGCTGCGTGAGCGGGTTTTTTCGTCAGAAGAGTTTGCTGCTGGCGTGCGTCGTTTTATGGTCGGCTTTTCGATGAAAGTGTTAATTGCCGATACCTTATCGCCGTTTGTATCAATCGCTTTTGGCTTGCATCAACCGTCCTTTATGGATGCCTGGGCCGGCTGCGCTGCTTATACCTTGCAACTGTATTTTGATTTTGCCGGCTATAGTGCGATGGCGATTGGTTTAGGCTTGATGCTCGGTTTCCGTTTTCAGGAAAATTTTAATAATCCTTATCTGGCAGTGTCAATCCAAGATTTTTGGCGGCGTTGGCATATGACATTGTCGTCATGGCTACGCGACTATTTATATATAGCTCTGGGTGGCAATCGCGGTGGGGCAATCCGCACCTATGTCAACCTGATGCTGACGATGGCGATTGGCGGCTTGTGGCATGGTGGTGATAACTGGAATTTTCTGATCTGGGGGATTATTCAAGGTTCTGCATTGTGCTGTGACCGCGCGTTTACGATGCGTGGTTATTCCATGCCCAATGCCGCATCACGCACTTTGACCTTGTTGGTGGTGATGCTGGCTTGGACGGTGTTTCGCTCCAGCAGTTTTGATGCCGCCCTAGGCATGCTGGCTGGACAAATCGGAGCTAACGGCTTCGCCATGGGTGATGCGGTCAGACTAGCCTTGCGACCCAGCTTGCTGTTGATTTTTGCGATTGGTTTGTTGTGCGTGATTTATCCCGCCAGCAGTTTTGCCAAGCGCGGCGGTTTAGCTACTGCGGGTTGGAGTGGTGTGTGGCGCGCAGTCTGGCCGATACTCACTTTTGTCTATGGCGTCATTGTATTGGCAGGGCAAAAAGCTATTCCTTTCCTGTACTTCCAGTTTTAAGGAATATCACCATGAGCGAACTTACTCCAAATACATCAAAAACCAGCCGTGCCAATCTCGTCAGCTTCTTACCAGCAATTGCATTTGTGATTGTATTGGTCGCTGGATTTTGCGTGACCATTGCTTCTTTGCGGGATGTGCCCGAAACCGCATGGACAGGTATCACCGAGCCAAAGCAATTACTCGGTGGTGAATCTACCCGTCGGTTTTCAGCTCAATTGAATGAACATTTTTTACTCAGCAAGCCATTTAGTCAAATTGAACGCGCTGTTACCTGGACCATTGCCGGCGATACTGGTACAGCAGTCAGTACGGGTTGCAAAGACTGGTTTTTTCTTAGCGATGAATTAGAAATTTTCCCGGACCCCGACAACTCGGCGATAGCGCGTGCCAAGATCGTCAAAGGTTTGGCGAAGAATCTGGCTGGACGCGGCATACAGCTAGTAGTCGCCGTTGTGCCAGATAAGTCACGCATAGAGCAAGCGCATTTGTGTGGTTTACACAGACCCGCCAGTTTTGCAGGACGCATCGATAACTGGG
>JANXTO010000297.1 GCA_025352365.1 Undibacterium sp. | reverse complement strand
CAGAATGATTGGACGTCTGATATTCAAATAAAAAATCTGCCGACAACATCACCTATGACAAATCGAGCTATCTGGGTTGACTATGCTAAAGCCATCGGCATTTTACTGGTGGTGTATGGTCATGTTGCCCGCGGTGTCTGGAATGCCGGAATCCCTTTTGATCAAGCTACCTACTCATTGATCGATAGTGTGATTTATAGCTTTCACATGCCATTATTTTTCTTTTTATCGGGTCTATTTTTTAATGCCTCATTCCAAAAATACGGCGCTAAAAATCTGCTCATTGGTAAACTGGAAACCATTGCCTATCCTTACGTAGTTTGGTCTCTACTGCAAGGCATGGTCGAAGTGTTTTTATCTAAATACACCAATGGCAAAGTTAGTATTGCAGAAGTACTGGCTTTATTCTGGATGCCTCGTGCGCACTTTTGGTTTTTATATGTACTGTTTTTGGTATTTATATTAGCGACCTTACTGCATCGTTTTCTTCAGCTGAACGTAGCGTCATCTAAATTGCCTCCCTTAGCCTTGGTATTGCTTATCACTTCTGCGCTGTACGTTGGTAATGGCAACGGCAACATGGTTGCGCCCTTCCCCATTGATTACCTTATGACTTACTTTGTGTTTTTTGTACTGGGCATACAATCCGAACATCTTGCTGATCTCATCGCTAAACGGCCTGTGCTATGGCTGACCACAAGTGCATGTGCATTTGTGGCGGCACAATGGGGCTTTCATCAAGGGTTGGGGTTAACGTATCTACAGCAAGGTCTGCCGAGTTTGTTACTGGCGGTCGTTTCTATCTTCTTCATTTGCAGCATTGCTGTTGTTCTAGCCCAATTATCGTCATCCACAACACGCGCTGGTTTACCAATATGGCTAACTTTTCTGTCATTCATCGGCTCGTGCTCCATGACGATTTATCTGATGCATGTGCTGGTGGCGAGCGGCCTGCGGATAGTGCTTAGCAAATTATTGGGTGTGAATAATTTAGCAGTACATTTGCTACTTGGCTGCCTTGCAGGTATTGCGATACCGATCCTGATTGATCGCTTGAGCAAGCGATCAGCGTTCTCATCACTAGCGTATTTATTTTATCTGCCACGAAGATTGTCTCTCAAACCGGGTTCGGAAAATAAACCCGGCTAGGGATCAGAGACTGCAATATCAAGCTTACTCTATCTGCTCTATCCGCCCTATCCGCTCTATCTGCTCTACGATCTTCCAGACGCTATCACTGCTTAATTGCTGCATACAATTTTGATGGCCTAACGGACACTCACGCTGCTTACATGGCGAGCAGCTTAAGCGCAAAGACAGTGAATAAGCGATATCTGAAAATGGCGGCGCATGGTCAGGGTCCGTAGACCCGTATAAGGCGATCACAGGGCGATTTAATGCCGAGGCGATATGCAGCAGGCCCGAGTCATTACTGACGATGGTAGCGGCGTTGGCGATCAGCGCAATAGCTTGATCCAGGCTGGTCTTGCCTGCCAGATGATGGACCTGCGGACAGAGCTGGCGAATTTCTTCACAAACCGCCTGATCTTTGGGCGAACCTAGCAAAACGATTTGGGTATCTGGCCGCATCTGTAAAATCTGTATTGCCAACTGCGCAAAATGGCTAGTCGGCCAGCGTTTTGCATTGCCAAACTCTGCCCCCGGTGCGAAAGCAATTACTGGCTTTTCTACCGACAAGCCAAGCTGCTCTAACACCTTAGCAATTTGCGCAGGTGCAACCGACAAGCTGGGACGTGGAATACTTGTCGCTACTGTACTTGCTGGCACACTGGCTAATGCACCATAAAACGGTACCATCGCGCGCGGCGCAAGAGGATCGTCATGATGCATAACATTGATCAGTCCGTAGCGACTCTCACCTTTATAGCCGATCCGTTTCGGAATACCGGCAAGCCAGGGGATTAATACAAACTTCAAGGTATTCGGCAATATATAAGCAGCAGCATAACCACGTTGCCGTAATTGTCGCGCATAGCGCCAGCGCTCACGCAATTGCAAAGAGCCATGTTTGAACGGTGTCTCTAGCACGCTGTCGACTTCTGGCATGGCCCGCAATACGGGTGCAACCCAAGCAGCTGCCAGCACATCAATCGCGTGCTCTGGGTAACGCTGTTTTAAGAGCTGCAGCAAAGGCTGCGCCATGACTGCATCACCAATCCAGTTGGGGGCGATGACTAAGATGCGTGCCTTGCTGATTGGTTCTGCGTTCATATTGAGATTTATGCTGATGCCGTGAACTGCAAGCGATATAAATTAGCGTACACACCGTCTTTTGCCAGCAGCTCTGCGTGTGTCCCTATCTCGCTGAGACTACCGTCGACTAACACGGCAATCCGGCTGGCGCGTTCTATCGTCGATAAACGGTGTGCAATTACTAAAGTCGTCCTGCCTTGCATTAGCTCGTCCAATGCTGATTGTACTGCGCGTTCGGACTCAGAATCCAAGGCTGAAGTTGCCTCATCCAAAATCAGAATCGGGGCATCTTTATAGATCGCCCGGGCAATAGCTAAGCGTTGACGCTGACCGCCGGATAAACGGCTACCGTTGTCACCAATCATGGTTTGCAGGCCCTCAGGCAATTCCTGTACTACATCATCCATATGTGCCGCGGTAACGGCAGCAGCAATCCGCGCCCTGTCTGGATGCGCATCGCCATAGGCAATATTTGCGGCAACGGTATCGTCAAACAACACCACACTTTGGCTGACCATAGCAATTTGCGCGCGCAAACTGGCGAGTGAAATATGATTGAGCGAAATACCATCCAACAAAATATCACCACCCGTTGCCTGATAAAACCGTGGTACCAAATTAACCAGCGAGGTCTTACCTCCGCCAGACATGCCCACCAAGGCCAAGGTCTCTCCAGGCTGGATGCTGAGATTGATATTTTTTAATGCGATTTGTTCTTGGCCTGGATAGCTAAAGCTCGTGTTAATAAATTCCAGCTTGCCTTGGGCTCTGGCAGTTAATGCAGTGGCACTAGGGCTATCATTTTCTGGCGCCGCGTCTATCATGGAGAACACGGATTCGGCTGCGGCCATGCCACGTTGTAAAGGACCGTTAAGATCAGCCAGTCTTTTTAAGGGCGCTAATAAAAGCATCATCGCCATAATAAATTCGACAAAATTACCGACTGAAGTCTTATTTTGCACAACCGCCAACATGACCACTACGGAGACTGCACAAGCCGCAAGTATTTGGGTAATTGGCGTGGTTGATGCGACTGCAATCGTAGTTTTCATCGCATAGCCACGTAGCTTTTCATTCTTCAGATCGAAGCGCTGTTGCTCATATTTTTGTCCTCCAAAAATACGGATCACCTGGCTGGCACGTGTAGTTTCTTCAATGACTTGCGTCAACTCGCCGTTAACTTCTAACTGATCATGATTAAGCTTGCGCAGTCGCTTGCTAACCCTGCGTATCAGCAAGGCCATTGCCGGAATCAGGATCAACGTAACCAGAGTCAATTTCCAGTTAATCCATAGCAAATAGATGAACAATACCGCTACGGTAAATGAATCACGGAATAAAGTCGTGATCGAAACTTTGACCATTTCTACAATTTGCTGCGCCTCAAACATGATGGTGTTGATCACGCGCCCGCTGGATTCTGTTTGATAAAAATTAATCGGGACATTTAAAATTCGGGCAAAAACTTGGGCGCGTAAATCGTTTAACTGACTAGCTGCAATCCATGACATGAGATAGCTGGTCGTAAAGGTACATAGTCCGCGCAAAATAAAAATACCGACGATCGCAGCGGGGATTTTCCATAATGGTAAATTGGTTTTTTCACCCTTAAAACCATGATCTAGCAGATATCCAAATACTCTTGGAAACATGGCCTCCGTCAAAGCTGTCAGCAACATCGTAATTACGGTAATCCATAACATGTTGCGGTGTGTTCGCATCGAAGTCCATAAACGTCGGGAAATTTCTAGTGTCTGTTGATTGATAATTGCCATTATTTAATTTTTTATTGTCCATATTTTATGGGGCTTTTGAGGGGTTTTTACCCTGAAAGGCTTATATTGACTGGACGATCCTTTTCGTTTTTTTTAATAATTGGATATACGATGTCAGGCTTGTTGTGCTTACTTTTGCCCTCTATTTACTTATTTTTTGGACTGACAAAAAATCGTCTCGGCAACGCGCGGCGGCGACGATAGTGCTTTAGTACGACTGGGCGCTACAACGCTTCGGAACGATTTTGCGTAAGCTCTAATTATCTTTGATGTTGCTTCTGATATTATTTTTATCTACCCCGGCCAGCGGTATTGCGAGCAAAATCATAAACGCCATACCAAAAACACCGTCACGCAAAATCGCGTTAAACATCCCGCCTATCATCATGGTAACTCCCAACATCGCCAACAACATGGCACGATCGCTGTCATTCGGCGAGACACGCATACGGTAGGCCACTTGCAATTGCGTGCCCCATATCCATAACAAAGCGGCGACACCCGCAATACCTAGCTCGGTAAAGTACAGCAGATAGTCATTATGAGGCGTAGTCATAGTGCCACTCCTCAGCGATTTGGCACGCTCCTGATAGAGTGGCATCCAATTGGCAATGCCGTGCCCTATCAACGGTTGCTCGGCAATGATCTGGCTGGTAACCTTATAAATCTCTAGGCGCATGCCGTCGTCACCTACACTTTTACCCTCTCCAAAAGAATGTATCTGGTGCACCGTGCACTCAGCTCTTGTAAGCAATATTTGTACAGGTCCTGCCTGCCGCATCTCATTCACCACACAGGTGGCAGGATCAGGCAGACTAACTATGTAGTGCCATATGCCTGCAAATCCGGCAATAAGACATCCCAATATTGCAGCGCTACGCCACGACCATCGCAAATTGCGGCATGTAATCATCAGGCAAAGCAAGACAAAAATCACGCTGGCAGTGCGAGTTTTTGCCAGCAGCATCAAGGCTGCAACGACATAAATCAACGCGAGTATTCTGACTAGCTTGTGATCTTTGCGTAGGAGCAGTTCGTACAACATCCAGGCAGCGGACAAGGCCAGTAAGATGCCAAGTAAGATCGATTTGTTTCCTTCATACACCACATAGCTACGGAACATGGTGTTGTTCGGCAAAACATGTAGGAAATTTAAATAGTACAAAGTGGCCGCAATTACCGCACCAGAAAAAAATGTTTTCAGTGCTTTCTGTTGCCATATACCAGCACCTATACTTACAAACGGGAGCAAAAATAGATAGGTCTGGTAGTGAAAAAATCCAGACCAGAATTCCCCAGCGGGTCTGTCGTGTATCAAGGCAATCACAATACTGACAGCACTTAGCGTGAGCACTGGCCAAAACATGGGACTAATACGAATAACTTGTAACTTTTGAGAAAAATTTCCTGACACTAGCCAGGCGATATAAAAC
>JANXTO010000102.1 GCA_025352365.1 Undibacterium sp. | reverse complement strand
ACTGTCTATCATCAATAATTCCATATCCCTGTCATGGCTGACCGCTTCAACGATGCTTTGCCAGACACCTGTCTCGCCCCAACGTTTGAACCGGGTGTATGGCAGCGCTTGATCAAAGCCGTCAGTGGTGATCGTGATTTGGAAATGCTGATGATCGACAGTACGTACGCACCAACATGCGGCTGGCACCAAAAAAAAGAAGGGCATCAAGCGATAAGTCGCTCGCGTGATGGATGGACCAGCAAGATTCACGCGGTGGTCGATGCGCTCGGCAATCCGGTGCGCTGGCTGTTGACTGGTGGCGAGGTAGCCAACATTACGCAAGCCAAGCCGCTGCTGGAAGGTTTGAAAACCGATGCGGTACTGGGCGACAAGGGCTACGATGCCAACGATCTGATCACGCCAGCGGTGCGACAGCAGTCATTCCGCCCAAGCGCAATCGCGTGGTTCAGCGCGACTTTGATCGGCACCTGTATAAAGACCGTAACTTGGTCGAACGTTTTTTTAATCGGATCAAGCAATTCCGACGCATCGCAACACGCTATGAAAAACTGGCTCGTAACTACCTGTCTTTCCTTAACCTCGTTTGCGCTTACGTCTGGATTGTTAACAACCCCTAACAAAAAACTATGACCCCCGTGGATGATGCAACGCATGCAGCTTCTTCAAACGCTCTTTCGCTACATGCGTATAGATTTGGGTAGTTGAGATATCCGAATGCCCCAGCAGCAATTGTACAACCCTCAAATCGGCGCCATGGTTGAGCAGATGGGTGGCGAATGCGTGACGTAAAGTGTGTGGGGATAAGGGTGCCAGTATGCCGGCTTGCGCTGCGTATTTTTTGATCAGTATCCAAAACATCTGGCGTGTCATTGCGCCACCGCGGGCGGTGATGAACAACGCATCGTCTACTTGCCCGTTAAGGATTTGGGCTCTGGCTTCGCTGAGATAACGTTCTATCCACAGTCTGGCGACTTCTCCAAATGGCACTAATCTGGTTTTATTGCCCTTGCCGGTGATACGCAATACGCCGTCATTTAAGCTCACCTCGATAGACCGTAAGGACACCAGCTCTGTCACGCGCAAACCACAGGCATATAAGACTTCCAGCATCGTCCGGTCGCGCAAACCATAGGTGGTGCTATCGTCTGGCGCTTGCAACAAAGCAACTACCTGTGCCTCGCTTAAAGTATGTGGCAAACGGGTCGCTTGTTTAGCCGATTTAAGGCGGGTACAGGGATTCGTGCTGACTAGATTTTGGCGAAAAGCGAGTTGATAAAAACGTTTCAGAACAGTGACTCGGCGGTTGGCAGAAGTCGCCTTCGACACCATGTATTTCTGCGCGACATAGCTTGAAATATGATTGTCCTCTGCCTGGTACAAATGCTTTTGATGCTTACTGTATAACCACTCGGCAAAAAAACGCAGATCGCGTCGATACGCTTCTAAAGAATTTTTCGCCAGACCATCTTCCAACCAGAGAGTGTCGCAAAACTGATCGATTTGTTCTTGTATTTGTGCAGGCAAAACGATAGCAACCAAGGGTTCAGTGGCCGATTCAACTTTTACCGCTCTCACTTCCACAAAGTCTCCTGAGTTGATTTGGTAAAGGTATCTGACACGCCCTCATGTGCCAGCAACCAGCGCTTTACACCTAGATGGAATCCTGTCTCATCGTCATGGTGTGCAAAGCCTCCCAAACCACCTGCGGCAGTCACCCGATGGCATGGAATAATCAAAGGATACCAGTTCGCACCGCAAGCTTGTCCGACGGCGCGCGGTGCTGATTGGATATGTTTCGCAATCTGACCATAAGTTCTGATCTCACCACGTGGAATGCTTGATATTGCTTGCCAGACCTTAGTCTGAAACGGACTACCAACAGGTTTTAGGGGAAGATTAAATTTAAAATCGGCTTGTGCAAAATAGCGGGTAATTTGCTGTGCGGCTTTGTCTGCGATCTTATCGGTCGCCGATTTTTCTGGGAAGCGAGGTGGGAGATAGACCAATTCGCTGATCAACTGCGACTCGGTGCGAATGCCTATTGCGCCAAACGGAGCATGCACAATAACGGAGAACAATCCGGTTTCCCTGTCGTCTTGCATCGTAATCCCTGGCAAAGAATAAACAAAAAGAAAAAAGGCGCATCAGGGATGCGCCTTTAAAACATCTTTCGCGTTTCGGGCTGTTTAGCGCTAGCTCACTCATTTAGCACTCAGCTTGTAGTAAAACGCGTGTCTCCTCAGTGTGTACGGCATGAATACCGTTTTTTGCACTACCGCCTTGTAAATTCGTTCTCTTTATTATTTTTGATAACTTTTGATCTGCCAAGAATATAGCACTTAATTTGCACGCATTCAAACCGAATTTAAAAAGAAGTTGCACAAAAATAGGGCGTTGTTGCATATAAGTATAAATACTGAGATTGGATAAAATTATGCTGGACATCACAAATTTATTCCTCTTGATTTTTTTAAAAAACCGTATTAAGCAATGCTCAATACGGTTTTATCCAACATTTATTTGTACACAAGCTGCGGTAACCAAGTAGAAATTTGTGGCACGTAAGTAATTAACAATAAGAAAGCAATCATCGTTAACAACCAAGGCATCACCGCTATCGTCAGCTCAGTAATCCCCATTTTGGTGATTCCAGATGCCACATAAAGATTAAGCCCGACTGGTGGATGGCACATGCCGACCTCCATATTCACCACCATAATGATGCCAAAATGAACTGGATCTATCCCTAATTTCATAGCAACAGGGAATAAGATCGGTGCCATGATCAATACAATCGACGATGGCTCCATCACGTTACCCGCCATTAGCAACAGCACATTAACCACCAGCAAGAAGCTGATCATGCCGAAACCTTTATCCATGATCCATCCCGCCATCGCCTGCGGAATATTCTCACTGGTCATCAAAAATGAGAACAGTACTGCGTTAGTGATGATGTACAACAACATGGCAGACATAGCGGCAGAATCTAGCAACACTTTTGGCACCTTGGCCAGACTCATATCTTTGTACACAAAGACCGCTACCACAAACGCATACATAGCGGAGACAGCAGCCGCCTCGGTCGGCGTAAACATTCCGGTATAAATGCCGCCCATCACGATCACGATTAATAACAAACCCCATGCACTTTTACGGAAAAAAACCCAACGTTCTTTCCAGCTGGCTTTTGGCATGCGCGGATAATTATGCTTACGTGCCAAAAACCAAGTCGTCAATCCAAGACAAATTGCCAGCAACAATCCCGGAATCACACCCGCCATGAATAATTGACCGACCGAAGTATTAGTGGATACCGAGTACATCACCATCACAATCGATGGCGGGATCAAAATACCCAATGCGCCCGAGGTTGTGATGACACCAGCGCCAAAACCTTTTGGATAGCCTTGCTTGACCATCGCAGGCAAAATAATGGAGCCTATCGCTACGACAGTTGCGGGAGAAGATCCAGATACCGCAGCAAACAAAGCACAGGCCATCACGCCTGCCAATGCCAAACCGCCATGCCAATGACCGACCATAGAGGCGGCAAAATTAATCATACGCCGCGCCACCCCTCCATGAGTCAGGAAGTTACCCGCCAAAATAAAAAACGGGATAGCCATAATTTCAAACTTCTCGATTCCTGTAAAAAGCTTCAGCGCGACTGACTCAATCGGAACTGTGGTCATCGTGAACAAAAAGGTCAATACTGTTAAGCCCAAAGAAATCGAGATCGGCATCCCAGTCAACATCAGAACTAACAACAGGACGAAAATAATGGCGGCGTTCATGCTTTCACCTCTTCTTCCAAACCATCAACATGGGAATGATCATGCTTCGGTAATTCACCTGTTTTCACGAAAGTCCATGCAACTTGTAAAAAACGAAATGACATGAGCGAGGAGCCTAAGGGAATCGCCAAATAGACGATCCACATCGGCACCTCCAGATCGGATGAGGTTTGATCGGTGTGCGCTAACGACCAGACAAATTTACTGCCGAGTACAGCAACAATCCCGGTAAATAAAGCGCCAGACAATAACCCAAGAACGACAAACTTATTTCGCCAAGGCGTATTCATTTTGTTGATTAAGACATCAACGCCGACATGAATACCCGTGCGGACTCCATATGCAGCACCAAATTTCGCCATCCAGACAAACATATAAATGGTCAGCTCTTGTGCCCAGCTAAGGTTAATTTTAATCAATGCGTCTTGCACAACCGGGATGGGGAAGCCGGATGCATAACGATGCAAGACCGCGATAAAAGTGATGAGCGTAGCGGCGCCCATCAGAAAGGCAATTAGCCATTCTTCCAAGTGATCTAAAAATTTCATAGTCCCTATGAGGAGTGAGAGTAAAGAAAAAGGGCAATACCTGTCTGTAAAAAGTAGGGATTACAGATGCGCCAGACAAATATGTTAATAGCGGACTAACAGGTTCTGTCTGGCTAAGGTAAGGGAATGATAAAAGTCAAAATGTCCAACTGATCTCAAAGGCGATCTCAGAAAATTCAGTTGGTAATTTCAAAGGCAATTTATTTGCCTTCGCCTGTCGACAATTTACGAATCGACGTAATTAAATCTTTACCAATCCTCGGTTCCATCTCCGTCTGCACTGGCAGTAAGGCTTTGCGCCACTCTGCTTTTTCTTGCGGTGTCAGCTCATAAATTGTGGTCTTACCCGTTTTGCGAATCGCATCTAATGCACGACCGTTTTCCTGGTCGGCAATCGCGTTTGCATAGGCAGTCGCGGCTTTCATTGCAGAATCTAGCTCGGTACGGATATCTGCTGGCAAACTATCCCAGAATTTTTTATTAACAATCACGGCATACCCAAGATAACCATGATTTGATACGGTTACATGCTTTTGTACTTCATGCATTTTTTGGGTGTACATATTGGATGGCGGATTTTCAGTGCCATCGACTACGCCAGTTTGTAAGGCTTGATAAACTTCAGAAAACGCCAGTACTTGTGGATTTGCACCCAAAGCACGCATCTGCGCATCTAATACTTTAGAAGACTGAATACGCATCTTCAAACCCTTGAAATCAGCCGGCGCATGCAGCGGCTTATTGGCTGACATAATTTTAAAACCGTTATCCCAAAATGCCAGACCAGTGATTCCTTTTGGTTCTAATTTCTGTAACAGGCTTTTACCGATCGGGCCTTCGGTCACTTGATGCAATACATCTTTAAACGGAAAAATATACGGCAGATCAAACACCTCAAATTCTTTTACACCCAATGGACCGAATTTTGCCAGCGACGGTGCAAGCATTTGTACCGCGCCTAATTGCAGGGCTTCCAGTTCTTCTTTATCTTTATATAAAGTACTGTTTGGATATAGCTCGACCTTGACACGGCCTTTGGTATTTTTTTCAGCAAGCTCTTTAAAACGCTCTGCTGCCTTGCCCTTTGGAGTGTCACTGGCTACAACATGACTAAATTTGATGACGATGGGGGTTTGTGCAAATGCGGCACCGCTAACGAGGGATGCCGTGAGCAGGCAGCACAATAGGGATGTGAGTTTCATGTTTGTCTCCTGATCATTGTTTTAAATATTTTTTGAAAAACTTTTTTTATTTTACGAGTATTCGCGGCAACATTAAACTATGCAACTGTGGATATCCACAACGAGACAGGGCTGACGGGTAGCGACAACACCTAGTAAATTGAAATGCGTCAAACTTTATCGGAATACTCGCAGTACGTCCTAAATAAGTGCGCGCAACTAAACCTAAGCCTAACTAGGAAAAGTAGACTACCGGACATGAAGACTTTTGTTAAACCTAGAGCGTGGCCCAATCAAAAATGGCGCTGGCTATTGCCTATCCTGCTGGTGAGTTTATTCGTCACTATTTTGATCTGGCTGCCATGGCAGGCGCAAAGAATGGAAACCAATGAGCGTCAAGAGCAACTGATTGCAGATACCTTGTGGGTAGAACAAACGATACAGTTTCAATTGGGCAGGGATGAAGAAGTATTGCATCAGATCGGTACCGATATTAATGCCGGTAAATTATCACCAGCGCAAGCGCTTGATCGTTTCAGACACGTTATAAAAAGTAATAAAGAAATCAAAAGCATCATCTGGTTTGATAGTAAAGATCAGATCGTCATCTCGACATCAGATGTTGGCTTACCCGACAAGCGTAGCTTCATTTTTGAACATACGAAGTCTGGTCCGGCAGATGTTAAATTAGCCGTCGATGCCAAAACACGCTGCCTGCCACCAGCACAAGGTGCAGGGAAATCCGGCGTGTCTACACTGAGTTGCCAGATTCCGATGATTGCAGAAAATCAAAGAACAGGTAGCTTGGTCGTGACCTATTTTCTATCAGGTATCTTAGATGAGATGGTGCCTTGGTGGTTTGCACAAGACAACGAAATTTCCTTAATTGACAGCGACGATAAAGTCTTTGCAAGACGCGCCGCTGGCGGCCCTGGCAAAAATGTCTACACGCATAATCGCCCGTTAGATTTACCAAACGTGACGCTGATTTTGCGTACTAATAGCAATAAGAGTGAACCTAAATTACTCTCCAATTTATTGGTGCTGTCCGTCATCTTATTGTCGTTTGGTCTGATCTGGAGTTTACTTGCCCTATGGCGTGACATTAATCGTCGGCTGGCGGCAGAAGATGCTTTGCGCCAGCAAGTCGCGTTTAGAACAGCGATGGAAAACTCGCTCGTTACTGGCTTGCGCGCGCGCGATATGGCGGGTCGACTTACTTACGTCAATCCAGCATTTTGCAAGATGGTGGAACATCCGGCAGAAGATATCGTCGGCAGATTGCCACCGATGCCGTATTGGGCACCAGAAGCGTTTGAAGAATATCGCCATCGTTTTACTCAATTGCTGGCAGGTACGGTGCCGTCAGAAGGATTTGAAACGATTTATCAACGCGCCAGTGGTGAGCGTTTTCCTGTGCTGATTTACGAGTCCCGGCTAGTGGATGAGAACGGTGTGCAAACCGGTTGGATGAGTTCTATTCTGGATATTTCTGAACTCAAACGTGCTCAGGAACTGACACGGCAACAACAAGAGATGCTGCACGCCAGTGCTCGCTTAGCGACTATGGGTGAAATCGCATCAATCCTTGCGCACGAGCTGAATCAGCCATTGGCAGCAATCTCCAGCTACACCACGGGCGCTATCAATTTGCTGCAATCGCCACAAGAGAATAATCAAGATAATCCGCAAACAAACTCAACGACACCTGATCAGACGCCACTGCAATCACTGCTCTTAAGCGCATTAGAAAAAGCCAACGCGCAAGCACAACGTGCAGGTCACATCATCCATAGCGTGCACGATTTTGTGAAGAAACGAGAATCCAGCCGCGAGCCGGTCAGTATTGCCGCGCTGTTGCAAAGCGTGATGCCGCTGGTGGAATTGCAAGCGCAAGCCTCGTATGTCAACATTCAGTACACCATCGCGGAGCCCTTGCCGATGGTGCAAGCGGATCGGATTTTGCTAGAGCAGGTCATACTCAATCTGACGCGTAATGCCATTGAGGCGATGGAGCATTCGCCACCTGAGCGCAGTATTTTGCGGATAGTCGCGCGGATAGAACATGGTAATGACAAGCAGGATGCCAGCGCTACCGATGTCACGAGTCACGTCACGAATAGCATCATTAATAACGTCACTCCGGGTCACTATATTGCGGTAGAAGTAATCGATCAGGGTCATGGTATTTCTGCCGAAGTAGCGGCACAATTATTTTCACCATTTTTCTCTACCAAGCCTAGCGGCATGGGTATGGGCTTAAAAATCTGCCGTACCGCGATCGAATTCCACGGCGGCGTGCTTAGCCATCATGACAATCCCGCTGGTGGTACTATCTTTAGATTTTTATTGCCCACTTAAAGAGAGCGTTCACGCTCCTCAATCGTCTACTGGAGACTGCATGCTTCATATTATCGATGACGAAGAAGTCATCAGAGATGCCCTGTCATGGTTAGCCCGCTCCAGAAATATTGTGGCGACCAGCTACGACAGTGCAGAAAAATTCTTGGCAGCGCTGGATCATCCCCTGCAATACGATCCGCAAGGCGACTGCATCTTGCTTGATGTGCGGATGCCGGGCATCAGTGGTACAACCTTATTTGACATGCTGACCGTACGCCAAGTGACCCGGCGCTTACCCGTCATATTTTTGACTGGGCACGGTGATGTACCAATGGCGGTCGATACGCTGAAACGGGGTGCCTTCGATTTTTTTGAAAAGCCGTTTAACGATAATAAGTTAATGGACAGAGTGCAGGAAGCTTTGGCGCAATCAAGAGAAGCTATCGCAGAAGCCGCCGTGCACGAACGCCTGGCAAGACTGTCCGCCCGCGAACGTGAAGTCCTGGATTTGATCTTGCTCGGAAAAATGAATAAAGTGATCGCCGACCAACTAGGCATCAGCATGCGCACAGTCGAAGTCCACCGAGCGCATATTTTTGACAAGATGCAAGTCAAAACCGCAGTGGAATTAGCCGGTTTACTGAAATAAGCGACGCTCTTAATTTTGAAATAAGGGGAGTATGCTTAATTTTAGCCTTATTGACCAGTGATTATATGAACAACTAAAAATACACCACCCTAGTATTTAATAAATAGTCTTTAAGACTTATTTACTACGAACCAACTCAGAACTGACTGCAAACTAACTACCAACGTCAGTAGCATCAGCAGAGGCAAGCGCAATTCCATGCTGATGCAAAGCCCAGCGGACATGCTCTCTGACCATCTCAGACGGGTGCGTCAAGCGTACTTGCAAAGCACGGACGATGGTCTTATCACCACGTAAAGAATCGGCAGCATTGCCCAAACCCACAGCCAGATTACGCAACCAGCGCTCATGTCCAATACGGCGGATCGCACTTCCCTCCAGGTAGCGCATAAACTGCGGCTCAGTCCAGGCAAACAAGCTCACCATGCTGGCGCTGTCCAGACCATTTCTCACCTCAAAATCATCCACACTCGCCTTTTGAGCAAACTTATTCCAGGGACAAAATAGCTGGCAGTCATCGCAACCATAAACACGATTGCCGATCAACGGGCGCAATTCCACTGGGATACTACCGTGCAGTTCTATCGTTAAATAAGAGATGCAACGACGGGCATCTAATTCATACGGCGCGACAATCGCCTGGGTCGGACAAACACTGATGCAAGAGCTACATTGCCCGCAATGGTCACTGACCGGCGCATCCACCGGCAAAGGAATATCCACCAAAATCTCTCCCAGAAAAAACATCGATCCGGCTTCACGACTCAATAACAAAGTGTGTTTTCCACGCCAGCCTATACCTGCTTTTTCTGCCAGAGCCACTTCCATCACAGGTGCAGAATCAGTAAACACGCGATAACCCCATGCACCGATGCTAGCTTCAATCCGCTCTGCCAATTGCTGCAAACGGTTGCGCAATACTTTGTGATAATCACGGCCACGCGCATAGACCGAAATCACGGCGGTATCAGCATCATGGGATTTTTCTTTGACGCGCCAATCGCCGTCACCACTTTTGGGTAAATAATTCATGCGAGCAGAAATCACCCGCACCGTACCCGGCACCAGCTCAGCCGGACGAGCGCGCTTCATGCCGTGCGATGCCATATACGCCATCTGGCCGTGATAACCGGCATCGAGCCAGGCTTGCAAACCCGGCTCGGCCTGCGACAAATCAACGTCGGCGATCCCCAACTCGGCAAAGCCCAGCTCTTTGCCCCAAGCTTTGATCTGATCTGCCAACGCAGACAAATCGGCTAATTCATGCATGACTGAAGTCCGGCGCGGTATGATGACGGCTGCACGAATAGCGACCGCACTGCTAGCCGCTGTAATGCGAGCCTGCGATAATGGTGGCAAGCAGCA
>JANXTO010000273.1 GCA_025352365.1 Undibacterium sp. | reverse complement strand
ATACTGGCAGATCAAGCACTCGATCTATTTGTCCATCCGGTGCATAGCGCACCACACGTCGTCCGCCCCATTGCGCGTTCCACAAATATCCCTCTGCGTCGATAGTTGATCCATCGGGCTCACCGGGCTGACCGCTCAGGTTGGCAAACAATCGGTCGTCCGAAATAGCGCCGCTGCTCGCGTCATAGCTGCAGTAACGAATAACTTTGTCAGGGGAGTTACAGTAATACATGGTAGTACCATCAAGACTAAAGCAAATACTGTTGGCCACTGCAGCTTTAGGTAGTGGCAAACGTTCTAGTGTCAGATCAGCGTTAAGACGATAAAAACTACCGATCGCCGCCGCATCAGACGCTTGATTAAAACAGCCAAACACAAACCGCCCCTGACGGTCGCAGCGACCATCGTTGATACGCGTCGTTAGAAGATCAGATTCCACGTCACAAATGGGGGTGATTAATTGAGTTGAAAATTGAAAATATGCGATTCGTGAGGCGAGGCCAAGTAGCAAGCGGTCATCGTCATCCGTTAAAGCGAAGCAAGCTAATCGTTCTGGCATAGCCCACTGCAAAATCTCATCGCTCGCCAGATAATAGCACCAGAGACATGCGCCTTCTATGTCGGTCCATAACAAGCGCTGCAAGCGCTCACACCATAAAATGCATTCACCTAATATGTTCTTGGCATCTATTTTGAGTTGCATCATGCGCTCAATTTCTTCTCATCGTTAAGTTGCTAATGAGTTTGTTAGTCAGTTCGCTTGTCGATCTCGCTGAAGTCAATTAACCCACCATGATGATCAGGCTTGTACCGAAAACCGGTAAACCGAAAGACTTTCATATTCCTCACCCAGCCGTAAAATAGTATTCGGAAAAGCAGTCTGATTTGGTGAGTCGGGATAATGTTGTGGCTCCAGACAAAAACCACTGCGATGACCGTAATTAGCAGTCTTCCCCGACAATGAACCATCCAGAAAATTACCGCTATAAAACTGTATGCCTGGTTCTTGCGTCCACAATTCCAGTACGCGTCCAGACACGGGTTCATGTACATGCGCAGCCAGACTCAACTCTTGACTCAATTCTTGAGATCGACTTTTGTTCAGCACATAATTGTGGTCATAACCGCTGCCATAGCTCAGTTGCTGATCCTCGTCATGAATCCTCGCGCCTATGAGTTTAGGCGTACGAAAATCAAATGCAGTATCGGCCACAGACAATAAGCTGCCGGTCGGTATCAACGCACTATTCACCGGGAGGTAAGTATCGGCGTTGATCATTAACTCATGACCCAGAATGTCGCTCACTACATTACTAATTCCGGCCAGATTAAAATAAGTATGTTGAGTCAGATTGATAGGCGTCGCTTGATCAGTTACCGCTTGATACAGCACTTGCAGTTCGTTGGCATCAGTCAGTGTGTAAGTAACGGTGACTTGCAGATTACCGGGATACCCTTGCTCACCATCGACACTGAGGTAGCTCAAAGTCAGGCCAACCGCGGCAACACCGCCGCGTGCATCGTTACGGATAAAAGGCACGGCATCCCACTTCACTCGATGAAAACCTGCCGATCCACCATGCAAATGATGGGCGCCATCATTGCAGGGGAGTTGATGACTGACGCCATCCAGCACGAAACGTCCATCGGCAATGCGGTTACCAAAACGTCCAATCAGTGCGCCAAAATACGGAGAAACATCGCAATAAGGCATCAGTTGGTGAAAACCCAAAGCCACATCGCCTAACCGACCGTGTTTATCCGGCACATGCAACTCGGTGATAATGCCGCCAAAGTCAGTGATCTTCACTATCATGCCCTGGCTGTTGGCTAAAGTGAATAGCTGCACATCTCTGCCATCGAGTAGTTGCCCAAATACTTTTTGACTAATGGAAGGTATCTCGCCTTTATCACTCATACCAAGGTTTGCATCGGTATTTTTATGAAAGTTAGAACTCATGGTTACGGCTCTGAGGGGCGACCAAACATGGGCATTCCGTTCGCATCCCACTTCAATTTTTTGACAAAAGTATGGCGGTCTGGATTCCAGAGCGGATCACCGGTAATCTCGGTGTAAGTGCGTGCGTGATATACCAGCATGACAGTCTCACCATCGGCACCATAGGTAAAACTATTGTGACCTGGGCCATAAATTCCATGTTCGTAACAGGTCTGGAATACGGGCTCTTTAGCTTTGACCCATACCGACGAGTCTAGCAAATCGGCATTCTCGTCAGCCCATAATAATCCCATCGCATAATTTTCATCCGTCGCGCTTGCAGAGTAGCTGATGAATATCTTGCAGTGACATTTTAATATTGACGGCCCTTCATTGACCCAAAATCCGCGGATTTCCCAATCAAACTCTGGCTTACTGAGCATAACCGGTGGCCCGCCAAGCTGCCAAGGAGTTTTCATTGGGGCGATATAGATGTTGGAGTTACCCTCAATCGCCGGATCTTTTTGCGCCCATACGTAATACAACACACCCCGATGAGTAAACGTTGTCGCGTCCAAGCAAAAGCTATCGATACCAGTACCGATTTGCCCCATGAATTGCCATTCGCCTTGCAAGGGATTGCTATTCATATTGCGGATAGCATACATCCTGTGTTGAAACAATTTATCTTTGATCTCGCGGCTCGGTGCCGCAGCGAAGTACACATACCAGGCACCCTGATTAAAATGCAGCTCTGGTGCCCAGACTAATTCGCTGTAAGAGCCGGTATCTGGCTTATGCCAGACATCGACCGTCTCCGCATTTGCCAGCTCTGCAATCGATTTGGCACGACGTAATTCTATGCGGTCATATTGCGGCACCGAGGCTGTGAAATAGTAATAGCCATCGGTGTGCTGATAGATGTGTGGGTCGGCACGTTGCTCGATTAAAGGCAGTAATTTTTCAGTCATGGTTATTTCCCATAGTCACATTGCGATCACAAAAAAATCGGCAACTGACGTCAATACATTGATCTCATTTCAAAACTATATTTCGACTTCACACCTTAGGCTGCTACGTAACCTTTAGTGCGCATTTCGTCTTTCACACCGCTATAGTAGTCGTCATTAATACGGTACTTAAACATCAGCAATCCCATAATGAAATGGAACACGCCCGGGATCACCGAAAACATTAAAACAATGCCGGTCAATGCGAATGGAGTCTGCTCTTGATTAGCCTGGTAATTAAAATAGCTCAGCAGGATACCGACCAAGCCGCCCGCTACTGCCATACCGATCTTTTGACAAACTGAAATACCGCCAAAGGCAAATCCAGAGACCCGCTTACCAGTTTTTACCTGGCCATAATCAATGGTCTCTGCAATCGCCGACCAAAATACAGGCGCATGCAAATCCACTACAAAGGACAATAAAAAATACAAAACAAAAGCCAAAACCATATCGCCGGGTTTAACCACCAGATAAATCAATGCGCTGATCAAGGCCACAGCGATTTGTGTATAACGGAATAGTTTTACCTTGCAATAAAATTTGGTGATCCAGGTTGAGGCTACCATCGACAAAATCGCTGCGACGACACCGGTAGATAAAAAAGCAGCGACCGTTTCTGTGTTGGCACCCAAAAAGTATTTGGCGTAATAAATTGCCACAGATCCGCGTACTACATAGCCCACCGTACCCGTGACACAGACGCCGCATAAAATCAGCCATTGATCATTGCGTAAGAGCACCGCTAACTGCGAAGACAAAGACTGTTTTTCGACGACATGCAAGACGCGTTCTGTAGTGCTGAAGTAGCAAAATAAAAATAAGGCGACACCCATTACTGCCATCACCGCCATCGCAGCCTGGTAGCCGACTGCCGGATTACCAGAGCCCCATTTTTGCGCCAGCAGAGGCACAATTATTGTCACCATAAACGCGCCGATTTTGGCAAAAAACAGCCGATACCCGTTCGCCGACAAACGCTCTTTAGGATCATTGGTCAAAGCACTCACTAAGGAGATATAAGGAATACCAACCCCCGCCGTCATCACCGTCATTAAAATATAGGTGGAATACGCCCAGACCAATTTGGCGCTGTATTGCCACTCAGGCGTAGTAAAAACAAAAAATACACTGACGCCATAAGGCACAGCCAGCCACAATAAATAAGGACGGTAGCGACCAGCACGGCTGGTGTATCTATCAGTGATTTGCCCCATCCCTAAATCAGCAATCGCACCGACAAACTTAACCAAGACAAAGAGTAAAGCGAGGTCGGTAGTTTTTAAACCATAGATGTCGGTATAAAAAAAAGTAATGATCAGCATCATCGATGAGATCACTACATTTAAGGCCATATCACCTGCCCCAAAACCTACTTTTTCTACTGTCGATAATTTTTGAGTATTCATTTAATTTTTGCCCGGTACAGGTACCAGTTATATGTTCGTCTCAACCAAAAGGGGCATTGCTGCTATTTAGCAATGCCCCGATGAAATCACCTGCTGGTGTTGATGTACCTATGTTTTTTACCTTGATCTGTTTAGCTTTGAAAGATTAACCTTTCCAGTTCAAGCCTATACCTATCCTGCGGTCATAGCGGCGGGTGTCACGCGGATACACATTAGGATTGCTAAAGTAATCGGTGTACTTAAAGTCCAACAAATTGCTGCCATCTAAAGTGATTGAAAGATTAGGCGTGATCTTATAGCTCAGCGACCCATCCAGCGACGAGATCGGCGCAACTGTCAAATCCAAACCTGAATTAGAGGCATTATAAGTATCCACAAATTTAGAACGCCAGTTATAAGCCAAACGTCCAGACCAACCATTTTTCTCATACAAAGCGGCAATGTTATAAGAGAATTTTGATAAGCCGGTGAAAGGTTTATCGACTAAAGTCGGGTCAACTGATTTGGTCGTTTTACCTTCCATATAAGTCACGTTCGCCTGTAAACCAAAGCCACCTAACCAGCCAGGCAACTTATCATAAAACTGCTGATACGCGACTTCCAAACCTTGCAATTGTCCGCTGTCGGTATTGTAAGGACGTGTGACTTGATATACCGTCCCCGCGAAAGTTTCCGCTTGTGTTTTATTGAGAATATAGCCGTCAAAATAATGCTGGAAAACAGCCGCGCTCACAGATCCCGCTGGTGCAAAATACCACTCAAGTGCGGCATCAAAATTGCGACCTGTTACTGGTTTTAAGTCTGGATTACCGCCTGTCGCGGTCGGATTGACAGTCACGCCCGCAGTCACATAAGCCGCCCCCGGATTGAGCTGCGCAAAATCAGGACGGGTAATCATTTTACCTGCGGCCAGACGAGCAATCAGATCTGGGCGCAAATTAAATTTAAAACTCATACTCGGCAATACATCGGTGCTTGAACTGCTTTTTTGTGTCGCAACATAGCTACCGTCGGTCAACAAATTGTTACCTTGCAGTTCCTCGTCTGTTTTAACTATACGTACACCAATGACTCCACTGACGGGCACGCTACCCCAGTCGAAGCCAACATTTGTTTTTCCATAAAATGCATAGCTTTTTTCAGAGTCCTGGAACATCGATCCCGGATCGAGTGCTTTCGCGCTGGAGGAGCCTGTTACCGCATTGCGAATCGCTGCCGTATTATTGATCAGGAAAGTAGAACATGGCGTGTACCATTGCGCCAGGCCATAGTTACCGCCCAAGGCTGGCGATACACAGCTCAAGCCATTAATACTTGCAGCATTAATGCCTGGTGGCGCACCCACGCCACCTTCAAATGATTTAATCGACTCCGCCGTTCTGCTCGATACACGGACACCAGCGCTAAACTCTTTAAATAAGCCCTCAGATTCTGGCGTATAAAAACCGTCCGCACGCCAGTCAGTTGAGCCACCTTTATCACGACCATAACGATCGAATAATTGAAATAAAGAGAAGTTTTTCGCGTCCTTCATATCAATACCCGTGTATTGAAAATTAGGCGTGCCATTCAAGCTGGTATTGACGTTGACATTAGGTACCGTAGTGTTGGTATCCAGGATCGGATTAGCCCAAGTATATTTGCTTGAGGTAGTGGATATTTCTGACGTAAATTTTAAGCCCGGACTCGCATTCCACCGGCCACCGACCGCAAACTGCTGTGTCAGTGTATCCGCCTTATTTGCCTGCGTTGAGTCGATAGTAAAAGTGTTATGCGAAGAGATCGTCTGCACCTGGTTTGTACCAGGGATCGTCGTGGTCGTCACTGAATTACCAAGCCATGGCAGTCCAACAAAAAAGTCAGTTTCAAACGTATTTTTATAGCGGGTAGAAATGCCCTCTGCGTACAATTCAACATCCGCATTAGGACGCCATTGCACGGCCACATTCTCTGCCAAACGACGACGATTGCCAGGAATGGCTTCAATACCCATGACAAAAGGACCTGTCAGATTGGGACCTTGGGCAGTTGGATTGGTATTAAATGCGCGCTCTTCTTGGTATTTATTTTCGACATAAGACAGACCGAATAAAGCACCAAATTCACCGTAGGCTGTTTTCCAGCGATTGGATATCATCATCCCGATATTGGGGTCGTTGGATTTTGATTTATCGCTGTTTTCTAAATGCCCATTGGCTGAAAATGTGTACCCTTTAAAATCGAAAGGCCGATTGGTGCGGACA
>JANXTO010000269.1 GCA_025352365.1 Undibacterium sp. | reverse complement strand
AATTTATGTCGATTATTGCAGCAGCGCAAAGTGATCTGCGCGAGCTGCTGGCAGTACCGGACAATTACAAAATTCTGTTTCTGCAAGGTGGTGGTTTAGGTGAAAACGCAATTGTTCCCATGAATCTGATGGGGCGCAAGCAAGGTGTCCCTATTTTTACGTCAATTAGCACTGTTTCGGGCATTTGTCCGTTAGAGGCGAAACACGGAACCGAACCCGCGTTCTCATTGCGAACTGGATAGTAACGTTTTGGCCTTAGACCTTGCTCGGCAATTTCCCCCGTAATGGTAAGGCCACCAAATACACGAATATATTCGACCGAAACAGGTACATAGAACATCTGATACGGCAGCTATGGCAACCAATAATTGGTACCTGGATTGGTCATGTTAAAGATGGCTTTGCACCAGCGCCTACGAGCATCTTGGTGGAGCGCCAGTCAAACACCTAGGCCGACACCATCAAAATAATCTATAACCAATCTGATAACGTCATGGCGCGCTTGCTCTATTTAAGTTTAGGGGCAGAATTTTCTGAAGCTAAAAATTACGCCAAGAAGCTGCAAGCCACAGATGCGCATGTACGGCAATGGTTTAGCAAAAAAGTATTACTACTGACGGCTTGATTCTTGAAAACGGATCAGGCTTGGCACAGAAAAAATTACGGCAACACAGCTAGTCAAAGTATTACAAGTAGCCAGCCATAGCAACTGGCTTCCTGAATTTGCCAGCAGCATGCCGGTTGTCGCAGTAGATAGGGCGATGCGAAAACGGCTCAAGGGTAGTCCTGTGGAAGGACGCGCGAGGATCAAAACAGGCAGCTTAAAAAATACTCTGTCAATCGCAGGCTACATCAAAGTCCGTCATGAAAAACTATGGATCGTCGTCGCCTTAATTAATGATGAAAAAGCCGGAAAAGCCCGGTCGGCGATGGATGCATTGATTTTATGGATATCTGGAGACCAAGGCAAATAAGCGTTAATCCAGATTTTCCGTTGGACGGACAACAAATGTACCCTTGGAGAGTTGATTGGCTAAACGAGAAACTGTCATCAGCCAAGCACAGCCATCATGTACTTCTACCTTTTCTTCTCATCTTTTAATTCTTGCTTATGCTTCTCTTGCCATTCACGTTCGCGGGCATCGATTACCGACTGTTCGTAATACTGTGCATCGGGTGAGCGACGGGCGATGTCTAGCTGCTGTAAGGCTGGCGCTAAACTTCCCTCTAATGCATAGCCTTCTGCCAGCGCAATATGTTGCAGCGCCTGTTTGCCTTGCTCTGCATAGACTTTGCCCAATAAATTTTGCACCTTAATATCTTGTCGATATAGCTGCGCCTGATCGCGTAAAAAACGAGCTGCGTCTTCCTCTTTGTTCGCAGCCAGCAATGCATCAACATATTGATACGCTAATCCACGCGATAAGGGGAATTGCTGCATCGCTGCCTCTGCCGCCTTGACTGCGGCGTCGGCTTGCTTGTTGGCGATTTTAATATCGATGTCCAGGCTGACAAACATACTGGTTTTATTGAGCGCCGTTTTTTGCGTTGGCGATTGCTCTACCTGTTTGATCAAGCTAGCCAATAAGCTGGCGGCTTTAGAAAATTCTTTTTGTTTGTAGGCGATAAAAGCGAGTCCATATTGTGCGGCTAGTTTTTCATCTTTTTGATCGGCTTTTAATTGCGTATCAAAAAAAGTAGCCGCATCAATATAACCTTGGGTCGTGTCGTTTTGCAGCACTCTGACTCTGGCTTTGGTGAGCAAAAATTCTAAGCTGTCTAAATGCTGCTTATAACGCTGATCAACCATGCGCGACTGGATATCCGCCATGCGTTCGCTGGTGAGTGGATGGCTACGCAAAAAAGGGGGCGCATTGTCGTTGTAGTTGCGCGTTGCGACTTGCAAACGTCCAAAGAAAGAGACCATGCCACCGGTATCAAAGCCAGCATCACGCAAGATCTGAAATCCAATCCTATCGGCCTCGCGCTCGGCCTCACGACTAAAGGTCAATTGACGCTGGAGCGCAACTCCCTGCCCGCCAACCACTAGCGCCATTGCTGCATCGGGACTGGACTTGGCGGCCAATGCCGCCAAAATAACCGATGCCAGAGGGATTAAGTAATCCAAACGCTGGCTGCCTATCATCCTGGCGATATGTCGCTGTGCTACGTGGCCAATTTCATGTCCCATAACAGAGGCTAATTCTGATTCTGTTTGCGAGGCTAAAATTAAGCCAGAATGGAATCCGATAAAACCACCCGGTAAAGCAAACGCGTTCAGAACCGGATCGCGTACGACAAAAAACTGAAAATCAAACATCGTCTCGCCACGTGCATCAGGACGAGTTTCTAACATCAGATTACCTAGCTTATTGAGGTACTCTGCTACCGGCCCATCATCCATATAATCCGGATCACGGCGCACACTTTGCATAATTTGCTCGCCTAATTTACGCTCTAGCGAAGGGGATAAGTCTTCTCTTTCGGTATCTCCTAAAGTGGGCAAATTTTGCGCAAAGCTGGTATTTGATGCGCTGGATACCGAAAACAAACAGACGGCAGCCAAGATGGCGGCGTATAAGGTGTTAGGTCGGAATGATGGGCGTTTTAGTTTCACGATGCTATGATACTTTGCTAATCAATTAGTTCTTAAACTGTTTCAAAGAATGTCTATTTTCGACGGCGAGATTAATCGCTAATACTCATTGCTAATACTAAATTTATGACTTCAAATAACAACGACGGCCTGACGCCGTCCTTAGCTCCCGCATTAACTCCGTCATTAACTCATTTTGATGCGACTGGCCAAGCACATATGGTCGATGTCGCAGAAAAAAAGGATACCCACCGCATCGCCGTTGCCAGCGGCATTATCCGCATGAAACCAGGGACACTTGCCATCATTGCTGAAGGCACAGCAAAAAAGGGAGATGTTCTCGGCATCGCACGCATCGCCGCCATCATGGCAGCTAAACGCACCGCTGATCTGATTCCGCTATGTCACCCGTTGGCGCTCACCAGAGTCAACGTGGATTTTAGCATTGACACTGATCAGTCCAGCATCCATTGCAATGCGCAAGTAGAAACTCTGGGTAAAACTGGGGTAGAGATGGAAGCGCTTACCGCAGTGCAAATCGGCTTGCTGACGATTTACGATATGTGCAAAGCAGTGGACCGCGGCATGGTGATGAGCGACATCCGCGTAGTAGAAAAACACGGAGGCAAGTCTGGTGACTGGGTAAGTCTGGTAGATGGCGCGGCCTGATCAAAAGATCAAGCTGGCAACCGGGTAGTTTGGGATTGAATTGGCGGGAAATAACAAGCAAACTAAGTGCGGAGATCAAGTACCAATTTTTTTCTTTAAAATCAGTAAATAATCGCTGAAATGCAAGTCAATTTTAATATACTCCCCATCATTTTTCATAAAATTGGCCTATTGTCCAAGTTATATATGGATAATTATAAATACTACCTACGAGTATTTAAATATCCTTATTGATTAAAAAGTAAGGAAGTCTAATCAGCCAGTTAAAACAGACGGGCTAAATCGCCTGTCCCGGCCAAGAGTCTGCACTCAGCCACAAGCGATCTGCGAACGATCTAAAAACGATCCACAGACCGTCCGTAAGTGACCGCAACAACCGGCACGTGACGGCAGCAATATCACTTGCCGAAAACGCTTCATCAGTCCTGATATCCAAGCATCCTGCAAACTCATGTGCTGACTCATGTCCTGACTCATGTCCTGACTTAAGCATATCTTTGCAGTCACGGCATCAATTCATACCCCTGTCATGTGTTTTGACTGTATTGCACGCTCCAAAACAAGCGCTTGCCAAACTGAATTCATCATCGGTATTAGCCAACGGCGTGATAACCACTTTATTGACTTTACTGACACCTATGACTTCTCATCCTGTTTCTATCAAAAATCTGCGCAATACGCGTATTTATCTGGCATTGGCACATATTGGTTTCTGCGCCGCCTCGCTACAAACGACTATGGCTATCGCAGCTGAGAATACTGACAATAGTGACAACGGCACAACCGCTCAAGTGGTAATCAAAGCGACTGTCGAAAAGAAAAAATTGAGCGACAGCGTCAGCAGCGGTGCATTGGGACGCCGCTCGAAGCTGGATACGCCCTTCTCGACCAAAGCCGTGAGTAGTGCTGAAATCGAAGATCGCCTGGCGACCAGTGTCTCTGAAGTATTTAAATATGATGCGTCAGTCACCGCGATCAGCCCGCCTATCAGCACACATCCGGCAACCATACAAATGCGCGGCTTGCGGCTGGACGACCTGAACGGCTACAAAATCGACGGCTTGGCGAATATCAATCGCGGTACCGAAATGCCGCTGGAGATGTTTG
>JANXTO010000228.1 GCA_025352365.1 Undibacterium sp. | reverse complement strand
CTGCACAAGAACCACCAGGTTGCTGTCAATGGCTTGTTTCATACATGGCTATCCACCTGGGCAGAAACGATTGATAGGGTGCGCAATCCCCGGATTAAATTACACTGATCTTAAAAAAGCAGAAGTTCCCAGAAACAGCTTGTCCAATATAAATGCGCCTCCCAGACCAAAAAGTGCCGGGAAGGCGCATTTATATTGGACAGTGGTTTTGGGATTTTTAGAAACGCTGATTGAATCGAATTATTAGACAGCAGTATTAGACAGCAGTATTCGACAATTCTTAAATCATGATTGCAAAAGCTTACGTTATGGCTTATTTTGCATCTTCGGTTCTTTTAAAGGAAAATTTTTCGTGAAATTGATTACTGCACTCATGCTCAGCGCCGGTATTTTGTCTCCGGGTCTCGCTTATTGCGCTACACCAGAAGATAGTGCACCACAACCCAAAGTTAGTCGCGCTGCCGCCGTTAAAGTAACTTCGGTCGAAGGTATTACGGAATACCGCCTTGCCAACGGCATGCGTGTCTTGTTATTCCCGGATGCCAGCAAACCGACATTGACCACTAATATTATTTATATGGTTGGCTCACGTCATGAAAACTATGGCGAAACCGGTATGGCTCATTTGCTTGAGCACCTGATGTTTAAGCCAAGCGCTAATTTTGGTATTAAAAAAGGGACCAGAACACCGGTCGAAATTTTGAATTCCACAGGCGCACAATTTAACGGCACCACCTGGTATGACCGTACTAATTACTACGCTACTTTCCCTGCTAACGACGACAACTTGCGCCAGATGTTAGCGTTAGAGGCGGACCGTATGGTCAACGCGGCGATCGACCAAAATGATCTGTGGAATCCCAAGACCAATAAAGGCGAAATGACGGTCGTACGTAACGAGTTTGAAATGGGCGAAAGTGACCCGATCGGTGTCACGACTGAACGTATTCAGGCGGTTGCCTATGATTGGCATAACTACGGCAAATCGACCATCGGTGCGCGTTCAGATATTGAGCAAGTCAACATTCCTCGCCTGCGCGCTTTTTACAAAAATTACTATCAGCCAGACAATGCGGTACTGATGGTGGCAGGCCGTTTTGATGAAGCCAAAGTCCTCAAGCAGATTAATGATTTGTTTGGCCGTATTCCAAAGCCAAATCGTATCTTGCAACCGACTTACACAGCAGAGCCGACGCAGGATGGCGAACGCGCTGTTACAGTACGTCGCAGCGGTGGCACACAGTTTATCGGCGCTGGTTATCATGTCGCACCGTCGGGTCATCCAGATGCCGTCGCGCTGAATATTCTGGGACGTATTCTGATCGATGCGCCAAGCGGACGTTTGTATAAAGCCTTGATAGAAACCAAATTGGCAACTCGTTTGGAGTACGAAGGTGTCAGCAATCTGGAGCCTGGTTTCCGTATCTTCGGTGCCGTTGTGGCGAAAGATGGCAATCTGGATCAGACCCAGGACGCGATGTTAAAAGTACTTGAAGACCTGAAGTCGCAACCAATTACTGATGCCGAGGTCGCCCGCGCCAAGCAACAGATAGACAAGAGTATTGAATTGGCGACGGCAGACACAGCGCGCCTGACAGTCGCCTTGACAGAATCAATGGCTGCCGGTGATTGGCGCCTATTCTTTTTGCAACGTGATCAGATGGAGAAAATGGATGCTGCAACAGTTCAGGCGGCCGCTATTAAATATCTGAAATCAACCAACCGTACTTTGGGTCGCTTTATCCCAACAGACACCGTTGATCGCACCGACGTGCCGGGTAAAACGGATGTGACGGCGATGGTCAAAGACTACACCGGTCGTGCCGTTGTCGCACAGGGCGAGAGCTTTGATCCTAGCCCCGCCAATATCGAGTCACGTACCCAACGCTTTACATTACCTGGCGGCTTGAAGGCAGCTTTGCTGTCCAAAAAAACTAAGGGTGCTACCGTCAGCGTCGTGATGCAATTGAATCTCGGCGCGGATGAAAGCCTCAAAGGTAAAACACAGGCAGGTGTATTCGCTGCCAGCATGCTGATGAGCGGCACAGACCGTATGTCACGTGAGCAGATCAAAGACGCCTTCGACAAACTCAAAGCGCAAGTCAATATTGGCGGTACTGCCGAGCGTGTCACAGCGTCAGTCACAACCACCCGTGAGAACTTGCCAGCCGCACTTGATTTGCTAGCAGAGGTGTTGAAAAAATCTGCCTTCCCAGCCAAAGAATTCCAAGAGAAGCAACTGGAAGCAATCAATCGTGTAGAGCAAAGTATTCCAGAGCCACAAGCATTGGCATTCAATAGTATGTCTCGCCTGATCGACGCGACGCCGGCAGGCCATGTGCGCCATGTCGGTAGCTTGCAGACACAATTGGTCGATACTAAAGCAGTCAAATTGGAAGAGATCAAAGCCTTCCACACAGCGTTTTATGGCGCGAATAATGCAACTGTTTCTGCCGTCGGTGATTTTGATGCGACGGCATTAAAAACTCAATTGACCAGCCTGTTTGATAACTGGAAATCGACCCAAAACTATGTGCGTATTCCTGCGTCTGTCAAACCAGTCGCTGGTGCCAAAGTCTCGTTGGAAACTCCTGACAAGGCGAATAGTTTTTTGATCGCTATTCAGCCGTTGCCGATCAAAGATGACTCAGAAAGTTACCCAGCCTTGTTAATGGCTAACCACATCTTGGGCGGTGGCGCACTGCATAGTCGTCTGGCCGACCGTATCCGTCAAAAAGAGGGCTTGTCTTACGGCGTAGGCTCACAACTCAACGTACCAGCACGCGAACCCGCCGGACTCTGGTTGGCTTACGCCATCAGCGCGCCGCAAAACACCGCCAAAGTAGAAGCTGCATTGCGTGAAGAAGTGCAAAAAGCGCTGACGGATGGATTTACTGAAGATGAATTAGCCGAAGCCAAAAAAGGCTGGAAGCAATCTGCAGAAGTAGTGCGCACGCAAGATTTACAACTGGCGCGTCGTCTGGCAAGTGACCTCAATATTGGTCGCACAATGATTTACGATAAAGACTTAGAGGCTAAAGTTGCAGCGTTGTCGTTAGCTAAAGTCAACGATGCTTTGCGCCAGAATCTGAAAACGGTCAATTTATCAGTGATCAGTGCAGGTGATTTTGCTAAAGTGGCGAAGGATGCTGCAACGAAGTAATATTTTTTAAATTAGTGGTAAACAAAAGGCAGACCTCGTTGATGAGTTCTGCCTTTTTTATTGACTTGTTATGTTGGTGATCGTGGTGATTTGAAATCAGGCTTTGCTGGAGCGCGAGAGTTTTTTAAAATTCACAGAAGTTCTCAAAATTAATCGTCCAATGATTCTGCGCCTCGCAGGCCAAAAACACGCCAGAAGCCGCATTATCATTGGACAATCAAACTACATAATTTAGAAGAACAACTTCTGCAATTCCAGTCCCGGATTTTCTGCCCGCATAAATGCCTCTCCGACCAAGAAGCCGTGGACGTTGGCATCGCGCATGCGTTTGACGTCGGCGCTGCCCATGATGCCCGATTCGGTGATGACTAATTTGTCTGGCGAGATGCGTGGCAATAAGCCAATCGTCGTATCCAGCGTCACATCAAAGGTCCGTAAGTTCCGGTTGTTGATGCCTAACAGATTGGTTTTTAGTTTTAAGGCGGCGTCGAGTTCTTCGCCATCATGCACTTCC
>JANXTO010000189.1 GCA_025352365.1 Undibacterium sp. | reverse complement strand
TCAAATTCTGTACACCAGAATCGCGCAAGGCAGCAATCAGCGCCTCGGGGATACCGCACAGACCAAACCCGCCTACTGCCACGGTTTGTCCGTCTTTGACGATATCTGCCAAGGCACTGGCAGCGTCAGGATAAACTTTGTTCATGTTGTCCCTTTCTTATATTAAAACTCTTGTTGAAACTCTTATTGAAATACAGCGTCCGACACGATACTGGCATGAGTTTTTTGCTACCCGCGCTTTATACTGAAGTTTTGTTTTATCGCCAAGCATATGATGCTACTCTATACAGCGCAATACCGTAAAAATACCTGACAGATACCGAATAATTAGTCAGCTTAAGTTACCGCAAATTACCCCAAATAAGCAGCTCAAACTCCATGACCGAAGCGCAGCTCATTAATTTTGAAACGATTTTTCAGTACGCGCCGGTCGGACTATGCGTCTCACAAAATCGTATTATCCGCGCTTGCAATGATGATCTGGCCCAGATGTTTGGCTACCAAAAAGAACAATTACTGGGACAATCATTTTTAATTTTATATCCGTCGCCAGATGAGTTTGAACGTACCGGTACGCGTATCACGCCAATCATGAATGCCAAAGGCTATTACTCAGACGAGCGCATCATGAAACGAGCCAATCAAGAATTATTCTGGTGCCATGTCTCAGGCCGGGGGTTACATAAAGAAGATGCTCACGCGGAGGGAATCTGGACATTTGAAGACCTGAGTTCTAAACGCTCCGTCACAGCAGAATTAACACCGCGCGAAAGAGAAATCGCCGCCCTGCTAGTAGAAGGCAAAACCAGCAAGCTAATTGCGCGGCAAATTGGGCTTAGTCCAAGAACGGTAGAGATGCATAGAGCGAAGCTGATGCGTAAATTTACGGCGGCGACATCCAGCGAACTGGTGCATAAATTATTACGAATCGTCAGCTGAGTTGCTGATCCCTGGAGACAGATTACAACTCAGCTTCATGTGTGTTGAAGTAGTCAGCTGGTTATTAGATTCGGGTTTATTCAACTTCTATTAGTTATACCGCTTTCACACGTCGTGTTGGCTTATTTGCTGACTTATTTGCTGACTTATTTGCCGACTTATTTGCCGACTTAACTGCGGTTTTCAGCTCAGTCAGTTTTTCCTTAATCGATTCTGGTAATACGGTGGACTTTTGCGTTTGTGCATCGACCCATACAACCTTGGCTCCACCTTCTGCATACAGCGTATAACCATCGCTGACACTGCGCATTTCTTGGATGGTTTCAAAACTGCTACGGCCTGCACCGCCGATGTAGGTACAGACTTCAACCTGATCAGGATATTTCAAGGGTTTTTTAAATGTGCAGTGGGCATTGATGATAACTGGGCCGTTACCGTTTTCATCAGGTAAACAACCCAGCATCGTCAGCCATTCCAGCCTGGCCTGCTCCATATAGCGAAAGTACACCGTATTATTGACATGTCCCAACGCATCCATATCGCCCCAGCGAATTGGAATCGTCACGGTGTACACCAACTTTTTATCCAGTACTTTCTCGCCTATCATTGCGCGCTCATTCCATCGTCTGCCGTTACTATCGCTCCATTCAAAAAGCGTGATTCTTCTGCGGCCAGCAACAGCAACAAACCATCCAGATCTTCTGGCATGCCGACCCGTTTTCTTGGCAGCATGTCAATCAGCTTTTGACCCTGCTCACTTTTAAAATGATCCTGGTTAATTTCTGTCTCAATATAACCAGGGCAAATTGCATTCACGTTAATACCAAACTTACCCCACTCGACTGCCATGGATTTGGTCATGTGTACTACCGCGGCTTTACTGACACAATAAATACCAATTTGCGGCAATACGCGCAAACCGGCAACGGAAGCAATATTGATAATCCGGTGCTGTTTTTTAGGATCGCCTTTGTAGCGGGCAATCATGCGTTTGGCCGTCTCTTGCGCAACAAAAAAAGCGCCGCGCTGATTGGTGTCCATCACATAAGCATAATCTTCCGGCGTGACGTCGATCAAACGCTGTGTGGTTGACACACCCGAATTGTTGATCAGGATATCGATAGGACCGGCCTCGGTTTCCGCATGAGCGATCGCTGATTTAATACTGGCATAGTCGGTGACGTCCAATGTCACGACATGCGCAGCACCACCTTCAGCTTCGATTTCTGCCCGCAGCTCTTTCAGGCGATCAATCCGCCGCGACGCCAGAACGACTTGCGCGCCGGCTTGTGCCAGGATTTTTGCAAAGCGAGCACCAAGACCACTGGAAGCGCCTGTTACCAGAGCGATTTTTCCTTCGAAATTAACTTCAATACCCATCAGATTCTCCGACTAAAATTTGCTGAAAGCGTTACGTGGTTTGTGCATTTTTAGATACGCCAAGGCTTATGCAAAACTCTTAAACTAATATCGCGGCAAACATAAGCTTGCCGGAAGAGTTTTGCGTAAATCTTGGAAGCATATCATTTTGAATGTGCCGCTATGATGACATAGACAATATGCTTGTGTTTTAAAACTTCTATTTTATCGATCAAAATCATGAAAGTGCTGCATCTTATTTAACCCTCTGCGATAATCCTAGAAACGGCAGTTGGACGAGTCTGAGTGTGCATTTTTTCGGTTTCCCAGCAAGGCGAGACGAGGCGCAACCTTCACGTTGCAACGAGGAGCAACGCGGCTGGGGAGCCGAAAAAGTGTGCGATCAGATTCGTAGCGCTGTCATCACAACGGTGACAGTGAATAGAATCGAATAATTCAATTGAATCAAATACTTATTTACACTGACAAGCGGTCAACTGCCGTTTCTAGGATAATCCATGCACAACAAAAATAAGCAATTCGAGATGGTTGGAGAATTGCGGGAGCAAGACTGCATTTATTTACCAATCCGTTGGTAAGCGCACTGGTCAGAGTATTTTCTACCGCATTGACAATAATTAATTAGAAGAATTGCTCAGCTTGCGCATTACATCCCTACGCTATACCATACCGACAACAAATAAGCACGTTCGTTCGTAAATTTTCTGAAAGCGATTATAGCCATGACACAAAGCCTAATAGAGCAGTTCGGTCCGCGCGATGCGATGGAATATGACGTCGTTATTGTCGGCGGCGGCCCTGCCGGATTGTCCGCTGCGATCAAGCTCAAACAACTCGCAGCAGAAAAAGGCAACGAAGTCTCAGTCTGTGTTCTGGAAAAAGGTGGCGAGCCCGGTGCGCATATCTTGTCCGGCGCAGTGATGGACCCAAAAGCTTTAACCGAACTCTTTCCTAACTGGAAAGAGATGGGTGCGCCACTCAATACCGAAGTGACCGAAGATCGCGTCCTGGTATTGACGGAAAAAAAGGCGTTCAAAACGCCAAACTGGATGTTGCCTGCCTGTTTCGAGAATCATGGTAATTACATCGTCTCTTTAGCCAATGTCACCCGTTGGCTGGCTCAGCAAGCTGAGGCCTTGGGTGTGGAAGTATTCCCAGGTTTTGCCGCTGCCGAAGTTTTGTACAACGACGATGGTTCGGTCAAAGGCGTAGCTACCGGCAATATGGGTGTTGATCGCCACGGTGAAGCGTCTCCAGCATTCCAGCTAGGAATGGAACTGCATGCTAAATACACGCTGTTTGCAGAAGGTGCGCGCGGTCATCTGGGCAAACAAGTCATGGCTAAATATGACTTAAACAAAGGTAAGGATCCGCAATCCTACGGTATCGGTATTAAAGAGTTATGGGAAATCGATCCTAAGCAACATAAACCTGGTCTGGTCGTCCACACCACGGGTTGGCCGCTGATGGATCAATATAGCGGCTCGTTCTTGTACCACCTTGAAAATAATCAAGTTGCTGTCGGCTATGTCGTTGGTTTGGCTTATGAAAATCCTTACCTGTCGCCTTACGAAGAATTTCAGCGCTTTAAAACGCATCCGGCAATTTGTGGTTTCTTTGAAGGCGGTAAGCGCATATCTTATGGTGCACGGGCAATCACCGCGGGCGGTTTACAATCTCTGCCTAAGCTTGTGTTCCCAGGCGGCGCCTTGATCGGTTGCGATGCTGGCTTTTTGAACATGAGCCGTATTAAAGGTAGTCACGCAGCGATCAAAACCGGTATGCTGGCAGCGATTGCCGCATTTGATGCATTGGGAGCGCAACGTCAGCATGATGAATTAACGGCTTACTCCACCGCCTTTGAACAGTCCTGGCTACATGAAGAACTGCACACAGCACGTAACGTCAAACCGTTGCTGAAAAAAGGCACTTACGGTTCACCGCTGGTCTGGCTGGATCAAATGGTCTTACGGGGCAAAGCACCATGGACTCTACATCACACCAAAGCCGATCATGAATGTCTACGCCCTGCGTCTGAGTTTGAACCGATTGTGTATCCAAAGCCAGATGGCAAACTCACCTTTGATCGCTTATCGTCGGTGTTTATCTCTAACACCAACCATGCAGAAGATCAGCCTATTCATCTGACGTTGAAAGATGCGAGCGTACCAGTTGGCATCAACTTAGCCAAATATGCAGGACCAGAAGCCCGCTACTGCCCGGCTGGCGTATATGAGTTTGTCAAAACTGATCAGGGTGCAGATCGTCTACAGATCAATGCGCAAAACTGCGTGCATTGCAAAACTTGCGATATCAAAGATCCAACGCAAAATATCGTCTGGATTACGCCTGAAGGCGGCGGCGGGCCAAACTATCCAAGCATGTAATACTGGACTTACGCAAAGAAAGCAAAGAGCCACGAATCATCGTGGCTTTTTTATTCGCTATCGATATCAAAGTAAGTCAGCAGGCTTGGGCAACTTAAACGTAAATTGCGTACCTGATTGTGAGGACTGAGAAGAACTGGCAACCTCGATACGTCCGCCATATACATGGGCAATCGACTGCGACAATGCAAGACCAAGCCCAACGCCTGGCGTTTCTTCTGCACGGGTGCTGGTACCGCGATAAAACCGCTCAAACAAATGGGGCAATTCATCGCGGTCAATCCCCGGCCCAGTATCAGATACGCTCACACTGACCATGCTATCGTCCTCTGCCAGCGTCACCACGACATTGCCACCTTGGCGAGAAAACTTCACCGCATTGTCTAGTAAATTGGCGATCACCAAGCTGGCAGAACCACGTGCTACTCGCGCCATGACTTCTGGCGAAGGCGTAATCCTGATGCGTATTGCACGCTCTGAGGCAATGGCTTCCATCCGGCTTGCCGCCTCATCCACTAAGTGATTGAGGCAAACGATTTCTGAGGTGTTACGCTCCTGACCGGCATCGATCCGCGCCAGGGTTAATAATTCTTCTACCAATAAACTCAAACGCTCTACTTCTTCCATGCACGAATGCAGCGCCTGAATATAATCGGCAGGTTCGCGTGGTCGTCGCAAGGTGACTTCCAGCTCCATTCTTAAGCGCGACAAAGGCGAACGCAATTCATGTGAGGCATCGGCAGTAAATCGTCGCTGCACCTCAAAACTTTGTTGTAATCGATCCAGCATTTCGTTCAAGGTATCGACCAAGCGCCCGATCTCGTCAGAGGTACCTGGATGTGGCAGCCGTTCAGCAAAGTTCGCCTCGCCGATATAATGTGCCTCTCGCACGATATTATCAATCGCATTAAACACACGGCGGGTCAACAACACGCCAGCAACACCAACGGCGACGATCAGGGTCAGCGCCATGATGACAAATAAAATGCTGGCGGAGTCCACTACGTGACCGGTGTCATCGAGCGAGCCAGCGACCTGTATCGCCATTAAACGGTTATCGACCCGGATCGGCATAGAGACCATGCGCACTGGCTCCTCACCAAATTTAGGTAAGGTTTCAAACACCGTGTCGCCTTCGGCCAAACGCGATAACAACTTGGGGGGCACCGGCAATTTTGCCGCACCAAGGTTGACGCTGCGTGCCAATACCTGCCCGTTAGCATCAATGATTTGCACTAAACGATCTAAGCGCATCAAGGACGGTGGCGCGGGGCCGGCGGTCGTGTCGTGTACTTTGACAGGGCCTTTTTCAGCCAGCATAGAAATCTCAGTTTCTGCCAGCGCCAGCAATGCTGCGTCTAACTGACCGTGGACCGCGCGGGACAAACTCAGATGTGCCGCAAAGGCGGCGATCGTTAATACGGTGATGATGACCGCTAAATGCACCAGCACTAATCGGGTTCTGAAGTTGAGCAGACTGGTGGTAGTTTTTGGTGGCATCTTGTGTGGATCAGCGTTAAAAAATTAATGACGATGGGGCGAAGTTCGCTAAGCTAGATTGGCGCGCCAGCCTTGATACAAAAACCGCGACCACGTATGGTTTGTATCAAAGGCGTGTCGCTATTGCCGTCTACTTTTTTACGCAAATTACTGATGTGTGCGTCGATCAGATTATCCAGTGAAATGGTGTCGGCTTTCCACACTTGCTCCGCCAAGCGAGCGCGACTGATTACCTCGCCCGGATGCCGCAACAGGATTTCTAAGATCGCATATTCCTTGGGCGTTAAGTCTAATAAAACGTTTGCGCGCATGACGCGGTGGCTGACTGGATCGAGTGTCAAATCACATGCAGCCAAAATCAAGGGACGACTAATCTCAGAACGGCGTAACAGGGCTCGGACACGCGCCAATAATTCTTCAAATGCAAACGGCTTGGTCAGGTAATCATCCGCACCGGTGTTGAGACCCGCAATCCTGTCGGTTAACGCGTCACGCGCTGTCAGCATCATTATCGGTGTCTGGCTGCCGCGCGCCCGCAGATCGCGACATAAATCGATGCCGTCTTTGCCGGGCAGCATCCAGTCTAAAATAATCAGATCATAATCAGTGATGAAGGCTTCTTCCTCACCCTCTTCCGCCGTGTGGGCGATGTCGATGATAAAGCCTTCTTCCTGAAAGCCTCGAGCCAACAGACGCGCTGCTTTGCGGTCGTCTTCCACTAATAATATTCGCATCGGGTGCAGCCATTTTCTGTTGTGGTCTTATTACTTGTATTGAACGTTGAGCATTCCGTATTGAGCGTCATTTTACTCGTGACTGAGGCACGCGCTCCATCTGACTGAAAATTCAGCACCTGTCTGGAAGGCTGCCGATCTAGCGTCAATCCATCTGTTAATACATCTGTTAATACATCTGCTGGACATGCTTGAGAGAGACCAACAATATCAAAGACGAGCAGCGTTCTGTAAGTCGTATTGGCAGAACTTTATGATAATTGATCGTTGTTCAATGACAGAGCCAAATATATACTCCTACCTTGTATATATTAAATGTCCATATAATAAATGGACAATACGGCATTTTTAATAAAATAAATGGGGAGTATATTTTATACAGGCTGATTTAGCAGTCCCGAGATGTGACTTCACAGTAAGCCGGAATACCGCTTTGCCCAGAGTAATCTGCCGCGCAACTATCCGCTAATCTCTGCATGGATAACAGTGATACGTGTCAAGCCGATGTATTTTAAAGGAACAGCGCTCGGTACAGACTCTTGCATCTGTCGGGGCTATCCGTCCCTGCTGGTAGCAAAACAATGTTGACTTGTAGATTTTTCTCCAGCGCGCTGAGGCTGGCAATTTGTTCAATGCTAGCTGCTGCGGTTTCAATTGCTAATAGTATCCGACGCTCCCAATGATGGCAGCGCACCGCGGCAATCTGCGTTAGCAAACGTTGCTGCGCCTGGATATCAAAATGTGCTGCGTGCAAATGGAATACCGCCATATCGCAGGACGCCATCAATGCATGATGTTCCAGATGCTGCTGCCGGTCTTGGTCCTGATATAAATGGATCAAGGTGGTGTGATAAGTGCAGTAAATCGTTTCCAGCTTGGCGGCCAGACTACCGGCGCAAATTGAATGCAATGCCGCACCCGCTTTGAGCTCGATCGCATTCCAACCGAGCTCAGCATTGGACTGCTGAGAAACCAGCAGCACATTTCTACCGGCATCTGCCCGCTGTTGTGCGACGGCTTTCGCCAAAATGGCGCTTGCGCGCATTGAATGCAGCGAGGGGTCAGCCACCATAGTCAAAATCATCTAACTCCTATCCATGCTGAAAATACAGATGGAGGCCGGTCAACATTCTATCAATCGCAATCACCGCCAGAATCAAACCTAACAAGGTCTGAAAGCCATTAGCAACCAATGCAAATCTGCGATAGTTATGTACATTTTTTAGCCCGATGAGAAGGATGGTCAGCACCATCATGGCAGCAGCCAAAGCAGCCACAATTTGCTGCGTATGCTCTGGCTGGATCGCACTCAGTAACAAGACGGTCATCATTGCGGTAGGGCTAAACAACCGCAACAAAGACCATCGTTGATCATCAAACGGATCGGGGGTTTGACTAGCTGCATGATTAGCTACGTCATTAATCTGCTGATTGCTACGCGGAGACACTTTCGTCGTCTTAGAAAAAAATACCATACCCAGCGCAGCAAGTAACAAAATCAATCCAGCACTCACTTGCAGGCTCGCCGTGTTGGCTACCGATATTGGAATCCAATATCGAAACGATTGCCCGAATAAGGAGAGTAAAAGCAATATCAACAACAAGCCAGTACACGCGACGAGAATCTGGCGATTGCTGGGTGGCAGCGCCAGTCCTGGGCTCACTCCAGACATCGTTAGCAAATCGGACTGAGACTTTACGAGCAACTTAGATGACATGCTTAACATGGGATTCAGTACCAAAAGTAGCACAATAAAAAATGAGAAGGTAAATGACATAGCGGCGCTAAAAAATCACTTAATCACCAAAAACTTCGCTGTATAAATCGTGTATTTCTTGCGCTGTTTGTTGATCCGCACATTCATTGATTGCCAATCCTTCTTGATAAGCTTGATGCAACACTGCATCAGCGTGTATCGGCCGGGCAAAGAATTCTGCACAAGGAATGCCAGCGACAAATTGCCTGACAGCGTCTAAGCAGGCGAATGTGGGATAGGTGGAACGGTAAGTGATGACAACGAGAATACGAAGACTGGGATTGAGTTCACGTGCGGTGGCGATTCTTGCAGTGAGTTTGTCTTCGCTAAAACAATTTGAATCTACAGCATCAAGCATACCTATATTAAATTGATCGGAGTCCAAGGCAATGATCACCAAACCTGCAGCGATCAGTGCCGATCTGCTGCCAAGAGAATCACGAGCCTCAGTATCAATCACGATGTCTTGAAAACGACAGCCCAAATTTTCTAACTCCGGCTGCATACCTTTACCACTAATAGCACGCGCCATTACGGCGGGACTGATGCCACTGGCATTGCGTTCAGCGCACCAGCCTAAAGAGGATTGTTTGGGGTCGTTATCAAGCAACAAAACTCTGCGCCCGGTCTGGGTGCGTAAGGCGGCGAGACTGTCAGCCAGCATTGATTTTTCGGTGCCGCCAGTCTGGTTAGCAATCGTAATTATCATAGTTTCTTTTCTTGTACTGACTTTGTTTTAATCGGAATTTAATGCATTATTTCTGCACAGTGTTCTGAAGCCAGCTCAGCAGAACATTTAGGACAAAATGTCGTCTCGGTGATTAACTGCAATTGCAATTCACTCGGTGATATTTTCGGCGAGTTAAAATTTAATACGCTGGGACCAGGTATCGCCATTACTTGCTCCAAGACTTTTGCTAACTGGAGTTTTCCCTTATTGGACATGGGTGTCATCGGTAAGCGCACGCTGTCTTCCATGCCCCACAACATGGATAAAGCAGCTTTGACCGGCGCTGGATTTGGTTCCGAAAATAAGACTTTAATCAATGGTAATAATTGACTAAATAAGGCTAAGGCTTCTCGCGTTTTTGAGTGCTTTATTAAGTGCAATAAATGGACAAATAAATCTGGGCGTATGTGTGCGGATGCAGAAATAGCGCCCTGCGCACCCATGGCAAATACATCAAACATCAATGCGTCGTCACCGCATAAAACATTGAGTCCGCTCTGGCTAAGTAGTGCGCTGGTTTGATCTAATTGACCGCCGCAATCTTTAATTGCGACAAACTTAGGATTAGCAGCAAGCGCGGCGACCGTTTCTACATCAATATTTACGCCAGTTCTGGAGGGAATGTTATATAAAATAATGGGACGCCCACTCGCTGCGGCCAAGGCTTCAAAATGCAAGCGAATACCTTCTTGCGATGGACGAACGTAAGCGGGTGCAGAAATCAGGTAAGCGGCTGGCGCAGTACCAAAACGTTTCAAGCGCTCTACCATCGCATACGTACCGCTACCACTTAAACCCAATGCGACAGGACAATTGGCAGGAACCGCTTCTTGAATCGCAGCGAGCAATCGCGCTTGTTCTGTATCATCAAGGGTCGCGGCCTCACCGGTAGTGCCACAAACAACCAGACCTTTGACGCCTGCATCAGTCATTTGCAGAGCAAGTTGTTGAGCGGCTCTCAAATCAATTTTTTGTTGTCGGAATGGCGTGACCAAAGGCACCCAAATACCATCAAAAGTAGTCATGATTAGCTTCTTATATAAGGACAAATGGTTTGACTTCTCAAAATTTGTAACGCTTTTCGCGCTGATGAAACTTAAGCAAACTTGAGCGAACGTAAAATCTAGCGGGCAGGCGCTGGAGAAATTGGGGTGATTTTGCCGAACTCAGCGCTAGGTAAGGCAGTCATCACGGCATGGATAATGGTTTCAACCGCTGGCTTAGCCAGGCACAACCAAACGATCATACGACTCGCATGATCGACAGGCTGCATGCGGATATATGTCACCATCTTGCCGCAGCGACTCAAAATCAGATGCCTTAACTCAGTGGCACAATCGCTATCGACAGTAATGCGCATCATAAAATCTGGCGTAACAGCTTGACGTTGAATGCGATACGAAACTTTGGGAAGCAAAGTGACTGTCGGTGAGGCATATTTTTGTCTTGCCAGAGAAGGGTTACTATTGTTATTGACGTCCAATGCTGTTTTGCTGATCGAGGTCAATGCAGAGACCAGAGAAAAACGCGGAGAACTGCTAATAGAAGTAATGCGATTCATGGAGATTTGCACGGGTTGTTGTGGTGATTTCAAGATAGCACCGGCGCAGTAAAGATTCTCTAAAAAGGTCCACTGAAGATATAAACATTACATAAAAATGACTTATTGGCTTTTTACGCCGCCAATAAAAAAGCCACTTTTTTCAAAGTGGCTGGCTTGATCTTGAGGCAGGCTTTTAATCTATCTGACCAATTTTTTTGTGATTTTTGGATACTCACCAATTTTCAGAAAGTACTTTTTGTAGCCAGAAACTACCGATCACTGTTTTTACATCCGTAATTTTTCCTGTTTTTACCCAATCGAGTAACTCGGGCAAAGTGGCATGGAAAGTTTCTAAAAACTCCTCTTCATCCAACTTCGCTTCGCCTGCAATCAGCCCGCGTGCTAGAAAAATATCCAGGTGTTCGTCAGAATAAGCAATCGCATTATGAATGGTGCATAGATAGCGCCAGTCAGTTGCTGTATAGCCTGTCTCTTCGCGTAATTCACGCTGAGCACATACTAAAGCATCCTCATCAGGATCGATCTTACCGGCTGGGAATTCAATAAAAACTTGATTCAATGGATAACGGAACTGGCGTTCCATTAGTACAGTACCGTCATCAAATACAGGCAAGATTACGACCGCGCCGGGATGTTTGATGTACTCGCGTGTTACATGCTTACCGTCGGGTAAGCTCACCGTATCTTTTTCTACTTTAAGAAAACTACCGGAGTAGGCCAACTCACCGCTGACTTTAGTTTCAGCCAAATGTGGATTTGTCGCTGCATCCAAAGTCAATTTATCCATGTTGTTTTCTCAAATAACGATAAACAAATCCAGGAAAAGCCAGAACTAAGAATAGACAGGCGGTGATTGAGTAGAACTCCCATGTTTGTGTAAATCGATTACCAGCTTGAGCCTCTAAGAAACCCGCTAAGCCACCAATCACAAAATAGAGAACAATTAATTCTAACAAACGACACCAGAGAGGTTTAACAAACCAGGTTTTCGATGGAATAAAAGAAAACAAGCGCTCATTAAAAAAAGGCGAATTGGCGGCGATTATGGATAAAATAATCACTAGCCAACTAGAAGCGGATACATCCACTTTAGATTCCTACCAAGTACATCAGGAAGCCAGTGTCTTGATGATCGCATTACTGCATGCCGCCATCAATGCACTAGGCATCAAACCCATGGCTAATACCGCGATACCATTAATACTTAAGACAATACGCATATCGGTGCTTGCGATGATAGGACTATTATCTGCAGGCTGATCAAAGTACATCAATTTGACAATGCGTATGTAGTAGAAGGCACCAATCAGGGAGAACAAGACAGCTGCCACAGCCAACCATACGTGCCCTGTAGCCAGAACAGCTTTAAGTACGGACAACTTAGCGTAAAAACCCATCATTGGAGGAATACCTGCCAAGGAGAACATCAACAGTAACATCACTAAAGCAAACCAAGGACTACGTTTATTCAAGCCCTTTAAATCATCAAGATTTTCAGCTTCAAAACCCGAGCGCGACAACAACATGATGACGCCGAATGTACCTAAAGTAGTTAATACATAGGTAATGCTATAAAACATCGAAGCACTGTAGGCTTCAGCCGCGAAACTCGTATTGCCATCGACTACACCTGACAACAGGCCAAGCAACATAAAACCCATTTGTGAAATAGTCGAGTAAGCAAGCATACGTTTCAGATTAGTCTGTGCAATCGCAGTGATATTACCGATCGCCATCGACATCACTGCCAATACGATCAACATTTGCTGCCAATCCACCGCCATTGGGAACAGGCCTTCAACCAACAAACGGAAACATATTGCAAAGGCAGC
>JANXTO010000188.1 GCA_025352365.1 Undibacterium sp. | reverse complement strand
TAGTCGCACCCTGATGCTGCATGAAAAAAGCATGGGCGTTTTGTCCCATACTGTTGAGAGTATTAGGTTGATCTAATAATGCCCAAGCTTGTTGAAATAAATCTTCAGAATTTGCTACACGTTGCGCTGCTTTTGTGGCGATGGCTTGTTCGGTAATTTCTGAAAAATTAAAAGTGTATGGACCTGTCAGGACAGGTTTTGCCATGGCGCAGGCTTCAATTAAATTGTGGCCGCCTAGATTAACCAGGCTACCGCCTACAAAGGCCAGATCACAGGCGGCGTAATACATATACATTTCACCCATGCTATCGCCTAGCACTACATCCACTGAGGCGGATAAGGGATTTTCTTGTATTGTTAAATCCATGCTGGACCGGCGGACAAAGCTAAGACCATGCTGCGTCAGCATGGTGGCGACCTGATCAAAACGTTGCGGGTGGCGTGGCGTGATGACGAGTAATGTATTGGATTTGGCGCGTCGTCTATTGGCGACGAAGGCTTTGAGTAAGAGTTCTTCCTCGCCATCACGGGTGCTCGCACAGAGAAAAATTTGGCGATCGCCTAGCCAATGACGCAATCTCGCACCATTCTCGGCCATATGATCTGGCGGCGTCACATCAAATTTCATATTGCCAGTAACAGATAAATTACTTATTCCCAGCATTTTTAAACGTGCTGCATCTGGCCCTGATTGCGCGGCAACGCAAGTAATAGCTTGTGCCGCTGGCAAAATCAGAGAAGAGAGTTTTAAAGCTTTCTTCAAGGATTTTTCTGATAGCCGCGCATTGACTAGCGCAACTGATACGCCAGCTTGCTTGCATTGGGCGACCAGATTCGGCCAGACTTCGGTCTCTATCAGTGCGCATAAAGAGGGGGAGTAGTGCTTTAAGAATCGCTGGACGATAAAACTAATGTCGTACGGTACAAAAACTTGCGTAATCCGGTCCGCAATATCGGCAAACAAAATCGTACCGGTGGCACGACCTGTTGGCGTCATATGACTGAGAATTAGATGATGTTGTGGGTAACGCAGTAGTAAAGCACGTACTAATGGTTCTGCGGCACGAGTTTCGCCAGCAGATACCGCGTGTACCCAGATTGTTTTTTGATGACGATAGCTGGAATAAAACCCGAGACGTTCAGCAATATGCTGGCGATAACCAGGCTCTTGGCGGCCTCTTACCCAGAGTCGCAATAAGACAATCGGAAGAGACAAACACCATACAAAAGAATATAAAAGACGCATAGCAGCAGGGTATCAGTTTCGGCGAAAATTGACCAACACAATGCCGACTAACACCAGTATTGCACCCAGCACAAAGCGCGGACTAATCGTGTCATCTAATAACAGCACGCCAGCTGCTACGCCAAATAGCGGAGTTAAAAATGAGAACACCGACAAACGGGATGTCAGATAGCGGCGCAACAGCCAAAACCAGCTTAGATAGCTGGCAAAAGCGATAATAATGGTTTGAAAAAAGAGGTTTAGCCAGATGCTGATCCCCCAGTCTTGCGGGTAGAATTTTTCCGCCTGAAACTCACCTTTAAGCGCAGAGAACAGTAGCAGTAGGACTGCCGCTCCCAACAACTGATACAGCAACGTTGTAGTCGGTTGCGCTTCCGATAGCTTAGAGCGACGGATCGCTACCGTAGTTGCCGCCCACAAGATGCCGCCAGCGATACCGAAAGCATCACCGATCAACATATCGCTCAGCGCATGCGAGTTAGTTTGAAATGCCGCAGAAAACGCGATCGCAACACCCGCAAACGCAGATATGATCCCCAGCCATTGGCTAGCCTGCATACGTTCCGAGGGAATTAGCCAGTGCAAACCAATCACAGTAAAAATTGGTGCAGTATATAAAAAAACTGACATATGAGAGGCTGAGGTGTAATTCAACCCTATCGAGATACACATAAACTCAGCGGCAAACAAACTGCCCGCCAGCATCCCCGGTAAAAAACTACCATCGCGTACAGAAAATGGAATTCGCCTTACCAGAATGAGGCACAGAACCAATACTGCCGCTAGGGCAGAACGCAAGCCTAATTGCATGCTGGAACTGATAATGGGGACAGCGATTTTGACCGCTACTTGCTGTAAGCCCCAGCAAATACAAAGCAGTATCATGAGGGCGACAGCAAAGCCATCGAGATTTTTACGGGTGGATGTCATCAGGCGCGAGGAGGAATGTCCTCGTTTGGAGTAATAGTGATGCTGGAATATACCTTAAAAAGAAGTTTTTTCTCTTGGATTGGATAGAAAACGGACGCACTACTTTAAATTTGAGTTGCCCTGTTTCGCTTCTGTGGATTGGCGGCTAAATAGTTTGCTTAAAAGCTAACCAATAAAGAATTAGGATTTTGACTCAATTGACTTTGCATGACTCACGCAAAACCGCCCCAACTGCGTTGTAGCGACTAGCCTTATCCAAAACTGTCTTAGTCGCTATGCTTTACTGGCACCATTTTGCGTAGTTCAACTTAAACAAACATGATAAGCACTGAAATTTATTCGAGGTTTTGTAGTGTCGGAATAAAAAAATGTTGAGCGTAAGTAAATTATCTAAAGTTTGGTATGCCTGCTTTTTAGGTACCTGCTTGTTTGCTTTAAGTTGTACTACAAACGCCTATGCATTTGATTGCAATATCACTGCGTTTATTGGCGATTTGTGGATGATAAAGGTCAGCCTGTACCAACGCCCCCAGCTTTATTAAAGCAGCTTGATTACATTGCCCGCGAGGCCGATCTGAAATTGACTATCCTGCGATATCCTTGGCGTCGTGCTTTGCAAAATGCCGAGAATGGGGATGGATTGATATTTGGCATCTCAAAAACGTCTGAGCGACAAAGGAAATTCCATTTTTCAATTGCGGTCTATACCAGTTATGTTTTCATGGTGACCCGTAGTGATAGGCAATTTAAGCTGACGACAATCAAAGACCTAAAAGGTAAAACCCTAGGCATTCCACCAGGCACGGAGTTTGGTGATGAATTTGATCGACTGAAAGATCATTTGTTTAAGGTTGAATTCGATAGCGGCTCACCCTTATCCAGATTGAATAAATTACTCTATAAGCGCATGGATGCGACGTTGATTTCTACCCGAGGCAATAATCCCAATGTATTGGAAGAAAAAATTCAACGCTTGCGGGATCAAAATCATAGTGATGATTTGCAGTTTGACGGCATCAAACTCATTGTGTTGCCGCGACCCTTATTGGCAGAGGAAATCCATTTTGCGGTTCGCGCCGATAAGGACAATGGGATTATTCAAAAGTTGAATGAGGCGATCCTGAACGGTAGAAAACATGGTGTTCTCGATCCTCTGCCTCTTAAAAGCAATTTTATTCTCAATTCAAATTTATGAGTATTTACTCAAGTACTAAATAGTGGATTTAGATGCTGACTAAGCTCAATTGTGCGTCGGGCTAAACGGACTGTAACGGGAGGCTGAAGCGAGGTTTAAATCATATTCGTAGCGAAGGCTTATTGGCTTGATGAGCTATTGCTTGGTTATATGAATGAATTTATGTAAAGCGGACTTGGGAGAAATAGTACTGAGTTATATTTTTTTACTTGCGATTACCGGTTACATTTTTATTGATTAGGCTCCATAGCCTGGCAATACTTGTGTGGCGATGAGCTTGAATTAATTTACGTTTTCGCCAGACATCTGGCAGTCCTTTGATTGCATCGATTTTCGCTTTAGAGATAATTTTGCCTTTGCCCTGCACTGCAAAATAAATAATACTAGTCAGGTTGAGTAGCAAATGCAGTGGTAGCAAAGGCCAAAACAAGATACCAGGCATGTTCTTGACAAAGGTCCAAACGAGATTGCGATGACCGTGATAAATCGAGAAGTCACTACGTTTCCCCGTCAATGCTGAGCCTACATGGTTTGCAACTGAATCGGGCACGTAAAGACAGCGATGACCAAGCAATTGGTAGCGAAAACCAAGATCTACATCTTCCAGATAACAAAAGTAATCTTCATCAAATCCTCCAATTTCTTCGAATACGTCGCGTCGATATAAGCCTGCGGCTGCACAACTCGAAAAAATTTCCTTTTGCGCCAACATACTGGCTTTTAATACTTGGCCGTGAGCTTCGCGCCAAGGCAGCCCACTCATATGGTAAGTGTCGCCAATCCCATCAAGTAAAGTCGGTGAATTAGCATCCATCAAACGGCTACCGAAGATGGCAAACTGTGGATTACTCAATGCCGCATCGACCAACGCTTGTAACCAGTTAGATTCAGGGAAAGCATCGGGATTGATCAGGGCAATCCAGGTGCTCTCTTTACTGGCCAAGCTGACGGCCAGATTATTCCCAGCTGCAAATCCCAAATTACTACCTGCGTCGACCACACGTATTTGCGAAAACCGCTTTGCAGCCGCTTGGCCCGATCCATCTGTACTGGCGTTATCGATCACGATGACTTCATGCGGGGCGTAGGTCTGCGCTAGCAAATCAGTGACACAGCGAAGCAGTAAATCGCCACCGTTCCAGTTGACGATGATGACGGTGACCTTTGGATCGCGTGGTGTCGGAATGTCTTGCATGCGCTTTGTTTCGATTAATCGCCCTGTTGAGATTTTTTTTTGTGTTCTATTGTAGCGACTAATAGTTTTTGAATCGCGTTTTGTACTTCAATAAAGCTGGCTGGCGCACCATTATCCCCGAGATTGATAATTTTATCTGACCAATTTCCTTCTGTTTTCCAGCGCGGTGAGCCAGAATAAATTTCTATAGTTGGTGTTTCGTACGCTGCGGCAATGTGAGTGAGGCCTGTGTCAACACCGATGACGATAGAAGCCGCTTGTGCCAGCATGATCGCATCCCGCATAGAGAGTGGTGGTAGAACCCTTGCTTGTTGTATTTGTGTCGCCATTTGCTCTGCTTCGGCTTTTTCAGTGGCATTGCCCCATGGAATTAAAATGGCTAAATCCTGTTGTATTAATGGGGCAGCGATTTGTACCCAATTGTATCTGTCCCATTTTTTAGACGCTCCAGCAGTGCCATGAAAGAATACCGCATAAGGTTTGGCAGGCATCCAGACCGGACGCGGCTGAGATTCTGTATAAAGTTTATTGAGTCCAAAACTGGCAGGCGTATCCACTGTATAGCCACCGGCATAAGCCGCGACTAAGCGACCACGTAAGACCGCGTGTGTACGACGGTCAACAGCTACGCTGTCTGTATGAAAAATC
>JANXTO010000087.1 GCA_025352365.1 Undibacterium sp. | reverse complement strand
TTAACGCCCCAATTGCAGCAATCGATACGTTTGCTGCAATTGTCCACGCTGGAGCTACATCAAGAGTTAGAAAATCTACTTTCCGACAATCCCATGTTGGAGCGGGTAGATGATCCTATGGACAATGCAGTGCGCTTGCTTGCCGACGGCGCCATCAGTGCGACTACTAATAATTCTGAAACTGAATTCGCCGCGCCAGAAATGAATGGCGATGTAGCTGCTGCAAGTAACAGTACTGAAAATGCCGAGCTTAGCGAAGTCGCTGCCTCTGCTGATAGCACCAGTGCGAATGAAGAAGAATGGAGCTTTGATGATGTTCCTCAAGGCAGCAAATCGTCAGAAGAAGATGACGGACGTCCGCAGTTAGAAGCAGCACAAACCAGCCTCAGAGATCATTTGCTGGAGCAGATGCGGCTGAACATCCGCGAGCCGCGTGATCGGGCTCTGATTGAGCTGATGATTGATGCCTTGGATACCAATGGCTATTTGATGGAAACGCTGGAAGAAATTCATGCTAGCTTGCCGTTGGAGTTATGTGTTGAGCCAGAAGAATTATCCTTTGCGCTGAACATGTTGCAGAACTTTGACCCTAGCGGTGTCGGTGCCATAAATGTATCCGAATGTCTGGCCTTGCAGATTAAACGTTTCCCTAAAATTCCTTTTGTGACGCGTCGGCTGGCGCAAAAAATTGTTGAGAGCCACATCACTTTATTCGCTCAAAGAGATTTTAATAAGTTGAAGAAAATCCTTAATTGTGATGACGAGGATTTACGCGAAGCGCAAGTGGTTATTCGTCAATGTAATCCCAAACCGGGTGCTGAATTTGCCGCGGCCGCTTCGGATTATGTCGTGCCGGATGTGATCGTCAGAAAGACAGTGAACGGCTGGCAAGTATTACTCAATCAAGATGTGATGCCAAAGCTACGTGTTAATAGTATGTACGCCAGCATCATGAAGCAAAATCGTGGTGACGGTACGCTAGGTTCCCAATTGCAAGAGGCGCGCTGGCTAATCAAAAATATGCGGCAACGCTTTGATACGATTTTGCGGGTTTCACAAGCGATAGTTGAAAGACAACGTAATTTTTTCACGCACGGTGCCGTTGCCATGCGACCACTTGTGTTGCGCGAAATTGCTGATACACTGAGTTTACACGAGAGTACTATTTCTCGTGTAACGACGCAAAAATACATGCTGACCCCGCATGGTATGTTTGAGTTGAAATATTTCTTCGGTAGCCATGTCGCGACGGAAGCAGGGGGGGAAGCATCATCCACCGCGATACGTGCACTCATCAAGCAGTTGATAGGAGCAGAAGACCAGAAAATCCCACTCTCTGACAGCAAGATTGCAGACATGCTGGGAGAACAAGGCATGGTAATTGCGCGACGCACCGTCGCCAAATATCGTGAAGCCTTGAAAATCCCGCCAGTAAGCCTGCGCAAATCTTTGTAACTTGTTCTTGAAATATCCTCGTGTGTTGCTATATATAATTTAGCTCAATAAATAATTTAAATATTAGTCTGCCAATTCACAGTCTGATTAAATTTATATTCATTGAGTTAAGACAAAATGTTTGTAACAAGTAAGATTACCAAGGAGCGTAGTATGAATCTCACCATCAGTGGACATCACCTCGAAGTAACTCCTGCAATTCGTGAACATGTGCAAAATAAGCTTGAACGTATCAGGCGGCATTTCGATCAAGTAATTGATATCGCCGTTATCCTGACCGTGGACAAGCTCAAAGAAAAGGAAAAACGCCATAAAGCAGACATTAATCTGCACATCAGTGGCAAAGATATTCATGTTGAAAGCCTGGCACAAGATCTCTATGCCGCCATCGACACTCTCATCGACAAACTGGACCGACAAGTCATTAAACATAAAGACAAAATCCAAAATCATCAACATGACGCGATCAAACACCTACCCGATCCGACGCCAGTGTAAGCAGATGACTTAGTCGCTTTTTCGATCAGAAAATAGCAAAAAAGGACGCAATCCGGCGTCCTTTTTTTGTTTACGTCACACTTGATTTATTTGCCAAGACCATGTGCTGGTGAAAATATACTCCCCCATTATTTTTAGAAATAGGGCTTATTGTCCAGTGATTATA
>JANXTO010000139.1 GCA_025352365.1 Undibacterium sp. | reverse complement strand
TCGCATTCCTTCTGGTTCTGTTGTAGTCTCTGGAAACCTGCCCTCTGCAGATGGCAAATACAGCTTGTATTGTGCAGTAATCGTCAAACGTGTTGATGCGCAAACCCGCTCCAAAACTAGCATTAACGAATTGCTGCGCGGCGTTTAATTTTTCGTTTAGATCCATGTTTCGGTGTGTCTCTGTAAAAAGAAATACATCGACTTTTTAAGTTTTTACTCCTTCCTTTTTGTATAGGGACACATCATGGCAATGGATCGCTTATTCCAGTTGATGAAAGAAAAACATGCGTCAGACATGTTTCTCGCCATGAACTCGCCTATCCATCTCAAGATTAATGGCAATCTTCTGCCGATTAACCAGCAAAAGATGGATCAGGCAAATATTCTGTCGCTGCTTAATGAAGTGGTATCGCCAGAACACATGGCACAACTGGAACGAGAGAATGAACTTAATATCGGTATCGGCGCGCCGGGTATCGGTCGTTTCCGCCTGTCTGCTTTCCGTCAGCGCGGCACAGTATCAGCGGTACTGCGTTTTGTACCGGGAAATATCCCCGCATTAAATACGCTGCACTTACCGTTGGTCTTGTCCGAACTGATTATGGAAAAGCGTGGTTTGATCCTGGTCGTGGGTGCCACCGGCTCTGGAAAATCCACCACCATTGCTTCTATGTTGGATCATCGTAATGAAATCAGAACTGGCCATATTCTGACCTTAGAAGATCCGATTGAATATCTGTTTAAAAGTAAAAAGTCCATCGTCAATCAGCGCGAAATTGGCACTGACTCAGACAGTTTGAAAACCGCCTTAAAAAATTCTTTGCGTCAGGCACCGGATTGTATTTTGATCGGTGAGATTCGTGATCTTGAAACTATGCTGGCAGCGATTGCTTACGCCCAATCAGGTCATCTGGTATTAGCGACATTGCATGCCAATAATAGTTATCAGGCACTAAATCGTATTATCAGTTTCTTCCCGATGGAAAATCGCAACGCCCTGTTATTAGATTTATCCTCTTCGATCCGCGCGATCGTGTCGCAAAGGCTAATACGCGCTGTCGATGGTGGTCGCTGCCCAGCAGTAGAAATCATGCTCAATACGCGCTATGTCGCAGAACTAATCGAGCAAGGCGATATTTTCCAGATTAAAGAAGCCATTGAAAAGAGTTTATCACCAGGCTCGCAAACATTTGAACGCGCATTAATGCATCTGATTAAAGAAGGTCTGATCAGTCAGGAAGAAGGTTTAGCGAATGCGGATTCTGCCAATAACTTGTTGTGGCTGCTTAATAATGAAGCAGGTCAAAGTCCGGCGGCAGAAGAGCCCGAGCCAGAGCAAAAAGAGGAAGCCTCTTTCACCGAATTTACACTGAACGTATAAACCCATTTACATCTCAGTTTATAGATAGAAATTATAGAAAAATTAGGACATGCAATCACTCGTTTTATATGGCATCCCGAATTGCGATACCGTCAAAAAAGCACGCACCTGGTTACAGGAGCACGCTACTATTTACAATTTCGCTTTCGGCTTCCACGATTTTAAAAAACAAGGATTGGAGCGCGGTACGATTGAAAGCTGGCTCAAACACGTGGATCTGGACGTATTAATCAATCGCAAAGGTACCACCTGGCGCGCGCTCACAGATGAGCAAAAAGCCTCAATCAGCGATATCGATGCAGCGATCGCCTTGATGATTGCATCGCCCTCCATTATTAAACGCCCTGTGTTGCAAATGCAATCCTCTGGCAACCAAGTCGCGCATATCGAAGTCGGATTTTCGGCTCAACAATACCAACCTCTTTTCAAATAATCGCCATGAGCAAAACACTTGCGCTGACAGAAAAACTGATCGCGCTTTCTTCTGTCACACCAGAGGACAAAGGCTGCCAGGATGAGCTGATCTCCTTGCTGACACCACTCGGCTTTCAATGCGAGACAATACAGTCCGGTGACGTCACCAACCTGTGGGCGCGTAAAGGCACTGCGCAACCCTTATTGGTATTTGCCGGCCATACCGACGTCGTACCAACCGGGCCAGTTGATCAATGGCAGTCGTTACCATTTACGCCTACCCACAGAGATGGCAAGTTATATGGCCGTGGCGCAGCGGATATGAAAACCTCAATTGCCGCATTTGTAGTCGCTTGCGAAGAATTTATTGCAGCACATCCAGATCACAAAGGCTCCATTGCTTTCCTGATCACCAGCGATGAAGAAGGTCCGGCAACCGACGGCACCGTCGTCGTTTGCGAACAACTCAAAGCCCGTGGCGAGCAATTGGATTACTGCATCGTTGGCGAACCAACCTCAGTTGATCTGTTGGGTGACACTATTAAAAATGGCAGACGCGGCACGATGTCCGGCAAGCTCACCATTAAAGGTGTGCAAGGTCATATCGCCTATCCGCAACTGGCAAAAAATCCCATCCACCTGGTTGCCCCTGCGCTGGCAGAGATGGTGGCAGAGGTATGGGACGAAGGTAATGGGTATTACCTCCCCACTTCATGGCAAATGTCGAATATTCACTCCGGCACTGGCGCCTCTAATGTCATTCCTGGCACCGCCGTGATTGATTTTAATTTCCGCTTCTCTACCGCCAGTACGGCAGAAGGATTGCAGCAACGCGTGCATGCCATCCTCGACAAAAACGGTATGGACTACGATTTAAAATGGACCATTGGCGGTCATCCCTTCCTCACGCCAAAAGGTGAATTAAGCGATGCACTCGGTGCCGCGATTCAATCTGAAACCGGCCTGACCACAGAATTGTCCACTACAGGCGGCACCTCCGACGGACGCTTCATTGCCAAAATTTGTCCGCAAGTGGTTGAGTTTGGTCCGCCCAATGCCAGTATCCACAAGATTGATGAACACATCGAAGTTCGCTTTATCGATCCACTCAAAAACATTTACCGCCGTACTTTAGAAAACCTGCTGACATGAGCAAATTGCCCTCCGCCTTATTTTTAAACTTACGCGATTTGTTGCGCTATGCCGTGACGCGCTTCAATACAGAAAAATTATTTTTTGGTCACGGCAGTGCCAATGCGCTGGATGAAGCCGCCTATCTGTTGTTGCACACGCTCCAATTACCGATCGATAAAATTGATCCGTTTCTGGATGCACGCTTGCTGCCAGAAGAAGTCGAAGCCTGCCTGACCGTGATTCATCGTCGCGCCACAGACCGTGTGCCTGCTTCTTACATCACCAATGAAGCCTGGCTTGGCACCTATAATTTCTATGTCGATGAGCGCGTCATCGTGCCGCGCTCATTTATTGCCGAACTGATTCCCGAGCACTTTTCACCCTGGGTACAAGACCCGGATTCGATTACCCAGATATTGGAATTGTGCACGGGCTCAGGCTGCTTGTCGATCATGCTGGCAGATGCTTTTCCGGATGCACAAGTTGATGCTGTCGATATTTCTAAAGACGCGTTGGCAGTCGCCCAACGCAATGTAGATACCTACCAACTGCAAGACCGCATTACCCTGATTGAGTCAGACTTGTACACCAATGTACCTGACAAAAAATACGATCTGATCATTACCAATCCGCCTTATGTCAACACTAGCTCGATGGGCAAACTACCACAAGAATATTTGCATGAGCCACAAATCGCTTTAGCAGGTGGCGAAGATGGCATGGATCTGGTGCGTAAAATCGTCGCAGGCGCAGGCAAACGGCTAAGCAGAAACGGCATCCTGATGGTGGAAATTGGGAATGAACGCGCGTTTGCAGAACAAGCATTTGCTGACCTTGATCTGACCTGGCTATCCACCAGCGCGGGTGACGATATGGTATTTCTCATCAATGCCAGTCAGCTAGGCAATGAATAAACATTGAATAAACATTGAATAAGCAGCTGATATCGCACTGCCAAAAATAATATACTCACCATAAGTATCAATATTATATTGAAGATTGTCCAGATAATACGTGGACGATTAACACTTAGAATCATATACTCCCCGTTTTTTTGAAATTTTAGAAATAAGTACACAATGATACGTCTTCAACAAGTCATCCTGGCGCGCGGCACCAAACCTTTATTCGATAGCGTCGATGTCACGCTCAATCCCGGCGACAAAATAGGCTTGATCGGTTCTAACGGTGCGGGCAAATCCAGCCTGTTCGCCATGTTGCGCGGTGAGCTGCATCCAGATCAAGGCAGTATTGAATTTCCCACCAAATGGCAACTCGCCCACGTCGCACAAGAAACACCCGCACTGGAACGCAGCGCCATTGATTATGCGATTGATGGCGACACTACCTTACGCAAACTAGAAGCGCAATTAGCCGCGCTGGAAGCACAACCTGAGAGCGCAGAAAACGGCCTCGCCATTGGCGAAATGTACGGTGCACTAGCCGATGCTGATGCCTATACCGTGCGCTCACGCGGCGAACAATTATTGCTGGGCCTCGGTTTTACGTTGGCACAAATGGAACAATCTGTTGCCAGCTTCTCTGGCGGCTGGCGCATGCGTTTAAATCTGGCGCAAGCCCTGATGTGCAAATCCGATTTACTGCTGCTCGATGAACCCACCAACCATTTGGATCTGGATGCGATTATTTGGCTGGAAGAATGGCTAAAACGCTACGCAGGTACACTGCTCATCATCTCGCATGATCGCGATTTTCTGGACGTCGTCGTCAACGTCGTCGTGCACATTGATGAGCGTAAACTCAAGCGCTATTCAGGCAACTATTCTGCGTTTGAACGTCAGCGTGCCGCCCAGTTAATCCTGGCACAAGGTACCTTAGAAAAACAAACCCGCAAACGCGATCACCTGCAGTCGTTTATCGATCGTTTCGCTGCCAAGGCCAGTAAAGCCAAACAAGCTCAAAGCCGTATCAAAGCATTGGCGAAGATGGAAGAACTCGCGCCGCTGCGGGCTGCGGCTGAATTCAAATTCCAATTCCGCGAACCACTCAGTGCGCCAAATCCGATGCTGGTCATGGAAGACGTTAACTGCGGCTACCGGGTTGAATCCAAAACTGATCACAGTTTCACTGAAAAAACTATCGTCTCCGACGTCAAATTCTCGCTACAAATCGGTCAGCGAATTGGCTTATTAGGCGTCAACGGTGCAGGTAAGTCTACCCTGATCAAAACCATCGTCGGCGACATCGCACCTTTATGCGGCGACATGCAAACAGGCAAAGGCTTAGAGATCGGCTACTTCGCCCAGCATCAGGTAGAAATGTTGCGCCACGACGAATCACCACTCTGGCATCTCGCCCACATCGCACCCAATGTACGCGAGCAAGAATTGCGCAATTTCCTCGGCGGCTTCAACTTTCCTGGCAACATGGTCACCAGCCCCATCGCACCTTTTTCCGGTGGCGAAAAAGCCCGCCTCGCATTAGCCATGATCGTCTGGCAGCGCCCTAACCTGCTGCTACTCGATGAACCAACCAACCATCTGGACCTGGAAACCCGGGAAGCATTGACCGAAGCGCTAGCCCAGTTTGAAGGCACGCTGATCGTCGTCTCACATGACCGTCACTTATTACGCGCCACCACCGACCAATTCATCATCGTCGCCGATGGAAAACTACTTCCGTTTGACGGCGATCTGGACGACTACAAAGACTGGCTATTCAAAAATAAGTTAGCCAAAGAAGCCGCCCCAAGCTTGCCAACCAAAACTAAAGAAAAGCAAGACAGTTTGCCTCTGGCAAAACCAATCCCGGTAGAAGATCAGGTCGAAGATAAAGAAAAAAAACGCAGAGATGCAGAGCAGAGACAAAAGCTCGCCACACAACGCAAACCGATTGAATCCAAGATCAAACGCCTGGAAGAACAAATGGCCAAGCTCAACGCCAAAAAGCAAGACATCGCAGCTCAGCTTGAAGATAGCAATATCTACAGCGATGCCAATAAAGAGAAACTAAAAGGTCTTTTGCTGGATCAGGCGTATCTGGTCAAAGAGCTAGAGCAAACCGAAGCGGATTGGCTAGAGCAGCAGGAGTTTTTGGAGGCTGTGTCGTAAGACATCTGGCGTCCTTACATTAGGAGGCTAGGTGTGATCAATGCAGCCTCATCGTAGGCTGCGCTGATCGTCATGTACCATTTCAGTCAAGAGAAATACGCCGCACTACTGGAGGCATGTCAGGTGCCTGTTCAATGGATGAGAGTATTGAATATGCAAACGACTACGCCGCGCTCATGGCAGCTACTTGGGGTATTTTTCTACACGAAATAGTCGCTAATCAGAACGAGACAACGGGCAATAACAGGCGCAAATAAAAACAAGCAATTAGAATACTCTCACTCAGTAAATTTAATAGTCCATATAATCACTGGACAATAAGGCATATTTAGATAAAATCAGGGGGAGTATATTCAGGTGGTCGTATTTTACGTGATCATTTGACGTGATCATTTCACCTCGCATTTTTGTACCGCATAACCCTACCCGACGTTGTAAACTAAGGCCATGACAGTCATCATCCGACCCGCTTGTAGCGCCGATGCCGATGCCGTGTTTGCATTTGAATTGCAGAACCGCGACTACTTTGAGCAATGGGTGCATAGCCGCACTGATGCCTATTATGAGCTAGTTCAAGTACGTGCCTCTTTGCAGGCGGCGGAGGCTGAGCGAACGCAGGATAAGTCATTTCAATATCTGATTTGGGTCACTGATTCTGAGGCTGATCAGCCTCAGTTAGCTGGCAGAATTAATCTCACCAATATTGTCAGAGCACATTACAACAAAGCGACACTCGGCTACCGTATGGCGCAATCGGCGACCGGTAAAGGTATCGCCAGTTGTGCCATCGATTTGTTATTGAAAGAAGCCTTCGGCCCACTCAAACTATGGCGTATTGAGGCGGTAGTCCGTCCAGCGAATATCGGCTCGGCAAAAGTGTTAGAAAAAAATGGGTTTAGCCAATTTGGCCGATCAATTCGCAGCGTTAAATTGCACGATGAATGGCAGGACTTACTGCACTTTGAACGGCGCGCAGAATGATCTGCTGGCTACTTTAGGACTTACGCAAAAATGACTCAGCCAGAACCAAAGATAGCTGTGCGTTGACCTCTCATGTGTTGCTTAGACGGTTGTGGCATCTACATTTGCAGCACAAAACTAAATGTGAGCTAACAGGTATAGTGATCTTTTTTTCATGAGAGGAAAGACCATGCCCTTAGTCACCATTACTGTCCGCAAGCCAAAATCAAGTGAATTCAAATCCGGTGTTTTAGACTCCGTTCATGCTGCGCTGGTTGCATCTGGCGTCCCCGTGACGGACAAGTTCCATCGAGTATTGGAATTGGATGCGGATGATTTTCGCTTTGATAGCACGTACCCAGATCTGACATCTCCCCGCACTGATGATTTTGTCTTCATTGAAATTCTGTGGTCGGTCGGGCGCAGTGTGAAGATCAAGAAAAAATTACTTGAAGATTTGATACAACGACTGACTGCGCTGGATCACAATCCGGAAAACGTGATGGTCTGTTTTAAAGAAACTACCTGGGAGAATTGGTCTTTTGGCGGTGGTCGTTTGATACACACCTGATGTGTTTTTTGGTTGAAGAAACAGGATTTACATTGCAGCGGCAAGAAAATAAGTAGGGTGCGCCGTGCGCACCGATAGACCTGAGGTGCTGGATCTAACGACGAACAGTGCGCATGGCGCACCTTACGTGTATAGCGTTTCTAAATGCTGTTGGTAAATTCGGTGCTGGTGATTTGAGATAAATTGCCTTGCCGTTTGCATCTGCCCTCACTCCACCCCTCTCCTGCTTGTGGGAGAGGGAGTGATATTTTTGGTTTGCTTACCATTGCGCAGATTCAATTTTATAAGTTCAATTTTGCGGATTTAAGTACGCTGGCTTAATCTAGCTGATTCAACTTTATTAAATCAGCCCCTGCTCCCATCAACATCAATTCAACTTCTTCAACGCCTCTTTCACATACGCCGCATTAGGACTATTCGGCGATAGCTTCAAGAAGGTGTTGTAGGCGGATTTTGCCTTTTCGTTGTCATTCAGCCTTGCTCTTGCGTCGCCCAGATTGAGGTAGGCGATGGCTCTGGAGGGATCGATTTGCAAGGTATTTTCAAACCAGCGTGCCGCCTCGGCAAACTTCTCTTGTTTAAAGTAAACGAAACCCAGATTATTCGCAGCCAAACCAAAGTCAGGTCGGTACTTAAGCGCCTCTGTGAAGGCAGCTTCTGCCTGTGCGTATTGTTTTTCGCGGTAAAGTTGCAAGCCTTGATCATTGGCGCGTTGTGCCAGTTGGCGAGAAGAAGCGTCCACCGGTTTAGGCGCAGCGATTTTTTGTTCGCCGCCATTCAGATTTTTAATCACGATTGGTGCGTCTGTACCGACCTTGTTACGGGCATCGTCAATCTTGTTGTTGAGCGCAATCGCGTCTGCGGATAACTGATCTGTCTTGGCATTTAAGAACTCGGATTCGCTCCGTACTTCAAATACAAATTCACCGCCCTCTGATCCTGGCAGGCTGCCAAATGCGGGAGTCTGTTGCGATACGCTAGACACTGCAGGTGCGATATAAGCGGCTAGCTCGGTCGCAGTGATCATGCCGTCACCATTGAGATCTGCTTTGCCAGACAGGGCTTGTAGCAGCGTCCAAGTGAAGACCGAATGGCCGTTTGGCCCGCCATCAGCGACTAACTGATCGGCACCACCGGCGGTCAGCATCTGACGACCCAGCCGCTTGGCATTCTCACGCAAGAAACTGCTGGTGCCGCCACCGCGAGTTAAGCCAAGGCCGCTGTAGCAGGCATCCATCACAAACAGGATGTGTTTGGCATTCAGACTCTCGGCGATGTTCTGCAAATCCGTCATCGGGATCGCATCGACGGAGATTTGTTCAGGATCGGAATCAACAGGAATGATGTAGCCCAAATTGCGACCAGAACTCAGTTTGCGGGTAGCGCCGTGGCCGGCAAAAAAAACGAAAACACGGTCATCTTTTTTCAGTTGTCCATGACCTAGTTTGTCATGAAATACGCTCAGGATATTGTTTCTGGTGGCGTCAGCATTGGTCAGGGTAATGACTTTATCGCTGGAAAAACCCAGACGGCCAATCAGCATGTCGCGTATCGAATTCGCATCTTGTACCGCGTACTGCAACTTAGGCCACTTGGCATAATCATTGATTCCGATGACGACTGCCCAGCTATTTTGATAATCGGTTGTGATACTGACTTTTTCGGCTGGCACGGCAGTTTCTTTACCGACCTTAAATTCGCTGCCATTCCATCCGGCAAAGTGATATCCGTCGGCGATCAGCTTATCAAGCACCAAGGGCAACGCCTTGACAGTACGCTCGTGAATATCATGAAATAAAATAATGCCGCGTTGCTCTTTGTCGACTGTCGCCAATACACGATTCGCGATGGAATTGGGTACAGGGTCGGCCCAGTCCAAGGAATCAATATTCCACAATACCGAGCGCAAACCAAGGCTGGACAAAATCTGCATGCCCTCTTTATTTTTGGCACCATACGGAAAGCGGAATAAGGACGAACGAGCCGGATCAATCGCTTTTAATAACTGGTCGGTTTGTGCGATCTCGGCATGCAAACTATCGCCATTTTCTTTCGAGAGCAAGGCATGGCTAAAGCTGTGATTTCCAATCGCATATCCAGATGCCAATAATTTTTTACTGATATCCGCATTTTTATTCAGCTTCTCCTTCCCTTGCGCATCAACGGTACCGACGTTGCGCCCGACCTGAAAAAACACCGCAGGCACATTGTATTGTTTGAGTATCGCTGCGATCTCATCGGTATAAGTCGCATGTGGACCATCATCAAAGGTCAAGACGATTGTTTTGGCAGGCAAGCCTGTGCCAAAAATATCCTTATCTTTGGCGGCAGCAGCGGGATCAATCGGTTCCGGAATCTCGGGGTAAGGCAAGATCACACCATAATCTTTGAGGATCTGTTCACGCGGATATAGCTTGCGCAGCTTGTTGAGGTAATCATCC
>JANXTO010000085.1 GCA_025352365.1 Undibacterium sp. | reverse complement strand
CTAGAGACCTCAGCGAGTCTGGCGACAGTACATCATGCGCTACGCCGCAAGGTTGCGTTTTATGACAAGGATCGCTTCTTCGCACCAGATATTGCAGCAGCAAAACAGATGGTGCTGGATGGCGAATTGAGCGCACAATGTCAGCACTTGTACACGCATCTATATTGCTAAAGCCGCCTTTTATCCTGACACTCAAAACGCCAACACACTATGCGTAAATGGAGCCAGCAAGACTACAAAACCATGCCTTGGAAAAACGGTGGCGGCAGCACGACCGAGCTGGCGGTTTTCCCTGAGGGCGCAAGCTTGGACCATTTTGTCTGGCGCATCAGTACCGCCCTGGTCAGCAGTGATGGTGCGTTCTCGCACTTTACACAGATTGACCGGACGCTGGCGATTTTGTCTGGTGCAGGTATGATCTTGCATGGAGATGAAGAAGGAACTGATACGCCTTCCAGTGTTACCTTAACCCGCGACAGCATGCCACATCAGTTTTCTGGCGAGACATCCATCCGTGCAGAATTGCTAGATGGTCCGGTATGGGATCTTAATCTGATGACACGACGGGATGTCTGTACTCATTTTATGCAACGACTGGAAGCGGGTGAGCATTATGTTGTTGCACAAAATGCGCAACAGGTATTGATCTACTGTGCACAGGGACAGGCAGTCTTGAATAAAGTGATGGATGTCAGCGAAGCAGATTTAATTTTGCTGGAAGAAGATCATGAACACGCCGGTGTGCGATTAGTCGTGCAGGCGCAAGAGGACAGCGTGCTCTATCTGATGCGCATTAGTTTTTTAAACCACGCCGGAGCCTAAACTATGCTGACTCTCTGGACCAATATCCATCTGGCGACCATGCAGGATGGTTATGGCGAAATCCGCGACGCTGCCATTGTGGCGAAGGATGGCAAGATTGTCTGGCTGGGTAAACGTATCGATTTACCTACTGATTTGCTTGCTGAGATTCAAGCGAATTCCCAAGCGAGCATGTCACACGACGGACAAGGCTGCTGGTTGACACCTGGTCTAATTGACTGTCATACCCACATTGTTTACGCAGGCAATCGCAGCGATGAGTTTGAGGCGCGTTTAAACGGCGTCGCCTATGAAGATATCGCCAGACAAGGTGGCGGTATTCTTTCCACGGTGCGTGCGACCCGCGCCGCCAGTCCAGAGCAGCTAATGCAAGCCAGTTTGCCCAGAGTACGCAATTTATTAAAGGAAGGCGTCACTACGCTGGAGATCAAATCCGGCTATGGTCTGGATGTTGAAACAGAAGCCAAGATGTTGCGGGTTGCCAGACAATTCGCACAAGATTTTCCGGTACGGATCAAAACGACTTTTCTTGGAGCGCATGCCTTGCCTCCCGAGTATGCAGGTCGTGCTGATGATTATCTGGATCTGGTTTGCGATCAGATGCTGCCTGCTCTGGTGGCAGAAGGTCTGGTCGATGCAGTCGATGCGTTTTGTGAAAAAATTGGCTTCTCGCCAGCGCAGTCTGAAAAAGTATTTCAGGCGGCACAGCGCCATGGATTGCCAGTCAAATTGCATGCCGAGCAGCTCTCAGATCAGGGCGGAGCAGCACTTACGGCACGCTATCAAGGCTTGTCTGCCGATCATCTGGAATATTTATCGCAAGAAGGCATCAATGCCATGGCGCAGCACGGCACAGTTGCTGTGCTGTTACCTGGTGCTTACTACTTTTTGCGAGAAACCAAATTACCTCCGGTCGCTGGTTTGCGCGAGGCGCAGGTACCCATCGCCATTTCTACCGACTGCAATCCGGGTACATCACCAATGACTTCCTTGTTGTTAGCAATGAATATGGCCTGCACCTTATTCCGCTTAACGCCTTTGGAGGCATTGGCAGGCGTCACCAAACATGCCGCCCGCGCTTTGGGTTTGCAAGATCAGATCGGTACTTTAGAAATTGGTAAGGCAGCAGACTTCGCATTGTGGGCGATAGACCGGCCAAGTGATCTGGCCTATGCGATCGGTGGCAATCCTTGTGCGGGGATTGTATTTGCTGGAGAGCAGATCGTTAGTTAAACTATGGCATTAGATTCAATTTAAAGGAACGACCGTGACCTTATCAGCCAAAGTGACATTGCAGGCGCATCTCAAAAAAACTTGGCAAGGGCGTATCGGTAAAATCATCATCAGTCTGGTGGGCTTGCTAGCACTGATCATCTTGTTGAGTTGGCTGCTGCTACCGGTTTATGCAAAGCGAGTCGCGATCGAGCAAGTTCAGCAGCAGTTAGGTCGCAAGCTAGCGATTGGCGAGATTCGTTTCTCCCCCTTTACTCTCGCGCTCACGGCTAACGATATCAGCTTGTACGAGCCAGATCAGCGCAGCCCGGCCCTGTCTTTAAAAACTCTGGTACTTAATCTCTCATTGAGTTCTGCCTGGCATCGGGCTTTGGTAATCGATGAGGTCAGACTAACCGCACCGCAAGTCCATGTAGTACGCACCAGCGCGGATGGTTATGGTCGCTATAATTTTTCTGACATCCTCGATAAACTGGCGGCGCAACCCAAAAGCGATGCGCCTTTTCGTTTTTCGCTGGCGAACTTGCAATTGCAAAATGGCAGTATTGTTTTTGACGATAAAGTACTGGGGAAGCACATAAAAATAGACGAGCTGCAAATTGCAGTACCGTTTTTATCCAACTTCCCAAAAGAAGTAAATAGCTTCGTACAGCCGATGTTGTCCGCCAAAATCAATGGTACACCATTCGATTTAAAGGCGCGTAGTAAGCCGTTTATGGATAGCTTGGACACGACTTTAGCGATTGATATTGATCGCCTGAATGTACCTGCCTATGTTGCTTATATTCCAGTCCCTTTGCCATTAAAAATACAAAGCGCGCAATTATCTACCAAGCTGGATCTGACTTTTAGCCGTAAGAAAAACCAAGCAGAGTTGCTGTTATCTGGTCAGCTGCAATTACGTAAAATAGACCTCAGAGATAATGCCGATACCCCGTTGTTGATGACCGAGGTGATTACGGCGCAGATCAAACAAATTAATCTGATTAGCGGTGCAGCGAGCTTAGATCAGTTAAGCATAGAGGCACCAGAAGTTTGGCTGGATCTAGACAAAAAAGGTCAGCTTAACTGGGCCAAACTGAGTAGTAGCGCTCTTACTCCAACCCCCGCTGCGGATCAGGCAAAGTCTATGCTGGCAAGTGATCCGATAAAAAATTCTGCTCCAATTGTTAATGCCGTTAACTCCGCTAACAGTGCTAATACGATTACCGCGGTCACATCAGATTCCAAGAGTAAAGCAATCATTGCCTTAAATTCTATTGTGCTCAGCAAAGGGCAAATCCATTTTAGTGACGCCTTGCATTCGTCACCAGTTACACCAATCAATTTAAAAGATATCGCCCTCGATATTAAACAATTGAGTACCGATGTTGCGGCCAAGCCAGCCAGCGTTTTAATCAGTATCGCTACCGAGCAAAATGCACAAAGTAAATTTGAAGGGCAATTCAGCATCGCCAGCGGGATCGTGGATGGCAATGTGAGTCTGAGTGATTTGTCATTGGCTACTTATCAGCCATTGTTTAATCCTGTATTGGCTGCCACGCTGACAGGTAAATTAGCGGTACAGTCGCATATCCATAGCCAGGACGGGCAAGTAAAAATAGCAGATTTAAATTTGCAATTAGCAGATTTTTCCATCCAGTCAAAAGCGAAAACCGAGGGCGGTATCGCAATCAAATCTTTAGCACTGAGTAAGCTAGAACTTGATACTGCGACCAAGGTAGTTAACGCGAGTAGTTTAGAAATGACAGGTCTGAAAGCCGATGTCCAAAAAGATCAGACCGCAACATTAAATCTGCAAAAATTTTTGATAGCGCGGAATGGACAAAGTGAGCAGAGTGCAAAAAATCAAGCTACTCAAGATAAAGTTAGTGTCAATGTAGAGGCAGTAAAGTTGGCTGGTGCTGCCAAGTTTAACAACGCTAGTGCCAGCAATCCCGCCACCGTTCCAGAATCGAATGCATGGCGTGTCAATCTGCACAATTTTTCTGTCAACGATAGTAGTGTGCGCTTTGATGATCAATCGCTTTATCCTAGTGTGAACGTGACGCTGGATGGCATCAGTCTGGTCGCTAGTAATCTCAGCAGTAATCTATTGGACGGTTCAGTCGTGGACAACGCCGCCCAGACGGCGAGCTTTAAATTAAAAACGATGATTAACCGCAAAGGTAAATTAAGTCTGAGTGCTGATACCAGTGCTGGCTTAAAAAATATTACGGCATTAATTGATGCCCAGACCTTGCCAGTTGCTGCGCTATACCCTTACTTTGCGCGCCAGTTAAATGTCACTTTAAGTCGTGGTGACGCCAGCGCTAAAGGCAAGCTAGTGATCCTGAGTGACAAAGGACAAGCACCAAAAATAAGTTATGAGGGTAATTTAAAACTCAGTGATTTCCATATGCTGGAAAGTGGTGCCAGCGACGATTTTTTAGAATGGAAATCAATCGATCTGGACGGTATTAACGCAAAATTAGGTGGTAATAAACCTACGATATTGTTGAGGAAATTGAGCTTAACGAATTTTTATGCCAGGGCAGTTTTGTCTGATAAAGGCAAACTGAATCTGCAAAATATTACCGTCAACAAATCTGCTGACGGCACAACGGATGCGAATAAGATTGTCGAAATCAAGAAAGTCGATGTCAATTCAACTGACACGGCAAATTCAGTCAACTCTGCTGACGCTGCCGCCACCTCCGCTACCGTATCTATCGTACCTGCCGCGTCAGTCTCCGCGACCACGCCAGTCGTCGTTTCTACACCGCTAGCACCGCCAGTCAAGCAAACTAATCCGCTAGTGATCCGGATTAGTCAAACCGTCCTGCGCGGTGGCAATGTCAACTTCACAGATAATTTTGTCCGTCCCAATTACAGCGCTAATTTAACTGGCGTTAGTGGCACGATAGGTGCGATTGCGTCTGACAGCACGCAGCCCGCCACAATTGAGTTGAACGGCAAGATTGATAATGATGCACCGTTAGTGATTTCTGGCACGCTCAATCCTTTATCCTCACCGATTTTTTTGGATATTAAAGGTAGCGCCAACGGGATGGAGCTGACGCGCCTGACACCCTATGCTGCAAAATATGCAGGTTATGCAATTGATAAAGGCAAGTTGTCGGTGCAGGTGTCGTATCGGGTAGAGAATCAGCAATTGCAAGCGCAAAACGACGTGCGTTTAGATCAGCTCACTTTTGGCGAAAGAATTGATAGTCCCAATGCCACGCGCTTGCCGGTACAATTGGCACTGGCTTTATTGCGTGATAACGATGGAAAAATTGCGATCAATTTACCAATCTCCGGCTCTTTATCTGATCCGCAATTTTCAGTCGGCGGGATTATTTGGAAAGTCTTCGTCAACTTAATTACCAAGGCAGTGACATCTCCGTTTGCCTTGTTGGGGCAGGCGTTTGGTGGCGGAGAGGAATTATCCTATGCCGAGTTTACGCCGGGGCTGGCGATCTTGACGCCGGACACCAGCGCTAAGTTGGACAACCTAGCCAAAGCGCTCAGCAACCGCACCAGTTTGCGTATGGATATTCTTGGTAGAGCCGATACGCAAACCGATACAGAGGGCTTGCGCCGCGCCAGTCTGGAGAAAAAAATCAAGCAAGCAAAACTCGCTAGCTTGCAAAAGAAAAATCCTCAATTGAGTCTGGATCAAATCAGTTTGGATGAAGGTGATAAAAAAACTTATATCGAAGACGTTTATAAAGCTGAAAAATTTAGCAAGCCGCGTAATGTGATCGGCATTGCCAAAACTTTGCCACCAGAAGAGGCCGAACGTTTGATCCTTGCTAACACGCTGGTCACACCTGAAAATCTGCATCAGTTAGCCCAACGCAGAGCCGATGTGGTACGGGATTATCTGGAGCAAACAGGCGGTATTGCCAAAGAGCGCCTGTTTTTGATTGCGCCAAAATTGACTGCGGATGGGATTAAAGACAAAGGTCTGCCAAATCGGGTAGATTTTTCTGTTAAATAGCAGTACCTTCTTCTTATTGCGGATAGGTGAGAGTAAGAGGCTGAACTGAATACGGCGTTTAAACAGTACGGCTTTTGTACGGCAAATAGTTTATGTGGTCGCCAATATAATAATTTATACTCCCAGTGGGTATATTTTATTGTCCATATAATTCCTGCTCAATAAGGCGATTTTATTAAAAATCAGGGGGAGTATATGAATTTAATGTTAATAGCTGATTGTTAATCGTAATGCCCTGATCGCACCAAACCCATTGTAAACACGCGCAGTGCTGGATCTTTAATCAGAACGGAGCACTATGTTAGAAGCTACGCTAGCAGCGGATGAAGAGCAGCGCCTTGCGGATCTACACTCGTTAGAAGTATTAGACACGCCTGCAGAAGAGCGGTTTGATCGTATTACCCGAATAACTCAGTGTCATTTCGATGCGCCGATTGTGCTGATTTCTCTGGTCGATTATCAGCGGCAATGGTTTAAGTCGTCGCAAGGACTGGCCGAGACCGAGACCCCGCGCAAGATTTCTTTTTGCGGACATGCCATTTTGCAAGAATCAGTTTTTGTGGTCGAAAACACCTTGCTAGATCCGCGCTTTGCCGATAATCCTTTAGTCACTGGCGAGCCGGATATCCGTTTTTATGCCGGCATGCCAATTAAAGGGCCGGGTGGGCATAAGATTGGGACACTCTGTGTGATTGATCGCCAGGCACGTCAATTCGGTGCAAGCGACCAACGGATGCTGAAAGACTTAGCCGCGATGGTCGAGTCGGAGATGAACGCGCTGGATCTAGCCCAGCTAAAACGACAACAAGATCATGAGTTCAGCTTATTGCAGTCGGTGATGGATAGCATGAGTTCTACCTTGTCGGTGCGTGATAATCATGGGCGCTATTTATTCGTCAATAAAGAGTATGAACTGGTTCATCAACGTTTAGGCAAAGATTTAATCGGCAAGACTGTGTTTGACTTATTCCCGACTGATGCGGCCAAGATTAGCCACAACGCAGATCGTAAAGTGATCGAATCGGGTAGCGTTCTGGAGTCGCAATCCGTCGTTGTACAAGAAGATGGCGAGCATATTTATCAGATAATCCGCACCCCTTTGTACCGCAGCAGCGGCGAGATTTATGGAGTCTGCGTGATTGGCATTGATATCAGTCAACGTCTGGCGTCCGAGCAAAAAATGCGGGTAGGTGAAGACCTTTTACTGTCAGTGATGAATAGCACCAGTTCTCTGATTGCGGTACGTGATCTAAACAGTCGTTACCTGTTTGTGAACCGGAAATATGAAGAGCTGATCAAAATGTCTGGCATCGATATTTTGGGAAAAACGATGGAAGATATTTACCCTTCTGAGTTCGCCAAAAAAGCGCGGGAAGAGGATTTGTTGGTGTTCCAGAGTGCAGAGTCGCTGGCGATAGATAGTATTTTTCCTTCATCCGACGGAGATGTCCATTTCCATTCAGTACGCTCACCTTTGCTTGATCGTGACGGCAAAATATATGGCTTGTGCATAGTCGCGTCCGACATCACTCAAGCCCGGCGCAATGAGCAAGCATTAATAGAAAATCAACGCTTATTAGAGTCACTGAATCTGCGTTTAAGCAATGCCAGTGCCTTGCATAATGCGATTTTGGATGTGGCTAACTTCTCGATTATTGCCACCGACACCGAAGGCACTATTCAGATGTTTAGTGCCGGTGCAGAGAAAATATTAGGCTATTCTGCAGACGAGGTGGTTGGTATTCATAGTCCGGCAATCTTCCATGACATGAATGAGATCATCGCCAAAGCGGCACAGTCTAGCCTGGAATTAAATCAAACCATCGCCCCAGGCTTTGAGGCATTTGCAGCGAAGGTCAGACAAGGTGGTTACGACCACCAGGAGTGGACGTATATCCGCAAAGATGGATCTCGTTTGCCAGTCATGTTATCGCTTGCAGCGCTTTTTGGCGACCAAAATAGTGACGCCAACATCAACCCAAACATCAACTCAAACATTACCTCAAACGTCAACTCATACCAAAACCTGAGCCTAAGTGAGCATCAAAATAAGCATCAAAATAAACAAGATACGATCGTTGGTTTTTTAGGGATTGCCTACGATCTGTCTGAGCAAAAACGGATGGATAAAATGAAGAACGAATTCATTTCTACCGTATCGCATGAGTTGCGGACACCGCTGACTTCTATTCGTGGGTCGCTTGGCTTGCTGTCTTCTGGCAAATTGATGGAAATATCGCCCCGCGCGCATGACTTGTTTGAGATTGCTAAAAATAATTGCGAGCGATTGGTAAGGCTGATCAACGATATTCTCGACATTGCTAAAATGGAATCTGGGAATATGACATTTGATCTGCGCCCGCATGTCATGCAAGAACTGGTCGCCAACGCCATTGCAGCAACCCAGGCATATGCCGAGTTGTATCAGGTAAAGCTAGAGTTGCAGTCTGAGCAGACGCCCATGACAGTGCTGGTTGATGCCGACAGACTATTGCAAGTGATGATCAATTTGTTATCTAATGCCTGTAAATTCTCTCCTAAAGGTGGCGTCGTAACGATACGCTTGCAGGCGTTATTGGCGGATTCTGTCAACCCAACCATCCCAGCGAATCCAGCGAGCCTGAGGTTGTCGGTAATAGATAACGGCAAAGGCGTACCAGAGGCATTTAAGGGACATATTTTTGAAAAGTTTGCCCAAGCAGATTCTTCAAATACCAGGCAAAAAGGCGGTACAGGTTTGGGCTTAAGTATTTGTAAAACAATCATCGAAGCTCATCAGGGACGGATTGATTTTTATAGCAAGCCGAATGAGCCAACTGAGTTTTTCTTTGAATTACCTGTTATTCAATAAATTGTGCCTAGCCTTACTTAGGCTTAACCAGCTCCATCCAGTCGTATTCAGTTGCAATAAGTTGTATTAAGTTGCCTTGAGTTACATTCAGGCGTTTCGGCAACGCAACTCTTGAGCAATTTTTATAATACTTCTGGTAAGCTTGGATTAAATGGAATTGCTATTTTTAGCCTTGCGCCGCTATGGATGAAAAGCGACATACGCAGTAGGATTTTTAGTCAGGACTTTAATTTCATAGTGGTAACGATTTTTTCGCTATAAAAAGCAAAAGGAATTGCGATGAGTGAAAAACCTCTGAATAAAATACTGTACGTCGAGGACGACCAGGACATCCAAACAGTAGCCCAAATCGCGCTGGAAGTTGTCGGTGGCTTTAGCCTGATTACGTGCAGCTCCGGCAGCGCAGCGTTGCAGGCGATAGAGACGGGTGCCGAGCCAGACTTGCTCTTACTCGATGTGATGATGCCAAGTATGGATGGGCCAACCACATTGGCCGAATTACGCAAGCTTGCTTCTACCTCCCAGACACCGGTTATTTTTATGACGGCCAAAGTGCAATCGGTTGAGCTTGATTACTATAAATCTTTAGGCGCTATCGGCGTCATTGCCAAACCTTTCGATCCTATGGAATTATCGGAGCAAGTGCGCGCTCTGTGGAATAGCTCAAATAGTGGGAGCAAAGGAAATTAAATGACAGAAAAAAATGACAGTCTCCAGGAAAAACTGCGAGCACTAGAAAATCTGTTTTTAGAAAAATTGCCTTTGAAGATGCAAGAGATGGAGGAGGCACTTGCCCATTTTTTAGCGATGCCCGATGATAAAGAGGCACTGACCATATTGCATCGGCTGTTACACACTATGGCAGGATCTGCTGGCACATTCGGCTTTGCGGAAATGGGGTTGCAGGCACGCGAATTTGAAATACGTCTTAAACCCTTATTTTCAGAGGGTGTCTGGTCATTGGCAGATTTAGACCTCTATGCCGCTGAGCTAAGAGAATATTTTGTCACGGCTTTGCTCAACGCCAAAAGCAAAGGCGCTACGGTACAAGCCGTTGATTATCTGGAAAAAAACAGCGACAAAGATGCCTCTCGTCTGATTTATCTGGTCGATGACGACAATGAGATTACCCAATCCATCTTGGTTCAGTTAGAGCAATTTGGTTACGAGGTGGTACTCATAGACCAGCTAAAATCGCTGGCGGTATCCATCGCCACTAGACGACCCGACATCGTGGTCATCGAACTTGGCTCAGAAGACGGAAAAACCGCTGGCGCAGAAGAGATCGCCCGCATCAAACGTCTTGGCCGTTTAAGTATTCCTACCATCTTTGTATCTCAATCCAGTAGTTTTGAAAACCGCCTGCAAGCCGTGCGTGCCGGTGGCGATGGCTACTTCACCAAGCCCGTCGATATCGTCGCCCTGAGCGAAAGAATCGATGCTTTAGTCGGACGCGAAGAGCCCAAAGGCTACCGCGTACTGATTATTGATGATGATGTCGTCACTGCCGAGTATTACAGTGCAGTTTTGCGCAATGCCGGGATGAGCGTGCGCTTGCTTAACGACCCTAGCCAGATTTTGGGCGTAATGACAGATTTCAGGCCAGAGCTATTATTGCTGGATGTATACATGCCACTTTGCAGCGGTGTGGAATTATCCAAAATGATACGGCAAGATAATTCTTATCTGGATATTCCTATCGTTTTTCTGTCCAGCGAAAACGACATGGGTAAACAATTAGATGCGGTACAGGCAGGCGCCGATGATTTCCTCACTAAACCGATTACCCCAGAATTTTTAGTCTCCGCGTTATCCAGCCGGGCAGAGCGGTATCGCCTGTTACGCGCATTGATTATGCGTGACGGCTTGACGGGTTTGTACAACCATACTGCCATCAAAGAAGAACTGGGCGCAGAGATATCTATCGCCAGCCGCAACCGCGCACCACTGGCTTTGGCGATGATCGATCTGGATAATTTTAAACACGTCAACGACACCTATGGCCATCCGGTTGGCGATCAGGTATTACGCACTTTGTCTCGCCTTCTGCGGCAGCGTTTGCGCCGTAGCGACATTGTCGGGCGTTATGGTGGTGAGGAGTTTGTCATCATTTTCCCGGGTACTAGCGCGGTCGTCGCCCGGAGAGTATTGGATCAGATCAGGATTGCTTTTGGCAAAATTGACCAGCATGCAGAGCAGGGCGATTTCGCGGTTACGTTCTCAGCGGGTGTGGCTGATTTGGAATTAACCACGGATGCTGATGAGTTATTTGATGTGGCTGATGCGGCATTGTATCGGGCTAAGCAGGGTGGGCGGAATCAGATTGAGTTGGCGAAAATTTGATTTTTTGACGTAGTCTGAGGGTATCTGGTATTAGGCAGTCATGCCTACACCGTTCATTTGAGATTGCAGGCCGGTGGTAGACCGGCGGCTACTCACTTTTCTTGCTTCGCCAAGAAAAATAAGCAAAAGAAGGCGACCGCGAAGTCGCTGCCCCTTCGGGGTTCCCGTTTGTAAAAGACAAAAATGGGAAAAGTTCGAAACTCGCTTCGCTCAGACAACGAAGCTTTCTTATCCATTTTTGCCTTCTACAAACGGCAGCGCCAAAGCGGAACTTCAAGTCAAAATCAATAGCAAATTCAAATTCAAATTCAAATTCAAATTCAATTCCCTCGTTGTCCGCAATCTAAAGCCTTTCAAGCGTCCCTCTCCTGCATGCGGGAGAGGGATCGGGGGTGAGGGTGCTTGCAATGCCGCGCTCCGCGATAACTACTTAAAATGTAATACCTCTGTTTAAGTCATTTTATAAATTTCTTTAGAAATTCCTTTTAGCATCGTCCAATAAAAATGCGGCTTACCAAGCATTTTCCTTTGGTAAGCCGCATTTTTATTGGACGATGTAATCTGATATTTTTAAAAATATCAGATACAACTATTCTCTATCCACTCAACCCACACTAAATATCCCACTTGGTTTGAGCTTGGATTCCAGCGCCTTACCTTTGCGAGCGCGTTTGTTGATGTGGATACTCAAGGCTGACGCACTTAATACGACTTCTTGCGGTTTGGCTGCACGTCCTATCCCTGCCACACGTACACCTTTCTGGCTAATTGCTTGCGCTGCTAATAGTTTTTCTTTGGCTTCCAACTCCATCAAAATCACGCCTCTGCCGCCGCTGGCGAGTTGCTTGATTTCTGCCAGGCCGAATACCAGCAAGCGACCTTTTTCTGATAAACAGGCAATCGCGCTGGCGTCTTCTGCGACCAAGGTTGGCTTTAATGGTTCATCGCCGTCGTCGATCGTCATAAAGGCTTTACCCGCTTTCATGCGGCCAACCATGTCACTAGCTTTGGCGGTGAAGCCGTAACCGGCACTGGAGGCTAGCAGCAGGGTTGAATCGGCTGTGCCAGCAAAGTAGTGCAGGATTTTTGTGCCGCTGGCAAGATCGATCAACGTAGTGATTGGCACGCCATCGCCACGCGCGCCGGGTAGTGCTGCAACTGGGACGGAATAAACCCGGCCGTTGGAGCCAACCACCAGCAATTGATCGATGGTCCGGCACTCAAAGGTGTTGTACAGACTGTCACTCGCTTTAAACGTGAACTGCGCATTGTCATGACCATGACCTGTGCGTGCGCGCACCCAACCTTTTTCTGAGATGACGACGGTGACGGGCTCGTCAATCACTTTTTGTTCTGCAGAAGCGCGTGCGGCTTCTTCGATCAAGGTACGGCGTGCGTCACCAAATTGTTTGGTATCAGCTTCGATTTCTTTGATGATGCATTTCTTCATCGAGGCTGGATTGTCTAGCAGGTCTTGCAGACTGGTTTTTTCGTTGCGCAATTCGGTCAATTCTTGCTGGATTTTGATGGCCTCTAATCGTGCTAGCTGACGCAGACGGATTTCTAAAATATCTTCGGCCTGACGGTCGGATAATTTAAATGCGTTCATCAAGGCTGGTTTAGGCTCATCCGACTCACGGATGATCTTGATGACCTTGTCGATATTTAACAGAACGGCTTCACGGCCTTCTAAAATATGGATGCGATCATCGACTTTTTTCAGCTTGAACTGAGTGCGGCGGGTGACTGTCGCGAAGCGGAAAGTGATCCACTCCTTGAGAATATCGAGCAAGCCTTTTTGACGCGGACGCCCGTCGCCACCGATCATCACCAGATTGATGGAGGTCGAGGTTTCCAGTGAGGTATGCGCCAGCAACATCTGCATAAACTCCGCCTGATCCTGATTTTTGGATTTCGGCTCCAGCACCAGACGTACGGCAGCCTCCCGACCGGATTCGTCGCGCACCGCATCTAGCATGGACAATACAACTTGCTTCAGCGAGGCTTGGTCTGGCGTGAGAGTTTTTTTGCCTAACTTGATTTTCGGGTTAGTGATTTCCTCGATTTCTTCCAGAATTTTTTGGGAAGAAACACCGTGCGGCAATTCGGTAATCACGGCTTGCCATTGACCACGAGCCAGTTCTTCAATCTTCCAGCAAGCGCGTACCTTCATGCTGCCACGACCTGCTGCGTAGATGTCGGCAATCGCAGCGGCGGGGGTAATGATTTGACCGCCACTTGGGAAGTCCGGACCTGGAATCATGCTCATTAATTCAGCATGTTGCATAGCCGGGTTGCGGATCAGCGCTACGGCGGCTTTGGCGACTTCGGTCAGATTGTGTGACGGGATTTCGGTCGCCATACCGACGGCAATACCGGATGCACCGTTTAACAAGACGAACGGCAAACGACCCGGCAGCAAGCTTGGCTCTTCAAACGAACCATCGTAGTTGGGTTGGAAGTCGACTGTGCCAAGGTTGATCTCATCCATCAACAAGCGCGAGATCGGCGTCAAGCGTGCCTCGGTATATCGCATCGCTGCTGCACCATCGCCATCGCGTGAGCCGAAGTTACCCTGACCATCGATCAGAGGATAGCGTAGCGAAAAATCCTGCGCCATTCGTACCATCGCGTCGTACACGGACTGATCGCCATGGGGATGCAGCTTACCTAACACGTCACCGACGACGGTCGCGGACTTACGTGGTTTGGCGCTGGAGTTCAGACCCAGCTCATTCATCGAAAACAAGATACGGCGCTGTACCGGTTTTTGACCATCGCACACATCCGGCAAGGCGCGGCCTTTGACGACGGAGATCGCATAGTCAAGATAGGCGCGTTCGGCAAAGCTGGCCAGCGTCAGCGTTTCTCTGCCATCGCCACCGCCTTTGTCGTCATCAGGTGCCTGATCAAATAAATTCGCTTGTTCGCTCATGGTGCTTCAATTCGTCGATTAAATTATAAAAATAGGGGAGTATCAGCCAATTTAGTGCTTAATGTCCAATGATTATATGGATAATAAAATATACTTATGGGTAGTATATTTTATTGTGTAAGATGGAAATCTAAATGTCTGCTTCTACTTCGTTACCATGTTCTTCCAACCAGGCGCGACGGGCGGCAGCTTCTCCTTTGCCCATCAGCATATTGAAACGGGCTTCGGAGAAGGCTTGATCGAACTCACCCAAAGCCACTGGCAACAGGCGACGCGTATCCGGATTCATCGTGGTTTCCCATAATTGTTCGGCATTCATCTCACCCAGACCTTTGAAGCGCGAAATCGCCCAAGCACCGTCTTTAACACCGTCTTTGCGCAGCTTGTCTTCAATCGCGATCAGTTCGCCTGCATCCAGTGCATACATTTTTTGAATCGGCTTTTTACCACGTGCAGGTGCATCCACCCGGAACAGAGGCGGGCGTGCAATGCAGACGTGACCTTGTGCAATCAATTTTGGGAAGTGTTTGAAAAACAGGGTCAGTAACAACACCTGAATATGCGAACCATCAACGTCCGCATCCGACAGAATACAAATCTTGCCGTAACGCAGATTAGTTAAATCGGGATTGTCGTTGACGCCATGCGGATCAACTCCGATGGCGACGGCGATGTCGTGGATCTCATTGTTCGCAAACAAACGATCACGTTCGGATTCCCATGAATTAAGAACTTTACCGCGCAGAGGTAAAATCGCCTGGAATTCTTTATCACGCCCCATTTTTGCAGAGCCACCAGCCGAGTCACCTTCGACCAAAAACAGTTCGTTACGGGCGATGTCACTCGATTCGCAGTCGGTCAGTTTGCCTGGCAAGACTGCAACGCCTGAGGATTTTTTCTTCTCCACTTTTTGTGCGGAACGCAAGCGCGACTGGGCTTGCTTGATGACCAGTTCTGCGAGTTTTTTACCATAATCAACATGCGAGTTCAGCCACAATTCCAGCGATGGTTTGGTGAAGGAGGATACCAGCCTGACGGCATCGCGGGAGTTCAGGCGTTCTTTAATCTGCCCCTGGAATTGAGGATCAAGCACTTTGGTGGACAACACAAAAGAGACGCGAGCAAATACATCTTCCGGCAACAGCTTCACGCCTTTTGGCAACAGAGAATGCATTTCGGCAAAACTCTTGACTGCACCAAACAAGCCTTCACGCAAACCAGATTCATGCGTGCCGCCTGCCGGTGTCGGTATCAGATTGACATAGGATTCGCGCACGACTGCGCCTTCTTCTGTCCAAGCAACCACCCAGGCCGCGCCTTCACCTTCTGCAAAGCCGTCGCTCTCGCCACTAGCGTATTGCTCTCCCTCAAACAGCGGTATCAATGGCTCGCCATGGGATGATTGCGCCAAGGCCTCGGTTAAATAGCCACGCAAACCTTGATCGTATTGCCAGGTTTGCGTGTCGCCAGTTTTGGTATTGATCAACGTCACTTTGACGCCGGGCAACAAGACTGCTTTAGATCGCAACAGTCTGGTTAATTCAGTCGCAGAAATCGTCGGCGAATCAAAATACTTTACGTCTGGCCAGATTGACACTCTGGTGCCGTTTTTCTTCTCACCACGTGCCAGAGCTTGCGACGTCAAAGGTTCAATCACATCGCCGTTGGCAAAGGTTAGCTTATGCACACCTGCTTCACGCCAGACCGTGATTTCCAGTCGTGTCGATAGAGCATTGGTGACTGAGACACCAACCCCATGCAGACCGCCAGAAAACGCATACGCACCGCCTGAGCCTTTATCGAACTTGCCGCCCGCATGTAAGCGCGTGAAGACGATTTCTACGGTAGGGACGTGTTCTTCCGGATGCATGCCAACTGGAATGCCACGCCCATCGTCTTCCACCGTTACGCTGTTATCTGCATTGAGGGTGACAACAATATTTTTACAGTGACCGCCCAAGGCTTCATCCGAGGCATTGTCGATCACCTCTTGAATAATATGCAGTGGATTTTCAGTGCGGGTGTACATGCCCGGTCTTTGTTTGACCGGTTCCAGTCCTTTAAGGACACGGATGGATGATTCGCTGTAGTCGGATGGTGTGGTATTTTTTTTAGTGGCCATGCAATAAATACGTGTTGGTTGTCGCTGATGTTGGAAATTAGGTACTAATTAGGTACCATGTAGACAAATTATTCCACAAAATTTTTGTTTGCTGGCAAGGTTTGCCTGTATTCTGGCAATCATTTTAAATAGGCTTGGTAGAAAGTCATCAGAGCCAGTCATCAGAGCAATAAGATCGCTATCCAATAGTAACGAGTAACGAGTAATGAGTGATGCGATCATAGCTAACGATAGCTTAACTTAGCTTAACTTAGCTCAGGGACTTTTTTGCTGCGATCTTATTTTCAGTTTTTTTGCAATTTTTTTATAATTTCTTTGCAAGTGATTTGCAACTATTGTAGCTGTTATGTGTTGATGGATAAACGATGTCAGAAAAAAACCCAACAATCGCAATCCGACTGATTGGATTTACTCCTAAAGAAAACGACACGTTTTCTACCGTTCTTGCGGTGATGCGCGAGAAGGGCTATCGCTATCTATGCTTAAGAGATGGCAGCCTGCAAGACCCCGATCTTTTTATTGTCAATGCCGAAGATATGAAAGCATTGGCAACACTGTCTGATATCAACCCTGGTCATGCACAACCCGTTTTATTAATTGGTAAAACCAAGGTGAGTTTGCCTTACGCGGTTATGCCGCGTCCGATTCGCTGGCGTAAATTGTTTGATGTGCTCGATGAATTAGTGGATGAGCGCCAGTTGTTGTTGACAACGTTAAGTGCTTATGGCGAGGTGGCGATACCCGAACGTCGTCGTCGTGAACGTTTAGATTTTGATTTGACCGACCCATCGGTATATCAAAAAATGCGCAACTCCGCGACCCCACGGGGCGGTATTTTGATTATTGATAAGGACATGCGTTTCAGAGATTATGTTGCGGCAATTATGGAGCGATATAACATTCCTGTTGGTATGAGCAATGATGCGGAGACAGCTTTAAGCTTGGATGCGCAATATCAATATGGATTGACTATGATTAATACATCGACGCCGGATATTGATCCCTATGGTTTATGCCGGTCACTCAAAAGTCAAAATGAACATCGGAAAACGAATGTGATGTTTTTGATCGATAAGACGTTTGTGTATAACCAGGAGTTTGCGCAAAGCGTGAGTTGCGATGGGTTTTTAAATAAGCCTTTGTCGCGCAAACTGGTTTTATCAACGATACAGAAATTTTTGCAGCTCACTTAAGCTGACCAGTAATGGTTAACCTACTAGGTTCGGTGAGCTTCGGTGATTTTGCATATCGTTTCGGAAGTTTCGTTCTTCCCAGCTCGTGCTAATTCGTTATTTATTCACTTATTTATTTACTCAATAAGCGCATGCCGCGTTCCAGTCCCTCGATGGTGACTGGAAACATGCGGTTGTTCATAATTTGCTTAATGATGGACACCGATTGACGGTATTGCCACAATCCCTCTGGTTCTGGATTGAGCCAGATAAACTTCGGAAAAGCCGAAGTAAACCGTTGCAGCCACGCTGCTCCCGCTTCTTCATTGTTATATTCGACGGAACCACCCGCCTGTAAAATTTCATACGGGCTCATGGTGGCGTCGCCAACAAAAATCACTTTCGTATCTGGCGTGTATTTGCGCAAGACATCCCATGTAGGAAATTTTTCTGCATGACGACGGCGATTGTTTTTCCATAAATGATCGTAGACGCAGTTATGGAAATAAAAGAATTCCATATTTTTAAATTCTGTTTTCGCAGCAGAAAATAACTCTTCGGTCCTTGCAATGTGGTCGTCCATCGTGCCACCGACATCCAGCAACATCAAAACCTTGATATTGTTTTTGCGCTCCGGTTGCATTTTTATATCTAGGTAGCCGGCATTGTTGGCCGTCGCTTTGATTGTCGCATCTAACGCTAACTCATCTTCAGCCCCGTGACGGGCAAATTTGCGCAGACGACGCAGCGCGATTTTGATATTGCGGGTGCCGAGTTCGCGCTCATCATCGTAATCGCGGAAGGCGCGCGCTTCCCATACTTTGACGGCAGTGCGGTTGCCGCCTTTGCCGCCGATGCGTATGCCTTCTGGATTTTGTCCGCCATTACCAAACGGTGATGTGCCGCCAGTACCTATCCATTTATTGCCGCCCTCGTGGCGTTCTTTTTGTTCTTTGAGTAATTCTTGCAAGCGATCCATCAGCTTGTCGTAGCCAAATTTTTCTAACGCTGCTTTTTGCTCATCAGTTAGTTCGCGCTCCATGCGCTTGGCTAACCATTCCAGAGGAATTTCAGGGTTCTTTTCAAAAATCGTTTCTATCCCTTTGAAGTAAAGACCGAAAGCTTTATCGAACTTGTCATAATGCGCTTCGTCTTTAACCATAATCGTGCGCGAGAGAAAATAAAAATCATCCATCGACATGCTAATCAATCCTTTGTCCAGCGCTTCGAGCAGCGTCAGAAATTCCTTGATCGAGACAGGAATTTTTGCATCTTTAAGAGTGTAGAAAAAATCAATCAGCACGGCTGGCTCCTGCAAATCTTGGTTTAGGTTTACTGCAATCGGCGTGTTAAATAAATTAGTTAGCTAACGCCTTGATATTTCTCGTGCATGTACTGCAAATTCTGTTTTACGCCAGCCCATTCGTTTTGCAGGATGCTATACACCACCGTGTCGCGAATCCGTCCATCTGGCAAAATCGTGTGGTTACGTAATACGCCGTCTCGTTTCGCCCCTAGACGCTCAATTGCTGCTTGCGAGCGACGGTTAAACCAGTCCGTGCGAAACTCAACGGCGATACACTCAAGCATGTCAAACGCATGTGACAGCAATAGCAACTTGCACTCGGTATTGATCGCGCTTCTTTGCACTCGCTTGGCGTACCAGGTGTAACCGATTTCTAAGCGTTTATTATTATGATCGATATTGCAGTAACGTGTAGAGCCGACGATCTGGTCAGTCTGTTTTTCCCTGATCACAAAAGGAATTGCCTTTTTTTGATCTTGCATTTCTAACGCGAGATCAAGCCAGTTTTGCGTGTTTCCTGGGCTAGGTACTGAGGTGAAAAATAGCTTCCATAATTCACCGTCAGCCGCTGCCGCCTGAATCTCAGCAAAATGTTCTTGATGCAATGGTTCTAAGCTAACATGGCGACCTTGAAGTGTGATGGGAGTGCATTGCATAAGAAGTCCTTCAAATAAATAAGTGAGCTTAGGTGCTTAGTGTGTCAATATTTTGTGATGATTCCCAGATACAGAACGACACTTTGGGGATGAATACAACAATTCTTTCATTGTTTGTTATTGTTTCTATTAACTATCAGCAAAAATGCAGGGAATTCAGATCAATCCAGTGAGATGCTTGCCAACTTTTGAAAAAACAGTTACACTGCAAAGCTGTACAGAATTATGCGGCGTGGAAATTTGTGAGTTCACTTTGAACCCGTCGCTCTTGACCACGTTTAGGAAATCTCATGGCAAATACCGCACAAGCACGCAAGCGCGCTCGTCAAGCAGTAAAACAAAACGCACACAACTCCAGCCTGCGCTCGACGCTGCGCACAGCAATCAAAGCTGTCCGTAAAGCGATTGAAGCAGGTGATAAAGCTGTCGCAACTACAATCTTCCAAACTTCCGTTTCGACGATTGATCGCATCGCAGATAAAAAAATCATTCACAAAAACAAAGCAGCTCGTCATAAAAGCCGTTTGGCTTCCGCTTTGAAGGCTTTGTCTGCTTAATATTTAAGCGATAGTTGGTTTTTTAGTATTATCTTTGATAATACTAATGAGTTAATTGTAAAGTCAGTAATGAATAAAAAACCGCAATAGTTTATTGCGGTTTTTTTGTGTCCTTAAAATCTCATTCTTTAGCTACGATTTCCAAGATTTCCTGATTTGATGCGCGCCAGCCATTCTGCACTGACTTCTTGCCATGAGCCTGGCATTAGTGCGTGACTTTCTAGTGTGAAATTGGCAATTCCACTGCGTATTAATCTTAGAGTTGGCAGACCAACTGCGGCTGTCATGCGTCGCACTTGCCGATTTTTCCCCTCCGTTAAGCTTATGCTGAGCCAGCTCGTAGGCTTATCTTCCCTATATCGTATTGGCGGGGTGCGATCCCATAGCCAGTCTGGTTCATAAATATGCTTAACTTGACATGGTTTGGTGACAAAATCGCCTAAATCCAGGGGATTTCTTAACTTCTCTAATGATACTGGTGTTGGCTGACCTTCGACCTGGACCAAGTAAGTTTTAGCCTGTTTTAAATCTGGATGGCTAATCGAATGTTGTAACTTTCCGTTGTCTGTAAGCAATACAAGTCCCTCGCTATCTGCATCAAGGCGTCCAGCAGGGTAGACATTCGGTACATCGACATAGTCGGCTAATGTCTGGCGCGTTGGATGCGCCGAGAACTGGCACATCACGTCGTAAGGTTTATTGAGTAATATCAGTTTCATGGCGCTATGATAATCTGCGGATGCCTAGTATTGCAAAGTGATGGCATCTAGTAAAATACTAGTGCATAATACGAAATGGTAGTCTTGTGTCTTATATAAGAGTACATTCGGAGTAAATTCACATTAAATTTATTTGCATTTTTATATTTGTGTTTACTTGAATATGTATATTCGGCCAACAAGGCTTGTTACGAGCGAAGCGCGATCCGCTTAATCGCCCCAATCTACGGAGAAAAAGATGTATCAACATATTAAAGTTCCTGCCGAAGGTAAGCAAATTACCGTCAATGCTGATTTCTCGTTAAACGTTCCAGATAATCCAATTATTCCGTTCATTGAAGGTGATGGCACTGGTGTAGATATCAGCCCTGTCATGATCAAAGTGGTGGATGCTGCTGTAGCTAAGGCTTACGGCGGCAAGCGCAAGATTAGCTGGATGGAAATCTACGCTGGTGAAAAATCGACAAAAGTATACGGTCCTGATGTCTGGTTGCCAGAAGAAACCCTAAAAGTCTTGAAAGACTATGTCGTTTCTATCAAAGGCCCATTGACTACACCAGTTGGCGGCGGTATCCGTTCCCTGAACGTGGCGCTGCGTCAAGAGTTAGATTTATATGTCTGCTTGCGCCCGGTTCGCTACTTCAAAGGCGTGCCATCCCCAGTGCGTGAGCCAGAAAAAACTGACATGGTGATCTTCCGCGAAAACTCGGAAGATATCTATGCGGGTATTGAATTCCAAGAAGGCTCTGATCAAGTTAAAAAACTGATCAAGTTTTTGCAAGACGAAATGGGGGTTAAAAAAATCCGTTTCCCAGACACTTCAGGTATTGGCGTTAAACCAGTATCCCGTCAAGGTACTGAGCGTTTGGTACGTAAAGCGATCCAGTACGCGATCGACAACGACAAGCCATCCGTAACGATCGTCCACAAAGGCAACATCATGAAGTACACCGAAGGTGGCTTCCGTGATTGGGCTTATGCTTTGGCACAAAAAGAATTCGGTGCAGAATTGATCGATGGCGGTCCATGGTGCAAGTTCAAGAATCCAAAAACGGGTAAAGATATTATCGTCAAGGATTCCATCGCTGATGCGTTCTTGCAGCAAATCTTGTTGCGTCCGGCAGAGTACAGTGTGATTGCAACATTGAATCTGAATGGTGATTACATCTCTGATGCATTAGCTGCACAAGTCGGTGGTATCGGCATTGCTCCAGGCGCTAATTTATCTGACTCTATCGCCATGTTTGAAGCTACTCACGGTACAGCGCCTAAGTATGCCGGTAAAGACTATGTGAACCCAGGTTCATTGATTTTGTCCGCAGAAATGATGTTGCGTCACATGGGTTGGGCTGAAGCGGCGGATCTGTTGATCAGCGCGACAGAAAAAGCGATCACTGTGAAGAAAGTTACTTACGATTTCGCACGTTTGATGGAAGGCGCAACACAAGTATCTTGCTCCGGCTTTGGCGATGTAATGATCGAAAATATGTAAAACTCATCCAGTGCTTTGTTGCACTGGATCGTTCTATGTAGCAGGCCCTTGATTTTCCTCGTGAGAATCAAGGGCTTTTATTTTGTACTGTCGATGATCTTAAAATTCTATTTATGGGCAAGATAGCTGATATTTATCTCATTAAAGCTAGGCTATTAATCACGGCAATTGTAGATACTCCTAATTAGTATATTTATTTGTCCATAGATTCATTGGATAATAAGCGATATTACATAAAAATAGGGGGGGTATATTAAATCGATATTTTTTCAATTATCAAAAGAACAGTCCACCTTGCCGGTGCGCCAATCATGTGTTGAGGCTCGAATAAATATCAGAAGTCAGATCAGATATGGTGCGTTGGTAGCTACGTTACCAAAAAATATCGTTGTTTGATGCAGGGAGTTGAAGTGCTTGAGAGGGCAGTGCTTACTAGCTCAGAGTAATGCTGGGAGCGTTACCGCTTCTCCCAGCATAATCAAAAATAAAATATCAGTTTTCTATTTAAAAAGATGCGCCATACATGCAATCAGTTAAGCAGTATGACGCAATTTTCTATTAGAAATTACCCTTGAACTGGACACCAAAGATGCGTGGTTCGTTGATAAAGCCAGTCAGGTTATTGAAGTCAATACCGCCGGTTACACGTACTGTGTTGGTGATATTGCGGGAATAAGCGGCCACTTCATATTTGCCGTCTTTCCAGCTATATCCAACGCGTAAGCCGCCTTCGACCAATGGTTTGCCAGTGAATTCTTTGGCTTCATAAAGGAAGAAGTTGATTTTGCTGCGATAAGACCAGTCGGTATAGAAAAACAACTCACTATCGTCACTCATCGGGATGCCATAGCGCAGTGTTGCATTAGCAATCCATTTTGGTGCTTGTGGCAAAGGATTTCCGTTAATCAAGACACGATTAGCTGAATTGATTGGATCGGTAATCGTACACGCAGCACATTTAGCGACGGCCAGATTTGGATCTTGAATTTCTGTAAAGTTGTAGCTACCCCCCAGAGTTGCACGTAATCTATCTGTCAGCAAGGCTTCAAAATCAACTTCCACACCATGCCCCACTGTTTTGGCTGCGTTCAGCAACATGGTGGTATTTGATTGTCCACCGACTGCAGTCAACTGTTGATTTTTGATATCAAAATCATAGATGCTGGCATTAACACGCGCGCGGCGGTTAAACAGATCTGCCTTGATACCAACTTCGGCAGATAAGATGGTTTCTGCGTTGGCAACGGTGATTGGTACTGTCGTCGACGGTGCTGCAATACTCGGTGCTCTAAAGCCAGTGGCGATACGGGTATATAGATTGATATCTTTATTTAATGCATAGGTTGCACTTGCATCCCAGCTTACTTTAGAAGCAGATTCTTGCACTGCGCTAGGTCCTATTGAACCTACTACATTGGCATTGAAATATTTTTTATCTTCGGTGTAGCGTAAGCCGCCACGTAATTTGATCTGATCTGTCAAATCGTAATTGAGTGAGCCAAACATCGCCCATGCATCATTTTCCTGGCGGCTATTAACGGCGCTAGTTTGAGCACCAGTCGTACTGTTATAGCCGTTACTGAAACCGGTTGTACCTTCATTAAAGTAGTACAAACCTGCTTGCCAGTTCAGAGGGCCGGCATTCTTAGATTCTGCGCGGAACTCCTGCGTGAGTTGGCGATGATTGCGGATGCCGCCACCAGTCTCTGATTGGAAAGGAATGAAACCAGGTCCAGTTGGATTACCACCGTCAATGTCGCCACGGCTGAAATAGCTGCCAATAGCTTCATAACCTGTGATGGAGAACAGTTTGATGCCGTCCAGATTCCAGGTTAAACGTGCACTCGCGCCGTTGGTGCGCAAAGTTTGGTAGTTTTTGCCGTTAGTGGCAATCTTGTCTGGATCAAAACCATCGACCAGATCGTTGCTACCTTTTTTGATGATATTGGCGCGGAATAAGCGGGCACTGCCATCAGTATCGCGGGCATGAATATTGAACAGCGCATTGAAGGTGGTGTTAGGGGCATACAAAAACTGCAGACGTTCTGCGTTCTCGTTATAACCTTCCAGAGATTTCTTTTGACCAGTGAATGTGTTATCCACAAAATTGTCACGATGTTGACCTAACATCGAAAAACGCATTGCCCATTCTTTGTTGATTGGCGCATTGACGGCGCCTTCAACGTTGACCGTGTTGTAGGTAGCTTCAGATACGCTGTAGTAGCCTTCAGTGCGGTTCAGGATTGGTTTGGCTGAGTCAAACTTAACTACACCGGCTGGTGTGTTACGTCCAAACAAAGTACCTTGTGGCCCGCGCAAAACTTCAACGCCAGCCAGATCAAAAATCGGGAAGCCTTTTAAGTCAGCATTTTCTTGCACGATGTCGTCGTAAATCAAAGAAACTGGCTGGGAAGCGAATGTACTGAAATCGGTATTGCCATAACCACGGATATAAAAACGTGGGAAAGTGCGGCCATTAGATGACTCAATATTCAAACTTGGCACTTTAGCTGCCAACAAGCGAATATCGCCGCCACCAGATGTCAGAACGTCCAATTTTTCTCCACGCAGTTGCGAGATGGAGCTTGGAACATCTTTCATATTTTCTTGTCGACGCTCGGCAGTTACGGTAACAATTTCTAATTGTCCTGGTGCTTTCACCGGGTCTGCTGGCACCGCTGTTTGTGCCATTGCACAACCAAACGGCAATGCGACTAGTGTCAACATCATTCCGCGCGTTCGGTTTAACCGACGCAAAGTTTTCGATTTCTTGCTCATTTCCCAACCCTCACTTTTTTATAAGTAAAAAAACTTTTTTACTCGTTTTGCGCTTTTTATTGTGCAACCACAAGTTAATTTTATATAGGCAAATAGCATGCCAGAATTGGGGAGGAAAATAAATGAAAACTAAAAAATGTATACAAGGTAGTTGTATTTTTATTCGCCAAACTATATTTGGCTTGCTAAATTTTCTTCACTCAAATCTAAAATTTTATCGATTAAGGAAGCCAGATAATTAGAGTCCGCATCAATTTAGACCAAGTAAGGCTTACTTATTGTTTGATTTTGGTGCAAAGAGAAAATATTCTTGAAGAAGAATGATTTTGTGGAAAAAACAATTGTATACAATTATTCAAAGATCTCCCTGGAAGCAGATAAGTGTTCGATCGGGACTAAATAAATATAAGACACAACACAAAGTGATCTAAGCGGTTTCAATTTTTAAGTGATAATTTAGCGAACCATCAGCTGATTTCCAATATTTCGGCTAAATTAATTTCTGGCTCCTCATCTTTGAGTTGTAGAGCATTCTCTATATCTAACAAATGCTGATCCATTAACTGGCAGGCCAGTATCACATCACCTGCGGCAATCGCATCAATCAAACGACTATGCTCATCGTTAGGGCAGGTATTCGTCTCTGGCGATTGGTATAGGGCAATAATTAGCGAACAGCGAGAAACCAGTTCTTGCAAAAAACGGATTAGCACGGTGTTACCGGCGACTTCCGCTAGCAAGACGTGAAAATCGCCTCCAAGACGTATCCACTTTGGGTAGTCTTGTGTGTGATAAGCATGATGTTCGTCGATAATTAATTGTCTTAATCTGGCTATTTGCAAAGGCGTCGCACGGGTAATCGCCAGGGGCACAATCGCTGCCTCTATTGCTCTGCGAGCGGCGAAGATGTCGCGAGTTTCTTGATGAGTTGGCTGCGCCACGATGGCGCCCCGGTTGGGGCGCATCTCAAGAATATGGTCATGCGCTAGTCGTTGTAGCGCTTTCCTTACCACCGTTCTGCTGACAGAAAAAAGTTCACAAAGACTGGTTTCAGTCATCTTTGTACCCGGCGGCAAGCGCTGACTCATGACGGCTTTTAGTACAGAGTTATAGATTTTTTCGTCAGTTGGTATAGCACCGCGCTTTACCGTTACTTTTATCGGGCGCAGCAGTTCAGTTGATTTCAGGCTCATACGTTTCTTCTTGATGAACAGCGATCGAACGCTGACTGTACTTTATTCTTTTGCGATTGTGAACCTTTGCTAAGCAATCTACGCAACTTGAACATACGCATTTCTTGTTTCAGTTTGTTGCACTTCTTACAGTGTTTAAACCGGATCGGGTCAACGATCCCATGCCAGCCCGCGTTTTTATGAGCACTACCCCCTCAACATGAAAAGAGAAAAATCATGAAAAAAAATCGCCTTGCTACATCCACACTATTTACCGCAATCCTCACTGTTGGAATGCTTGGTTTATATAGCAGCCCAAGTTTTGCCGATACTGCAACCAACGTACAGCGCGATAAAAAAGCCGAACATCATGATCGCGCTGATGTACATCGCGACAAGACTGATTTAACGCATGATCGCCATGATGTTGCCCGCGACAAAAAAGATCTTAATGTAGCGGAAGCCAATGGTAATCAAGCGGCAATCCAACGTGATCAAACTGCATTGAAATTAGACAGCAGACAAGTCGGTCGCGAAAAAGCGCATCTGAATGCCGACCGCAGTAATCTGTCAAAAGACAAACAAGACGCTGCTAACGGTGTCTATAGCTCGGCACGCCAGGCTGGCCATGCAGAGAAAGATATCAACCGTGATCAAACTGCCGTCGTACATGATCGCCATGATTTAAATCGTGATCGTAAGGATTTAGTGGCGGATCAAGCTGCCGGCAATACCGCTGGTGTTGCACGTGATCAGCAAGCTGTGAAATATGATGGAAAAACATTGAACCGTGATAAGTCTGAGCGTAAACATGATGAGAATGCGCTGAATCAAAACTAAGCTGCATGCTGTGGTGTGACGGTCAATGTTCTAAAAAAATATGTCCCGCTTTAAACAGAGCGGGACATATTCATTTATAAGAACGTGTTTGGAATGAACCGGAGCATCTGCCTCATTCCAACATAAAACTATGTCGTAATTCTAATTACGACAAAATAAATTATGGCTTCACAATATAGATATTCGATTTAGGACAAGTGCTGGCAACATTACCATCCAGGACTAAAGACGAGCCGCTAGGGAATTGTGCCAACTGGTCTTTATTGATCGAAATCCACGCTTCAGTAAAATAATTTTTACCGCCACTTGTGACGCACTTCAGTGACACTGCCGTGTGTGTGTTACTGCCGAAGGCATTATCAAACGCGGTTAGCATTTGTGCACGAGTGACATATTGACCCAAATGCGTTTGTATAAAACTGTTAAAGCTTGTGCTGTTTAAACCTTGTACTAATTGCTCTGCCGCACCCCAAAATGCGTCTGGTGTCGCCATGCCAGAGCAAGATCCATGTTTGTAATACTCATGCTTATCCAGACACTCTGCAACGCCCGGCATATACGGCGTCAGTTTTTTAAAGCCTGCTGCGGTGACGCCATAAGCATCCATTTGGCACCATGTACTGGACTTATCTAAGTTAATTTCTTTCTGCGATACTCCACAATAAAACGGTTGCGTTCCGGTGTAGTCATTAGGCCATAAACCGTGCAGAGAGAAGTTACTTGCCGCATAGCTGCCTTTTAAATTGGTACATTCAGAATTGCCGCTACTGGTTGCACAAAATCCTGGTTCCCACTGTGCTGCCAACAAAAAATAGTCATACGTCTGCGCTTGCGCCGCTGTATTGACGGCAACGACAGCAATCAAGCTCACTACAGTTTTAATGAAAAGCTTCAACATGTGATTCTCCTAAAACGAATGTTAGGGGTGAGGGGAAACTTATTCTTAAGAAATGAGCTCAAGAATAAGCGCTAACAAAAATATCACAGTATTGACAAAAAATACTGCGAAGGCAACAAATATAAAGTGCTGCTATGACAGCGCGATGACATTACTGTAACCATATTTTGACCACAATATAAAGTCGAGCGGCTTAGCAAATTTCTGGAGTAGGTGCTTGAAATGGGTATTGAAGGAGATGTAGAAAAGAGTAATTTTGAAGCGAATACTTCACGTAAGAGCTGCGAAAAAATTATCTTTAACCGGATAGTCTGATGCAGAGAATAGTGCATTCAAAGGCACTACGACGCCAACGGTAATTCAATGTAAAAAGTGGAGCCATGACCTTCCACACTATAGAAGCCAATTTTGCCAGACATCTTTTCTATCATTGACTTAGACAAGCTCAGTCCCAAGCCAGTGCCCGCATATTTACGGGTTGCTTTAGCGTCTTCCTGACTAAATTTTTGGAAAATGTTTTTTTGGAAGTCCACAGAAATTCCAATCCCAAAGTCAACAACTTCTAGTCTGACCCGATCTGCAATCTGACGAATATGAATTTCTACTACGCCATTTTGTTGAGAAAATTTGATCGCGTTTGAAAGTAAATTGGACAATACTTGCATTAATCTCTGGGTATCAACACTGACCATCGACGCTGGTGAGGCTTCGTAGAAAAACTGCATTTTGATGGAGAAGTTTTGAGCATATCCTTGGTTCGCTTCAATGCTTTGTTTGACCAGGTCACGCAAGATAATTTTTTCTATATTGAATTGGATACCGCCGTATTCCAATTTTTCAAAATCCAATAAATCATTAATCAACAAGGTCAGGCGAGAGGCATTATTGTTTGCCATTGTGACTAAAGTTTTTGCCTGATCTGACAATCCTCCGCCAACACCACCCGCCAACAAGCCAAGTGCACCGCGGATGGACGTGAGTGGTGTACGTAACTCGTGCGATACAGAGGAGACAAATTCGCTTTTAAGTTTTTCTATGCGTTTTCGTTCAGATAAATCATGCAAAATTAAAACTACTAAATTTTGTGTTCCTAACGCGACTTTAGCCATCGCTAGTTCTAGCGGAATTTCTTCATGAGTTCTTTTTTTAGCGACCACTTCTTTACGTGCCGCTGTGGCGGTGCTGATGGTGTTGTCACCTATCATGTCAGATTCTATATGGTCATTCAGATAGGCTGCTAAAAAAGTGGCTGATTCTACTTCTGGGAAAAGCTCCAGAATATTACGTCCAAATAATGCACCTGTTGAATAATCGAGCAATATCTCTGCGGATTGATTGGCGGATGTGATTAGTCCGTGCACATCTGTTGTGATAATTCCCTCTGCGGCATTGGCTAAGATGGCACGCAAGCGGGCTTCACTTTCATGCAATTGACTGGTGCGTTGCGCGACTAATTTTTCTACATTAAAAGTATGTGCGGTCGCTACCAGTACATAAACAGCTAATAGGGCGGAAAACAGTAGGCTGCCAAATTTGGTGAACCAGGTGATCCATGATGTATGAGCCGCCCAATAGGTCGCTGATGGTTGCGCCAGAAACGCATATTGTCGACTACCAAAATCAATCGTGGATTGGAAAACATGAGCGGCGTCGATGACTTTGATTGAGTCATAAAAAACACCATTACTTCCAGGGTAAGACAGGTCATAAAATTCAAGTAAGAGATTAGCTTTTTTTTCTTCATTCAATAAATCACCGACCAGATTTTTTATTCTTACAACGCTGACTGCGGTACCCCGAAATGCGTCACGCCTTTCTTGTATATTGGTCACGGACTTGCCCCGTGCATAAATAGGTGCGTATAACAAGACGGAAAAATACTTGTCATCCCCCGACAGAAGTACCAAGGGATCGGTGACGGCAAGTTTGCCGCTATCTCGCGCCTCTTCTATCGCATTGCGCCTGATGGCGGTGCTGCCCATGTCAAAACCAAATACTCTTTTACCGTTTTCAAATGGCTCTATGTAGGTGATGGGGAAGTAATCCTCACGGTCTTTTGCGGGGACAGTTTTTCCGTTACTATTTTTTTCAGTAATTTGGAAGCTGATAAAGCCTTCACGTAATACGGATTCTTCAAACTTCGTTTTATCTGCACGTAGTACTCTAGGCACCCAAAGCAGATCAGTAATTTCTTTTAGTGTGGTGAGCGGATGTTCAGTAAAAATATGGAATTCAGTGCGGGATACTTTTTCTGATGCTGAATACAGGCGTTCTAAATCTTTGACCGCATCTGCATGCGCATTAAGGTTATTTTGTAGTTTCTGGCTAATTCTCTCTGCTTCCAAACGGAACTCAAGTCGCTGTTTTTGGTATTCTCTGTTACGGATAAAGACGAATGCAATAACAACGGTAATCAGACAAATGAACAGAGGTAGCATGACGCTGTAACGGCGGAAGTGCCATATATCTCTTGGTCTGGCAAACAAAATCAGGACGAGTGGCGTGGTAATCAAAACGCCCAATGTATCGCCTATCCACCATGTCAGCCAATGACTGCTGATATCGGCTAAGGAGATGATCCCAAACCCATAGAGAGCGATTACACCCCAACTAGCGCTAACCAGGCAACCTAAAACAGCACCCATGATAAAAAAGGTAAAAATATCCCGATCGGTATCTAATGCAAGTTCATTGCTGAACTGTATTGGTTCCTTTGTATGTTTCTGTAATTGCTTATTTAATTGTTTTTGAACCAGATAGCTACTGAGGAACGCCTGCATACAAGCGCCGCTGGCTAGTACTATGGCGAGCAGCAAGTTGTTGCTTGTAATCCGGTGAGCTGGTTCCCAAGCAATGAGCAAGTTCACAATCAGTGAACCCAGCGCCACGCCAGGTAGTAGACGATACCCTCTGGTCAGAATTACACCGAGCGCAATACCTGCTGGTGGGTAGATCGCAACGGCATAACCAGGAGGAATCACCAGAAGCAGAGACAAGCGTCCCAATATGGCATACACCAAAGTCAAACATAAAACTTGGAGCAATAAGCTGGATCTTAGACCGTCAGACATGCGCTTTACAGCAACCTGCATTGGGATTCCTTGGCGATGATATTGCTATGAACTTCTATTTATTTTGGTTATTCGTTTAGCGTATTTGTTACCAGTATTTTCCGCGATCCGGAGCTGAGAAATACTCAAAACTTCAAGGATCCAGTGCGATATTTTTACCATACATCCTGTAGAGAATAAATATACTCCCCATTATTTTTTATAAATATGCCGCACTGATCAGTAAGTATATTGACGATCAAAATATACCTACATGGAGTATGTATGGCTCTATTGCTGAGTTAATGAATAATTTGTTTGATAATTATATTCGCTAAGCATTATTAAAACTGACGCAAGATTGTTCCGGATAGGCCTTGCAACTCAGCTAGGATGGTTTTGCGTCAGTTCACTATTTAAATTAATGACGACGTTACTTTTAATACCTCATCTGCAGTGGTGAGTCCCTCGATAATCTTATAGGCACCTGCGATACGCAGAGGTTTCATCTGATCTGCAATGCTCTGCTTTCTCAGTGCATGGATATCTGACTCTTCTTTTATGAGTTTGCTGAATTGCAGCGTTACAGTCAATAACTCATATAAGCCGGTCCGACCTTTATAGCCTGTCAAGCGACACTCAGGGCATCCTACTGGTCGATAAATTGTTGTCGGTTTTGGCATGTTCCATTCTTCGGTCAGACTTTTCCATACAGCATCAGCTATTTCACCATCATCCGATTTGCAATGCGAGCATAGCGTCCGCACCAATCGTTGCGCCAGAATCCCGATGATGGTCGCCTCCAGTAGATAATAGGGAACGCCTAATTCCAGCAGCCGCATAATGGCGGACGGAGCGTCATTGGTATGTAAGGTTGATAGCACCAGATGTCCGGTCAATGCTGCCTGGATTGCCATTTCAGCCGTTTGTAAATCACGGATCTCACCCACCATGATGATGTCAGGATCTTGCCGCATCAGAGCGCGCACGCCATCGGCAAAGTTCAGGTCAATCGATGGTTGTATCTGCATTTGGTTAAAAGAAGGCTCTACCATTTCGATCGGATCTTCTACTGTACAGACATTCACATCCGATGTAGCGAGGGCTTTTAAGGTGGTATAGAGTGTCGTGGTTTTGCCAGAGCCGGTTGGGCCAGTGACTAGAATAATTCCATGCGGTTTACTCGTAAGCTGATCCCAGCGACCGGCGTCCAGTGGCGGAAAACCCAGTTCTGGCAAGGTCTTGACCACGACTTCCGGATCAAAAATACGCATCACCACTTTCTCACCAAATGCAGTTGGTAATGTGGATAAACGGAGTTCGACCTCTTGTCCATCAGCGGTACGGGTTTTAATACGACCATCCTGTGGTCGGCGTTTTTCAATCACATCCATACGTCCCAGCAATTTGATCCTCGCAGTCATCGCAATCATGACCGCTGCAGGGACTTGGTAGACCTGATGCAATACACCATCAATCCGAAAACGGATTAAGGCCATTTCACGCTTGGGTTCGAGATGAATATCGGAAGCACGTTGATCAAATGCAAATTGCCATAGCCAGTCAACAATATTGATGATGTGCTGATCGTTAGCGTCGACTTGCTTATTGGCCTTACCTAACTCAACTAGTTGTTCAAAATTACTTCTGAGAGAGAGGTCATTTTTGCTGGCTTTTTTAGCATCTTTAATCGATTTCGCTAGTGAAAAAAACTGCGCAATATACTGAGAAATATCGAGCGGGTTTGCTAGTACTAAACGGATTTCTTTACGCGTGATCTTAGCAATTTCTGCCTGCCACTCGGTATTAAAAGGATCTGTAGTCGCAATTGTGACGCTGTCTTGAGTGGACTCTACGGGCAAAATATTGAAGCGAGTCGCGTAGTTGGACGACATCACATCCGATACTTTGGTGAAGTCAATTTTTAATGGATCAATCCGGTAAAAAGGTAGCTTGACCTTGTTGGCTGTCCACTCGGTCAGCCAATCCAAGGTCAATTGTTGATTCGGTTTTTTTACCGAATGCAGCTTGACTTGTGCTACTGCCGTCAGCGTATGCATCGCCGCCGGGCCATTTCTAAGAATTGCTTGCGCGCTATTAAACTCTGCTTTGGCATTTTCCTTTAGGATAATGCCGTCTGCCATCAACCAGGTAAAAATTTGCTGCATGTTTAAGGATTGATGTGGCGACTTAGTCATTTTGTTCTCGATGTAGACAATGTTCAGGTGGACTTTGCAGTTTCTTTTAATCCATCTACCCAAGATTTTGCAGGTAGTTTACTGATTTCTTTGATGATTGCTGCGCGTTCATACAGTACCGGAAAATCCAGTTTGATGGCAGATTTGAAGGCAATGGCGACGACGTTGCCATCGTGTACTTCTGGCAAACAGAGTACGTTATCAAAAGCAAAGCGTAGTGCTTTTACATTTTTAGCATAGCTTGGATGGTCGCCAAATAAGTTGACAGTCAGGAGTCCGTTTGGTGTCAGGCAAGCAGCGCAGGCTTCGTAAAATTCGGCGGTATCTAATACCGGCCCTTTCGCTGTTGCGTCGTACAAATCGACTTGCATGATATCGATTTGTCCTTCATTACCCGGATCATTGACGAAATCTAAGGCGTCCATCTCAACAACATTAAGACGCTCATCATTGGCTGGCAGCTTAAACATACTCTCGCAAATAGCAATGACGGCAGGGTTTAGATCAACCGCGGTAATGTGCGCTTGTGGAAACTGGCGATAACAGAATTTGGTCAATGCACCCGTACCCAGACCTAATTGCACAATGTACTTGGGCTCGGTGACGAACAACATCCAAACCATCATTTGTTGCGCGTATTCCAGCTCTAGCCAGTCGGGTTTTCGTAAGCGCATCGCACCTTGTACCCACTGCGTACCAAAATGCAGATAGCGCACACCGTCCAGTTCAGACAAAGTGATCGGGGCAAATTTGGCTTTGCGCGGTGACTTCTGGGCTGTAGTTGCAGCAGCTCTGGGGCCGGAGCGATAGTTGGCTTCGGCTTCTATAGATTTTCGTTTGATTAGCATGTAAGTATTTTACTGATTACTGAGAACAAAAAAGTCATTTCATGGACACTCTTTACAAAAAACTACATGATGATCTGGTTTTTTACGCCTCTAAGCTGATTGGTGGCGGTAAAAATTAGTCTTTAAGCGCCAGCCAATCAACTAGTTTTTCTTCAAAACTCCGCATGGCATAAGCAGGCGAGGAGGATGGTAAAAGCAAGGTGTCAAAACCGACAGCAGCAAATTGTGGCGCAAACTTGGCTGATGTCTTTCCATTAAATCCTATGCGCCGCAGGGCAGGATATTCTTGTTTTAAAAGAGAAAAATCATTGACTTTAGCATTGCGAATATCCGAGTCCAAGCTGCCAACACGATCGCAAGCATCAATCACATCCCACAAACCAAATCCGTGAGCAAGCAACCGCGACAGGCGCCCGGCATAATCAAGGGTGACCAGATTCTCGCTAGTAACTGCGGACATCAGACGCCAGAACTGGTTGTATTTAAATCCATAGTATTGCTGTATTTCTAATGATTTTTTACCTGGAAAACTACCAAGCACTAAGGTGTGCGTTTGCAAGTTGATTACTGGCGGAAAGCTGGATAATACAGACTGATTTTTCATACATATAAGACGTTAGCTAAATAATTTAGTTTTATGGAAATACCGATTAAAATAAAAGGATGATCATGTTCGATGAGATGCATCAAAACATGTTTGTTTGTGCGTTGTTTGAGCGCGATAGTGGTCAATAATAATATCAAGGAGAACAGTATGAATAAAACCAATAGTAATCCGGCTTCTACGCCAACAGCTGCGATTAAATCCAGCACTGGCGCACGCGCGGTGGAGCAATTGTTAGAAAAATATGCCGAAAGTCATCAAAATCCTACCAATGAATATATCCATTTTGTCTGCGTCCCAGTGATTGTGTGGACAGTTTTAGGTTTACTTTGGGCTATACATCCGATGATTTCTATAGGTGCGACGCTGCTGGCATTGGTGTACTACATCTCTTTATCTGTACCATTTGCTATTGGCATGAGTCTGATGTCCGTATTGATGTTGGGCATACTTTATTTATTGCCGTCTGGATGGGTTTTACCATCTGCATTGGGTATCTTCGTATTAGCCTGGGTTGGTCAGTTTATAGGCCATAAGATAGAGGGAAAAAAACCGTCGTTCTTTGACGATCTGCGATTTTTATTAATTGGTCCCTTGTTTGTGCTGGGATTTTTATATCGTCGGTTTAACATTGCTTATTAAGCTTGCTTAGTAAAAGTATCTGATAAGTTGCTTGGTTCAGTAGCCAGACTTATTGCTGATATGAGTAATTATCTTTTGATAATCATTTAATTTAGACATCATTTTTAACAAATTAAGCTCAAAAATCAGAATGCAGTGACTTTAGCCACGGAACGATTGCCATCGTGTGTTTGTCCAACACGTGTTTAGATTAAAATAGTGTCAATTAACAAATCATTTCGCCTAAATTCAATCACTCAAGCGTAGATTGCGGGTTGATTTTTAATGCCACTTTTATCGTTTTTATACATCTACTGGAGATTATCTTGAAAAAAATTATCGTTCTTACTGCCGTAGTCGCATTAAGTGCTTGCGCAGTACCGCCAACTTCCAATAGCGTATATCGTCCTGGTCAGACTCAAAATGAGCAATCGGTACGTATGGGTGTAGTGGAATCTGTCCGTGAAGTTACCATCGACAAAGGCCAAAGTGGTGTTGGTACCGTTGCAGGTGCGGCTGTCGGCGGAATCGCTGCTGGCTCCAGCATCGGTAAAGGTAACGGTTCTATCGCTGCCGGTATTTTGGGTGCAGTTGCAGGTGGCATGATAGGCCAGGCCGTCGAGGGTAATATGAATAAATCTAAGGGTTTTGAAATTACCGTTAGACTTGATAACGGCGAGATTAAAGCAATTACACAAGATGCAGACGAATTGTTCCGTCCAGGTGATCGCATTCGTTTATTGTCAAGCGGCAGAACTACCCGCGTCACTCATTAAACTATTTTTTATTCGAACTGCATTTATACTTTTTAGTATTGATGTTGCAAAAACCCTCGCTGATGGCGAGGGTTTTTATTTTGTCAAAATGAATTTATCTGTAACAATATAGCAAGAATGTTTTGATCGGCATTTAGCTATAAATGTTCTCAGTTCCACCAGCGATCGCCACCCCTCAATTTTTAAACTTGTCGCTTCGCCTCACCATGACATAGGACATAAAGAATGCCGCGCACATATCTGATCACCACCAGTCTGCTCGCTCTGCTCAGTTGTTGCGCTTATGCTTACGCCGATGATGAAGAGGTTACGCCGTACCGCCCCTCGGTATCGAGTCCAGCACAATTACCGTTTCCAGGACAATTAGAACTGGAATTGGGTCTGCTTAGCACCAGGCAAGATGGGGTCAGACGAGATAGTTTGCCTTACCAATTAAAGCTGGCGTTTAATCCGCAATGGGGGGTGTTGATCGGCGGTGAGGCCATAGTTTCGTCATCGGATGATCAGGGCAACCGTGAGCGCAGCTTGGGTGATACCACGCTGGTATTAAAGCGTGCCTTCTTGATGAATGACGATACCGCATTTGGACTGGAGTTTGGCGTCAAAGTCCCCACCGCTAAAAATACGATCGGTAGTGGCAAAACAGATTACAGCGTGAATGGAATTTATAGTAAAGACATCGGCAAACTGCATATAGATGCTAACCTTAATTTTACGCGTTTGGGCTTGGTCGATCCCGGTACTGCCAGTACGCAAACAGGTATTTCAACATCCGCATCACTAGCCGTCACTGAAAAATGGGGTGTCACGGCAGAACTCAGCGGCACACGCAGACGCGGCACCGACGACACTGCCCAAGCTTTGGCTGCATTAACCTACAGCCCGAATAATAAACTGACGATTGATTTTGGTTTTGCCAAAGGCTTGAATAAGGCATCACCAGATTTATCTTTATTCACTGGGTTGGTTATGCCGTTGGCAAAATTGTGGTGATATTTGAGTTGATAAAGCGTGTCAGTCAACGTGATGAAAATTGCGTCTAACTGAAGTCAATTTTTGTAGGGTGCTAGAGCGAGTTGCGCGTACTAATCAATATTAGTTTAAGTTTTATCCATCGGTGCGCATGACGCATTTCATCGGAGATACAAACTAAAGCGGTAGCAGCGCCTAAATTTAGTGATGCTGCCTCTTTAGTGTTAATGCTGATGCCCGTGATCACCATGCACATGACCATGCATAATTTCTTCCGCGGTCGCTGCGCGTACTCCTAATACTTGTAAGCCTACACGCAAGGATTTGCCTGCTAGCGGGTGATTGGCGTCGAGCATGACTTGATCGCCTTTGATTTTAAGTACGGTGTAAATGGTTTCCTCGCCCGCATCGGTATGTCCTTGCATAGACGCACCTACTTTGACGCCAGGAGGGAAATCTTTCTTGGAAATTGTTCTCAGCAAACTTTCATCACGCAGACCAAATGCATCTTCTGGTGTCAAATCCAGGGTGGCTTTAAATCCGACTTCCTGATCTTGCAAGGCAGCTTCTATTTTTGGTAATAAATTGTCATAACCACCGTGTAAATAAGCGATTGGAGTTTTGCCGTTTTCAATGACTTTACCGTTGCTCTCGGCGACAGTAAAGCGCAGGGTGACGGCGGTGTCTTTATCAATTTTCATAATATTTTTAGCGTAAGAATAGAAAGTGCAAGCATATTAACCGAAGTGACTACTTTGATGAAATCAGATCATGCTTATATGACTTTTTCCTTGTTGGCATCAGATTTTTGTTTGTCGCTGAGCTTATTTTATTGCGTTAGCGATGATTGTCGTTCAAAAAAAGCCCACACCATTGCGGTGCCATCCGGTGCCATGGGGGATGGGCCTAATAATCGCGGACGACGGAAGTAAGGTTGGGGGAGTCCATGCCCACCGCCTTGAATTGCAACCAGCTCCACTTCCACTTTAGTATCGTTACGCCATAAAAACTGTTCGACATTCACACCGTCTGCCGCTGTGCTCAGCTTTGTTACTGGTTTGCCGGTGAGATGATTGAGGTCGGCAAAGTATTGAACTGATTCTTGAGATGAGCGCACATTGCCACCCTTGTAAAACAAGCCCAGGAGGCTGGATTCTCCGCCATTGAACGGGACCAGAGGGTCCTTGGTGCCATTCATGATCATGACTGATGTACCTGAATTACCGGACGCAAGTTGCTGGGCAGGCTGACATTTAAAATTCTCGGGTGACGGTACGTTTGCGGATACAGCTGCAACCGCGCGAAACCGGGAAGGCGCTTCCAGCGCAAGGCGAATCGACATAAAACCACCAGACGAAACACCAGTCGCAAACACGCGGTCTGGGTTGACATGAATCTCTGTGATCAGTTTGCCAGCCAGTGCGCTTAAAAAGCCAACATCGTCTACCTCGCGCCCGTTTGCGCTGAAGTCACCAACTTTGCTACAGTCATTCCAGTCAAAACTGTAGGAGTTAGGGTAGACGACTGCGAAGCCATGTTGGTCGGCGAGACGCTCATATCCATATCCGGTATCAATCCGAATTTGCGCGCCGTCCTCACCTGAGCCATGCATCACCATCACCAGCGGCGCTCCTTCTGTCAGTCCTTTCGGTACGTAGGTCAAGTAAGTACGCTTGAGTCCGCCTACTTCGATGGACGCCTTAGCCAGTGTGCCGGACAGCTTTGGAAGTTCTGGTTCAGGTGAGTAAATGAAGTAGTCAAATAGTAGACCAGCTATCGCTATCAAGGTAATCAAACCCAAAAGACAAAACCCAAGAAAGCGTAAGACACTTTTCATTAAAAGACCTCTGGAATGAAACGGTTGCTGGATGAAGTGGTGCTGACGTGGCGCTGATGTGAGCACGAACACTAACACGATCAATTGAGCTTGGATGCTAGCGAATGTGCCAAGTCAGTGCTTTGATAGTCTTGTGTTGTTATTAATTCCGATATTCGGATATCTTGCTAGAAATCCACATGCTTAATCCATTGCGGCGGAAAACTGCTTATCAAATAAATCGATTGACGCAATATCCAATAAATTGGAAAATAAATCTATTATGAAAGAAATTAATTAAAATAATTAATCCACACACCATGCAAGACCAAAAAACTATTCAACAGCCCGACATTAACCAGCGTATTGCAAACCGGCTGAGTAGTCTGCGGGCGGAGCGCGGTATGTCGCTCGATGTACTGGCGACCAAGTCGAATGTCAGTCGTTCTATGATCTCTTTGATTGAGCGCGGGGAAAGCAGTCCGACAGCGGTGGTGCTGGATAAATTATCGTTTGGTCTGGGTGTCACGCTAGCCTCGTTTTTTGAAGAGCCGCAGCCAGATGCTAATCCACTAGTAAGGCGCGAGGCGCAATTACTGTGGACAGATCCACAGTCAGGTTATCGTCGCCGGAATATTTCACCGCCGCATTTCCGTTCGTCTATCCAGTTGGTTGAGGTCGAGTTTCCTGCCGGTGCGAGAGTGTCTTATGCAGCGGGTTTGCGTGAAGTCGGGATACATCAGCAGATCTGGGTGCTGGACGGCTCGCTGGAAATTATTTTGGGTGATGTGCGCCATCATCTGGAGAGCGGCGATTGTCTGGCGATGGATGAGAACAATGCGATTGTGTATCAAAACTCTAGCAAGCATCCGGTACGTTACGTCGTTGCGATTAACACCGCATCACTTTAAACATGGCGCATTTCGAATAAAGATCAAATACGGATGAATCAGAATTTATCTGATTTTTTCACTAGATTACTTCATCGTTATAAATGCATCAGGAGCCTCTATGTCCTTAGATTATTCATCTTCAAACCGTACGTCCTCAGACTATTCAATTCAACTGTTACAGGCGCTCGATAATCATGCCGATATTGCAGCACTTTGCGATGTTCTGAGCGACTGTGTCGATGGTGGCGCATCGGTAAGTTTTATGCAGCCTTTATCTCGTGCTAAGGCGCAGGCGTTCTGGCAAGGTGTTGCTGCCAGCGTGGCGCGTCAGGAGCGACTTTTGCTAGTTGCCAGAGACTTCTCTGGTGCCATTGTCGGTACGGTACAAGCTATATTGAGTCAACCTGAAAACCAGCCACATCGCGGCGATATTTCTAAGCTACTGGTACATCGCCGGGCACGTGCAGTTGGACTTGGTGCTGCGCTGATGCAGGCGGCAGAACAAGCAGCACATGCCGCGGGGAAGACGCTGCTGGTATTGGATACCGCAATTGGCGGTGGTGCGGAATCTTTATATGAGCGGCTTGGCTGGCAACTGTGCGGGCGTATTCCTGACTATGCCTTATGGCCGCAAGGTGGCCTATGCTCGACTACGATTTATTTCAAATCGATTTTAACCAACATCTAAATCAATACTCTTTATGATTACTATTAATATGGAATCGCCAGATCAGGCAGACGTGCTGGCTTTGATTGCTGAGTTGGACGCATATCAACATAGTCTGTACCCGGTAGAAAGCGTGTATTCGCTTGACCTGGCCGCGCTCTCGGCACAGCAACTCATGTGTGCTGTTGCCCGTGATTCGGAGCAGCGCGCGGTCGCTTGTGGTGCGCTTGTTCTGGCATCAGAATATGCTGAGATCAAGCGCGTGTATGTGCATCCCGATCGGCGCGGGCAGGGTTTGGCGAAACAATTACTGAATTTGCTAGAAGCCGCAGCCCGTAAAGCAGAATACCGGAAAGTGATGCTGGAAACCGGCCCGCTTCAGACCGAGGCATTACGCCTTTATACGCAGGCTGGATATGTGGTGTGTGGTCGGTTTGGCGATTATCGCGACGATCCTTTGAGCGTATTTATGAGCAAGAATCTCGTTCACTGAGAATAACAAAAGGGGAGGGCGGACAGCAATTCAAGAAACGATTTATGAGCATGCATATCCATTAGGGTAGGCCATGCGCACTGCTTTACTCTTTCTTTAAACGGCTATCCTAAAGATCAAATTATTCCTGCGGTAATTCGTGAATAATTAGACCTGTATGCGGTGCCGGTGGTTGTAACCAGGATTTGTGGTGCAGAGCCCGTTGTGCATCATGTAGCCCTGCTTGCCAGCGGTTTTGTATTGTCTCTGTACTGAAGTCAATATCTTTAAAATACTGATCGTGTTCTTGCGCCTTCATCACCAGATGCACGACATTGATTGTGTGATCGCAGCCCAGTTTCATCAGGGCTTGTATTTCCGGTTTTTTGCGTTCAGCCGGAGAAAGCTTCTCAGATAAACCACGTATCGCTTTTTGCAGATTTTGTAGTTGGCGGCGTGTCGCTAATTGTTCTTTTGAACGACTGGCGTATTGAATATTTTTGTACCGTGCCAAAGCTTCTGCCATCGTCTTAGGGGCTGCTTCACTAGGGTCCCAAAGATCTACCATAAAGCAGAGTGCATCGCGTTGTAGTGCGCCATCAAGCAAAACCTCTAGCGGTGTGTTGGAGTAAATGCCGCCGTCCCAATACATCTTTCCATCGATTTCTACCGGTGGAAAACCCGGTGGTAGCGCGCCGCTTGCCATGATGTGTTCAGGTCCGATTTTTTGCTTCTTGCTGTCGAAGGTCGTCATCTGACCGCCAGTAATTTCTACTGCGCAGATACTGATACGTATGGGACTTTTATTCAGGTATTGAAAATCAATGTATTTTTCTAGCGTTTTTTTAAGTGGTGATGTGTCATAAAAACTGTTTTGACCTATCTCCACTGGCGCATTCATATCCCAGCCAGCACCAACCCGCGGTTTAAAGAAACCTGGAACACCATTGGTCAATGTGTTCATGGTTTCGTTCGAGCTGGTCCAGCTGCTCCAGGTATTAGCGATACCCCATTGTTGCAAGAAAGGGGTGAATGCCGACCAGGGTTGGTTGGACGCCAGTGGCGGTGCCAGGCTTTCCCAAAAGGCCCGTAATTGTTGAACCCGCTTCTCTGGAGGATTGCCGGCAATCAGCGCACAATTGATGGCGCCGATGGAGGTGCCAATCAGCCAGTCGAGCTGAATATCGTTTTGATGAAGCTGCTCAAAAACACCCGCTTGGTAGGCACCCAAAGCACCTCCACCTTGGAGAATCAGAACGTTTTCTTGTGTAGTCATGGCAATTGTGAGTTTTTGTTGCGATGCAGTGATATTACCTGTAATGCTCATTTTTTGCGGAGCTTGTAGCGAGAAATTACAAATTAAAACGAGGGGCGCTTGGTCTTTCAAGCTTTATAGTTTCTTTACATTTCACGCATGCTCAGCACAAAACAACAAGCCCACCAAATTGGCGGGCTTGTTATGGGCTGCTTTTGTAGAAGTGGTTGACTGAAACCAATCAAATAGTCATCTGACGTAAAAACTTGAGGTAAAAACCTGAGGTAAAAACCTAAGCTGCCACGTTCAACAGCATTTCATTGAGACGTTTCACAAAACTGCTTGGATCTGCCAGTGATCCGCCCTCTGCCAGCATTGCCTGATCAAACAGGATATTGGCCCAGTCGTCAAACTTCTTCTCTTCGTACTTTAAACGTTGTACTAACGGATGATCTGGATTGACTTCAAGAATCGGTTTTGATTCCGGTGCAGCCTGGCCTGCTGCTTTCAGCATGCGCATCAAGTTGCCGGATAACTCGTTGTCGTCCGCTACCAGACAGGCAGGGGAGTCGGTCAGACGGAAAGTCACGCGTACATCTTTGGCTTTATCTGCCAGCGCGGTTTTCATCTTCTCAACCAGATCCTTGAACTGCGTTTCGGTCTCTTCGTGCTGTTTTTTCTCGGCTTCATCTTCTAGCGTACCAAGGTTCAGGTCGCCTTTGGCAACGGAGACTAATTCTTTACCTTCAAAATCACTTAAGAAGGACAGCATCCATTCATCAACGCGGTCAGTCAGCAATAGAACTTCCACACCCTTTTTACGGAAAATTTCTAAATGAGGACTGTTTTTCGCAGCGCCGTAATTGTCGGCAGTAACGTAGTAAATCTTTTCCTGACCGTCTTTAACCCGGCTCAGATAATCAGCTAAAGATACCGTCTGTGCATCACTGTCGTTGTGGGTAGACGCAAAACGTAACAGTTTAGCGATACGTTCTTTGTTGCCCGCATCTTCGCCTATACCTTCTTTGAGTACCTGACCAAACTCGGTCCAGAAGCTAGCGTATTTATCTTTCTTCGCTTGTGAATCATCATCACCTTCGGCATTTGCCAAATCTTCCAGCATGCCTAATACGCGCTTGGTCGATCCTTCACGAATAGCTTTGATGTCACGACTTTCCTGCAAAATTTCACGCGAGACATTCAGTGGCAAGTCATTGGAATCAATCACACCTTTAACAAAGCGCAGATAGACCGGCATCAACTGTTCGGCATCGTCCATGATGAAGACGCGTTTGACATATAACTTGATACCGCCGCGTTTGTTGCGGTCCCACATGTCGAACGGTGCACGGGCAGGGATGTACAGCAATTGCGTGTATTCGCTGCGACCTTCAACACGGTTATGCGTGTGGGTCAGCGGGGCGCTGTAATCGTGTGAAATGTGTTTATAGAACTCATCATATTGCTCAGGCGTGATGTCGCTCTTGCTGCGTGCCCACAAGGCGCTGGCCTGATTGATTGTCTCTAGTTCGTCTTTAGTGACTTGTTCTTTTTTCTCTTCGTCCCACTCTTCTTTTTGCATTAAGATCGGCAAAGAGATATGGTCGGAGTAAGTACGAATCACTGACTTTAATTTCCATGAAGAGAGAAAATCATCTTCACCCTCGCGTAGATGCAAAGTGATTGAGCTACCGCGATCGGCTTTAGTAATATCTTCTACGCTGAAGTCGCCAGCGCCTTCAGATTCCCAGCGTACGCCAGCGTCGGCGGCAGTGCCAGCACGACGTGATTCAACCGTGATTTTGTCCGCAACGATAAAGCCAGAGTAGAAACCCACACCAAATTGGCCGATCATGGCGGCATCTTTTTGCTGGTCGCCAGACAGTTTGCCAAAGAATTCTTTTGTACCTGACTTGGCAATGGTACCTAAATGCGCAATCGCTTCTTCGCGTGTCATACCGATGCCGTTGTCGGCGATGGTGATGGTGCGTGCAGCTTTATCGAAGCTGACTTTGATCTTGAGTTCAGGATCACTTTCATACAAGGCGGCATTGTTGATCGCTTCAAAACGCAGTTTATCAGCGGCATCAGATGCGTTAGAGATCAATTCGCGCAAGAAAATTTCCTTGTTGGAATACAGCGAGTGGATCATCAATTGCAGCAATTGTTTGACTTCAGCTTGAAAGCCCATTGTTTGTTTTTGGTCGGACATAATTCCCTCTTAATATTTTTTATGACTGTAGAATTTTAAAAAATTACCCTGGCGACCTCACACAGCATCGTCTGACGACCTGCTCACACCGATTTTGTCAGAGCGATTTTGTGCAAGTCCCGATTTGATGAAATCCATAGAGATTTTGCTTGGCAGTTATGCGGCTAAGTTGGGATATTTCAAGATGTTGATTGCGGCTAATTTATATACTGGGTAGTAGTACAAGGTAAATTAGCCTTATTGTCCAATTATTCTCTGGATAATTAAAAATACTCCCCATTTTTTTAATTATTGTTCTAATTAAGCAAATTGGGGAGTTTAGATGGAAAAGACAAAAATAGATGCTGAACGTAGGATGTCGTGGCGATTTGTTTAAAACCGGAGTTCCAGTTTTTCATATGGTTTAATCTGCGACCATATCGCGTTTAGCCCCACTGCTTGCTGGAACAGAGCCCGCCCCAGACTCTCTGCCGGTGCTGCTGGCGCCTCAATATTGCGTGCCCCAGTCGCCGTTTGCAGTCCATAAGCAAACGCGTCGTGATCAAAATTACCGCTCCAGAGTTGTGTCTGCAATGCCTCAACAATCGCCTCGGCTTGCATTGCGCCCCGTTCAACATCCCGGCGCTGAGTGTCGTGGGTCAGCTCCATGACAAACTGTGCATCGGCACCTTGCGCCACCATACTTAAAAAACCGTCACTGAGTTTTAGCCCGGTTTCAACCACAAAATGAACCAGATCATGCGGCAGCACACCTTGGCGTGGCATTTCAATTTCACAAACTGAGTGATCTTGCCGGATAAACCTTAGCAAATCTGATTTTTCTGAGGGCGGGCGCTTGGTCGCAACAAGGTGCATGGTCATATCGAAATTAATCCGTTGTAGCACTCTCACCAGAACGGTGATAGTGAGAATACTGACCTGAGTCAATGGAATCAACTACTTAATTATACTGACGAGCGCTCAACTACCTGTTCCAGGTTTTATCTGCATCCCATCTGCTTTATCTTCTACTTCATACCCTAATCTATGTATGGCTGCACGTAGTCGATCTGCCTCTGCCCAGTTCTTTGTGCTACGGGCAATTTGACGTTGCTCTGCCAGCGCAGTTACCTCGGCGGGTATGGTGAGTACTGTTGGCTTCCAATCTGCCAATCCTAATCCTAAGACAAGATCAAATTGATCGAGAGTCGCTTTTTTATCTGCGTCATTCAAATCTGATTTTAGAACTTCCCAAAGGATGACAAGTGCTTTGGGGAGATTCAGGTCCTGATTGATTTCAGTCTGGAAGCGTGACACGTAGTTGCTGTCAGCCGCGCCACCTTAAGGTAACGCAAAGTAAGTCTCACGTAATCTGCCCAATGCTGTTTGAGCTGCCTCCAATGCATCCCAGTTAAAATTCATCTGGCTGCGGTAGTGTGCCGACAAGCACAAAAACCGGTATGCCAGCGGATCAATCTCCTGGTCAATCAGAGTTTGCAGACGCAAAAAATCGCCGCTAGATTTAGACATTTTTCCTGCATCGATTTGCAAAAAATAGCCATGCATCCAATGATTAGCAAGACGAGTGCCATGGCATGTTTGGTTCTGTGCAATCTCGTTGCTGTGATGAATCGCGATGTGATCTTCTCCGCCGCAATGGATGTCAAACCACGGTTCCAGATATTTGCTAGCCATCGCAGAGCACTCAATATGCCAGCCTGGAAATCCACGTCCCCAAGGGCTATCCCATTCCATCTGACACTGTTCATTTGCCGGACTGAATTTCCATAGCGCAAAATCGGTAGGGTGTTTTTTTTCACCCAGTTCAACACGGATTCCCGCCTCAATACCATCTCGATTGAGTCGTGCCAGGTAGCCGTAATCATTTTGTTTGGATGTGTCGAAATATACGCCGTCGCTGGTGGTGTAGGTGTAGCCTTTTTGTTCTATGGTGGCGATAAAGTCGATTTGCTCAGCGATATGATCAGTTGCCTTGCACCAGATGGTAGGGGGCAGCATATTCAGGCTGAGCAAGTCGGCTTTGAACGCGCTAGTAAATTTTTCCGCAATGTCCCAGGCAGATTCTCCCGCTTTGCGGCTGCCTTTTTCCATTTTGTCTTCGCCATCATCCGCATCGGACACCAGATGGCCGACGTCAGTGATGTTGATGACATGACGGACTTGGTGACCGTTAAATTCTAAGGTGCGACGTAAAATATCTTCAAACAAATAAGTGCGTAAATTACCGATATGCGCATAGTCATACACGGTAGGTCCGCAGCAATACAGACCAACCCAATCCTGGCGCAGTGGGGTAAATTGGCGAAGCTGACGCTCCCAGTTGTCATAGAGACAGAGATGCATAGAGAGTATAAAAAATCGAAAATAAACAGCAGACGTACACCGTGATTGCTACAGCTAAAAAACGGTGAATTTTTGGAGTAGTTGTAACTAGATCAGGATCAACAGCGACAACAAAGCTTGTCACTGCATATGTGTGTATATGACAAGCTGAATACGACAAACAACCGGCGCGCTGTTGTGGATGCGCAGATGGAAGTAGAGGCGTTTTTCATCGTATTGAATGTGGCTTGCACGGGTAGCTTTGAGTGATCGATAAAAATGAAATGGCAAGGACGATAAAACGAAGATATGAATTTATCACACAATTTGATTGCGTTGATGTGAGTGGGCGGCTCGTACTGGCTGCTGAGCTAATAAACAACGCTGTTGTAAGATTTTAAGACTGACCCAAATAAGCCAAAAACATATCCACCGCAGCTTCTACGATTTGCACTTGAGCAGCCTTATCCAAAGGCGCTTGCCCCATGGTGATTTGTGGCCAGAATGCGAAGGTTTTTAATTGACCTTGTAGCAGGTGGGCTGCAAATGCCGGATCAACTGCTTTAAGCTTACCATCGACTTGTGCTGCTCTGATCCAGCCTGTAACGCCTTCTTCTTTTTCTCCTAATTTGGCGACCATCTCTTGTGCGCGGTCTGGCGCGTGGATGGTGGCCGCAATAGCGACACGTGCCAACGCGATAAAGTGCTCATCGTTGAGCATCTGCATTTTTTCTTGCATCAAGTCGATTAGCTGATCACGCAAGGGGATGTCGGTGCGATAAACCACCTCGCGCTGGCTGGCGCTGTTTTGCCATAGCTGTAATAAGATAGCGGCGAACAGATCATCTTTGCTGGGGAAATGGTTATATACCGTGCGCTTAGAAACCTCGGCGCTGGCGGCGATTTTATCCATGCTGGTGGCTTCAAAACCGTGAGTACGGAATTCAGCAATAGCCGCTTGCAATATTGCTTCGCGCTTGCGATCGGTCAGGCGTTGTGGAATTGGCATGGACTTAGCGTTCAGAGCAGATGAATGAGGGCATAAAGGGATAGAAATTATTTTACACTAAGTAGTTTACTTCTTGCGAATTTAAAACTACACTGTGTAGTGTAATTATTTGGTATGTTTGCTGTGTTTAGGCATTCGCCCTTAATTTCCGTTCGATGCAATGCTTGGTACTTTCGATTTTATTTTGCTTACAGGACATCTGATTATGGCAATTGGCACATTCCCGGCAGACAGCTCAACTAAGGTGGTGTTGAGCAATGTGGCTGACAATACGCAAGACAAGATGCGCTATCTGCGGCACGAAGATGGCAAGTATAGAAATCCAGTGCAAATACAAAGGACGAGTTTTTTCAAAACTGTGCAAATCGCTTTGACCTTCCTTTTTAATAAACCTGCCAACACCATACCGGCAGGTCAAATCCCAGTGCAGGTTTTGACGCATCAGCAATTGCTGGCTGCGCCGGATCAGTCCTTATTTCGTCTGGGGCATTCCACTTTATTGCTGAAACTGCGTGGCGAATTTTGGCTGACTGATCCTGTATTTTCCGAGCGGGCATCACCGTTCCAGTGGATGGGTCCAAAACGTTTCCATCAGCCACCGATCAGTATTGCAGACCTGCCACCGATCAAGGGTGTGATTTTGTCGCACGATCATTATGATCACCTGGACTATGCTGCAGTGTTACAGCTAGCCGATAAAGTCGAACACTTTTTAACGCCGCTGGGTGTGGGTGATACCTTAATTAAATGGGGTATCGCAGCCAGTAAAGTACAGCAATTGGATTGGTGGCAAAGCACCACTGTTGACGGGATTGAATTGACAGCGACGCCAGCACAACATTTTTCCGGTCGCGGTCTCAACGATGGCAATCAAACTCTTTGGTCGTCTTGGGTAATCCGTGAAACCCATGGAGAGGCCGAGCAGAATCTCAAGCTGTTTTTTAGTGGTGACAGTGGTTATTTTGACGGGTTTAAACAGATCGGCGATAAGTTCGGTCCCTTCGATCTGACTATGATAGAAACTGGCGCCTACAATCACCAGTGGCCAGATGTCCACATGCAGCCAGAGCAGACTTTGCAGGCACATCTTGACTTGCGCGGTAAACATTTGCTGCCGGTTCATAACGGCACGTTTGATCTGTCGCTACATGTCTGGCATGAGCCGTTTGATCGTATTACAGCCTTGGCTGAGGCGCGGAATGTCCCTATCAGCACACCGCAAATGGGGGAGCAACTCAGCATGATCAAGCCACATGCAGGTGAGGCCTGGTGGATATCAGCGAAATAGGGTCTATTACTTAATTTCTTTCTCTAAAAACGCCCACACATCAGGATCAGACATCGCAGCAATGTTGATGCGCATCTTGGTGGAGGGCAGTTGATTGGGGGAGAACAAGCTACCGGGTGCTAGCAGAAAACCTTGCTCCATTGCCTTCTCGGTCAGTACATTGGTGTCGCAGCCGGTATCAGTCCACAAAAACATGCCGGCAGGTGTGCGGTAATCAACTTTCATCCCAAGATTTTCTACCCGCTTAGTCACGTCGTCCCGTACAGAATCCAGTTTGACGCGGATGCGGTCTACGTGTTTGCGGTAGTGACCTTCTGATAAAATTTTATACACGACACGCTCACCGATCTCTGTCGTAGTCAGCGTGGATAACATCTTACGGTCCGACAAGCGCACAGCTAATTCATGTGAGGTGGCGATAAATCCTACGCGCAGATTGGCAGCGAGAGTTTTGGAAAATCCACCCAGATAAATCACACGATTTAATTGATCCAAGGCGGCGATACGTGTCGCCGCTTGCACCGCGTGACCGGGATGCATGTCGCAGTAAATATCATCTTCCACCACCATAAAATCATGTTCTTCTGCCGTCTTCAATACCTGAAACGCCTTGGCCGCCGACAGGGACGTGGAGGTCGGGTTATGCATGACAGAATTAATTATATAGAGCTTGGGCTTATGCAGCGCCGCCAGTTCGGCTAGCTTGACCACATTAGGACCATCATGCAAGCGCGGTATGCCAATCACTTTGACACCCAAAATCGCAAATGAGGCAAACATCAAAAACCAGGCGGGATCATCGACAAAAATCGTGTCACCGGGGCGAGTAAATTCGCGTGCCACCAAATCCAGCGCCTGCGTAACACCCGTCGTCATGATGATTTGTTCTGGTGCTGCGGCGATTTCCAGTTCAGCCAGTTTTAACTGTAGTTGCTGGCGTAGCGGCAAAAAACCCTGCGGCGTACCGTAATGCAGCAGCAGGTTTTGATTAAGGCGACTAATCGCACGCAAACCATTCGCCACCAGTTCACCATCCAGCCAGTCGTGCGGCAGCAGACCGGCGCCCGGCATTTTTTGCGGCGGCAATTGGCGGAACATATTCCGCACCAGCCACACCACATCGAGTTGTTGCCCTGATGGCAAAGCCTCTGCAGCATTATTAGCGTTATTGCTGTTGATCATCGACGCACGCTCACGCACAAAAAAGCCCGAGCCGCGACGTGATTCCAGATAACCCTTGGCGACCAGCCGGTCGTAAGCCTCAACCACCGTAAAGCGCGAGACGCGCTGTTCGTCCGCAAACTGCCGGATCGACGGCATCCGCGCACCGGTGCGTAGCAATTTGTCGTCGATACGGGTAGCAACGTTACGGACAATTTGCTCGACCAGAGAGCCGCCAGAATCGCGCGAAATTATGCTTCGATTCGTGCTTCCGATTGCGCTCACATTTGTGCCTCGATTCTTGTCGCCACTCGTGCTGCCATTTGTATCGCTATTCCTGCTACCGTTAATCATAGGATGCCTGCCAATCGGATAGGTGTATCGGGAAAAAGACCGTAACAGTGCGTGAATTATCGTTTTTATTGTACTGGTACTGTATTGGTTTTTGCGGCTAGGATAGCACAACTCCTACACCAATCTGCAAGGAATGCTATGAAAATTCTCACCGCCAATACATTACTGACGCTACCACCAAATGGCTTGTTATCTGTGTCTGCCGAATCGGCGCTGTGCTTGCAAATCGAATGCGGTTTGGTGTGGATTACGATTGAGAATGATGCCTATGATTACTGGTTATCGAAGGGGCAGAGTTTGATGATACCGCCGCTGAAACGAGTGGTAATTGAGGCAGATCGTCAAGCTAGTGAGATCCAAATTTGTCCTATTATCGAAAATAGCCTGCCTGAGCAAACGTCTTTAACTCATCAGAGTTCAGGCTTGTTCTTGAGTAAACAGTTTGAGCCTGTAGTGTCCTTCCGGCGCACCGATGACGCAATCAGGGCGGAAACAATTTGCGACCCGCGGTGAGATTGGGGAAGTTGCCAGATGAAGCGGTATGTATGGCGCCCCTCCAACGATACTGAAAATATTTACCTTATATCCATAAAGAAAAAATTAAAAAATAGGGGAGTATGTGAATAAATATACCTTATTGTGCAAATAATCATTGGACATTAAAAATTACACCCCTCTAGTATATTTTATTGAATAGGAAATTTGTGATGCCATTTGCTCAAATACAATTTGCTGAAGTGCTGGCTTTTACCACCTTTGCCTGGATCGCTTCTTTTACGCCTGGCCCTAATGTGGCAATCGCTGCAACCACTGGTGTTAATCATGGACTGCGTGCCGCCTTACCACAGGTGGCGGGTGTGCCAATCGGCTTTGTGGTGCTGATGTGGGTGGTCGGTTTGGGCGGCATCGCTATTTTGCAAGCCAGCCCTTATCTAGTCTGGGGTATGAAGCTGGCGGGTATTGCTTATCTTTTGTACCTGGCTTTTAAGCTATGTTTCTCACGCCAGCTGTCGTCCAGCGATGCGATTAAACCTTTAAGTCTTCCGCAAGCTGCATTGTTTCAGATCGTTAACCCCAAAGCATGGATGATGCTGGTCGCCGCGACCTCAACTTATGCCATAGGGCATGCTGATTTTGTTGTCCGTATGGCTTGGATGAGTCTGGGATTTACCATTCCGAGTGCGCTGAGTATTCTCGCTTGGGCATGGATGGGGCAAAGTTTGCGCAACTGGTTGCTAGTCGGTAATCGTCTGAGAAATTTTAATCTCGTGATGGGATTGGCATTAGCGTTGACGGCGATGTGGATGCTGACCTTATAAGTGATGACGCAGTCGATGTTATCAGTGATGATATAAGCGACGAATTCTCGCCCAATACCAATTGGCTGGCAGCGATAGCGTTATTGGCAATCGGCAGACCGATGAAGAATCATCGGTAGTCGTGTTGAAAAGAGACAGGCCTCCAAATTAAATCAAGCGGATCGTCTGTAATTGGGGGTGTTAATCGGGTGATGAGGGGCTTACAATGGAGGTCTGCCAGTGAAAACAATTGTTCCGCTTCACTCTATAAAATCAGGCACTTGCCTTGGTTCTCATTAGCAATTTCACCAAGTAGTTTAGTCATTGCTGAGATTGCTTTTTGCACTACATTGCACCGAGTCAGGCATACGCCACAACTTTTTTGGAAATCACCATGTCGTTTTACGAAAAACTCCAAGCTTTGAATATTGAGTTACCAGCAGTCGCTGTGCCGGCCGCTGCGTATGTTATGTATGCACAAACTGGTAACACTGTGTTTTTGTCCGGTCATCTTGCAAAAAAAGATGGCAAAGTTTGGGTTGGTCAATTAGGCAAAAACATCAGCACTGAAGAAGGTAAAGCTGCCGCCCGTGCAGTAGCGATTGACTTGATCGCTACCCTGCAAGCCGCTTGTGGCGGCGACCTGAATCGCGTTAAACGGATTGTTAAAGTCATGAGTCTGGTCAATTCAACTGGCGACTTCACAGAGCAGCACTTAGTTACAAACGGCGCATCAGAATTGTTTGGTGAGATTTTTGGCGAGCAAGGCAAGCATGCGCGTTCCGCTTTCGGCGTAGCACAAATCCCGATGGGCGCTTGCGTTGAAATTGAATTGATTGCTGAGATTGCCTAGGTTGATGAACTCAAAATTAATCTGAAGTCATCCAGATTAACGTAGACAATTGACCGATGATAAAAACAGTACAACATAAAAATACAGAGTGAATGAGACCAGTATGAAACTTGAAAATCCTAGCCCCATGCAGTGGAAATTTTCTGAGCGTGCAGAGCAGTTGCAAGGCTCCGTGATCCGTGAAATTTTGAAAGTCACGATGCGTCCAGAAGTGATTTCTTTCGCCGGTGGTTTGCCGTCGCCAGAGACGTTTCCAATTGACCGCATGCGGGCAGCGTTTGATCTGGTTTTATCCAAGCAAGGGAAGTCGGCATTGCAATACGGACCGACCGATGGTTATGCGCCTTTACGTCAATTCATAGCGGATTCTTTGTCCAACGATGTGACTAAAATTTCGCCAGAACAGATTTTGATGGTCTCGGGTTCACAACAAGGTCTGGATTTGCTCGGTAAAGTGTTGATCGACAAGGGTAGCAAGATCTTGGTTGAGACGCCGACTTACCTCGGTGCTTTGCAGGCATTTTCTTTGTACCAGCCTGAGTATGTTTCTGTCGATGGTGATGTGCATGGTTTGTTGCCGTCGTCAGTTGCGGCAAAAGGACAGGGCGCGCGTTTATTGTATGCCTTGCCTAACTTCCAGAATCCGACTGGCCTAACTTTATCGGTTGAACGTCGCTACGAATTAGTCGATACCTGCGCACGTCTGGGTTTGCCTTTGATTGAAGATAATCCGTATGGCGATTTATGTTACAGCGGTGAGCCTTTACCAAAAATGCTGACGATGAATCCCGATGGCGTGATCTACATGGGTTCGTTCTCCAAAATCCTTACGCCTGGTATTCGTCTCGGTTATGTCGTCGGTCCGGCGCCGTTGATCCGTAAATTGGAGCAGGCAAAACAAGCCGCCGATTTACACACGTCTACGCTGACTCAGATGGTGGTGTACGAAGTGATCAAAGATGGCTTCCTGAACGAACATATTCCGACAATCCGTCATTTTTATTCAGGTCAATGCGATGTGATGCTCGCCGCGATGACAAAGCATTTTCCAGCCAGCGTGACATGGACGCGTCCAGAGGGTGGTATGTTTATCTGGGTGACCTTGCCTGCGCACGTCAATAGCAAACAGTTATTGGATGAAGCGATTGCGCAGAATGTGGCATTCGTTCCTGGTGCGCCGTTTTATGCAGATAATCCGGCCACAAATACCTTGCGTTTGAGCTTTGTGACTGTATCGCCAGAGCGGATTAATGAAGGGATTGAGAAGTTGGGTAAATTGATACAGTCTAAGTTGTAATCTGGATCTGATCTAAAAACAAATGAGCCGAATCGGCTCATTTGTTTTTTTGAGCGGCGGAAAAAAGTCGCTGTTTTACTATTTAGTTACCTCAATTATCTAAACAAGGCATTCAGTTTTTCAATAAGCCTTCACGGCAAATAAACTCCATTATTTGCGTCACGCCATCACCCGTTTTTAAATTTGTAAAAATAAACGGACGATCACCGCGCATGCGCTTGGCATCTTGCGCCATGATGTCTAAATTGGCTCCGACGTGTGGCGCCAGGTCTGTTTTATTGATGATCAATAAATCAGAGCGGGTGATGCCCGGCCCGCCTTTGCGTGGAATTTTTTCACCGCCAGCGACGTCGATCACATAGATCGTTAAGTCAGATAATTCAGGGCTAAAAGTTGCGGCCAGATTATCGCCGCCAGACTCCACCAGAATTAAATCTAAGTCAGGAAAATCAGCGCACATCCTTGAGATCGCCTCCAGATTGATGGACGCATCTTCGCGGATCGCTGTGTGGGGACAGCCGCCGGTTTCTACTCCCATCAAACGTTCTGCCGGTAAGGCATCCGCGCGTAACAGGATTTCCATATCTTCTTTGGTGTAGATGTCGTTAGTGATGACCGCCATCTCGTAGTCGTCACGCATGGCTTTACATAACATTTCGCACAGTGCCGTTTTGCCCGAACCTACCGGGCCGCCGATGCCGACGCGCAACGGATTTGATGCTTGTGCACTTATTTTTGAGTTGGTTTGCGTGTTGATTTGAGTACTGATTTTGGTACTGATTTGGGTATTGAAATCGGAATTCATATGGACTCTCAAAAATGTAAATTCGGTAAGTATGATGCTGACGTTAGGAGCGCTAAGATCGATAAAGGCGGCTATATTGCACTTCATGCTGCATCGATAGCAGAGATAATCCTGGTGCCCAGCTGGATAATTCATCGTCGTTCAGAGTTTGCGCGGTTTTTGCCGCCGCCTCTAATGCCTCAGTCAAACTGAGTAACAGGGCTTGTCCCGCGACTTGTCCCAGTGGCACGGATTTGACGCACACTAGCACCTGATTTTCTGCCCATGAAAATAACATGCCGAGTAATGCTGCCTCGGCAGGTACTTTCAACGCAACCGCGCTACATGCTAATGCTGTGGGGAATGGGACTTCGCTCAGACTTTGCAAACAAGCCAGCAATGCCGGATCAACTTGGTTGTCGTCCAGTTTTAAATCTACCAATAGTTTGCCTAGTGAATACCCCATTTGTACAGTCTCCGCCCGAAATTCTGCGGTGTCCCGCGCCGCCAAAAAATGTTCGGTCCATAGACTGATCGTAGCCTGATCGCGTTTTTCAAAAGCGTGCAGCAGTCGCCACAAAATCGGCGCTTCAAAACAGGCTAGTACCTCGACTAATTGCTGCGATATCCATAGTCTGGCAGTAGCTGAATTTTTCACCAGACCTTGTTCAATCGCACTCTCTAAGCCTTGAGAATAGCTATAAGCGCCAACCGGCAGAGAAGGGCTGGCAAGTTGCAGCAAATGCAGCAATGCAGTGGTTTGTATCATCAGCTTGGCGTATTAGTTTTTGTCCGAAGGACGATGTATTTTTTGACGTAGCGGGATAGGTGCAAGTGGATTGTTCTGATGACCGTCATCGCCATGATGATGACCACCGCCATAAGCACCGGCTTCTGGCTCAAATGCAGCAAGTTCTTCCTCTACCTGAGCGCCCAAACCTTCTAACATCTCTTTAAGTACATTGTCGTGGCGGATTCTTAAAAAACCATCACCAACCTGAGCTTGTGTGTGCCGGTTACCTAAATGGAACGCACAGCGCAACAAAGCCTGGGCCGAATCGCAAACGACTTTATAAGTCGATTCTGCCGCAGCGACGATTTTGACGACGAAGCCGTCTTCGCTAGCGATCAGATCGCCATCGCGCAAGACGCTACCACGCACCGTGAGTAAGGCAATATCCTCGCCTGAAGTGAGGGTAGCGCGAAAGCGACTTTTTTCGCGTATCTGAAAAGGTAAAACTAATTCGCCATCGATATGATCTGTGTGTTGAATTTTTGTGTGCAGGGTACGCATGAGTTTGCTATAACGAAAGCTGGGATGTTTTTCGGTGCGCATGTTTTTTGCATTGCGCTTCTATAGTGCTATTGTGTTCGTGTTTCATCAACATATTTTATAAAAACAAATTATAAAAATAATTCATAAAAAAGGTATGCACATTGTATGCCATGCCTTTTATATAAAATGACGGCGCTCTGTGCCGTGTTTTACCTGAACTGGCTTATACGACGACAAAGCTGACATGCTTGTTATTGATGATGCCGTATTACTGGAAGTTCTTCGCTTTTCCATCCTTTAATTTATCCGGGAGTTCTAACATGAAAAAAAACGCCTTAATTTCCCCCGTGTTGTGCCTGCTACTTTTAGGTGTAAACATAGGTGCTCATGCACAAACAATCAGTTCTAAGCAGCAATATACTGAAGATACTAAAAGAGCGGCAACTCGATATGCTGATGATAAAAAGTTGTGTGCAGAAGAGAGTACATCCGCTTCGCGCATGCAATGTCTGCGGGATGCCAAGACCGAATATAACAATGCATTGGCTACCGCAAAATCGAATATGCAGGCAGTCACCGTATCAACCAAGTCGGGCGCAAGCTGCGCTGGCTGCGGTCGTGTGCTATCGGTCAATGTGAGTGATAAAGAGGGAGAAGGTAGCGCTTTAGGCTTAATTGCCGGCGGTGTGGCCGGTGCACTATTAGGTAATCAGGTCGGTAATGGCACCGGGCGCGATCTGGCAACGGTTGCTGGTGCAGCGGGCGGTGCCTATGCTGGTCGTAAAATTGAGCAAAAAGCAAAATCGTCCAAAGTCTGGGTAGTCGCGGTGCAATATGATAATGGCGATAAAAGCACTTTTAATTTCGACCATGATCCAGGATTCGGTAGCGGTGATCTGGTCAGAAACAGTGGCGATAGCATTATCCGCCGTTAATTTTTTGAGTATTCTTGTTAGCGACTTACGCAAATTTGCAGAGATGATCAAGCGAGGCGATTTGCGTAGGCTGGAGATGGGCAGAGTATTTTCAATCGATAATGTAATCAGAGCCTTCGTGGATACTAATAAGCTCACAAGGTTTGCTCTATTGACAGGAGCGAGGGCTAAGCTTGCTTGCAAGTCTTGGTTGGGGTCATCATGGGATCGCAAACAGTGGCGAAACTAACTTTACATTTCAGTTTTCTATCTTGCTCATTTTCGTTGCTTCTTAGTATTTTATTGCCCTACGCCTAGATCGTTCTTGTAAATACCAAATCCAGTCGTTAGACTAGACGCTCATTATCCCAATAAAAACAAGGGACTGTTCAATGTTAAGCAACAAGCAAATACAGCCACTGTCAGGACTAAAGTTGTTCAGTGTTCTCGCCTTGGTTTGCGCCTGTTTTTCTGGTTCAAATGCGCAAGCTGAATCGTGTAAAGCCTTGATTGCAGCAGGCAATCCAGAATATCCTCCTTATTTATGGCGTGACCCCAGCGATGAAAGCAGGTTAATCGGTGCAAATGCCGATTTAATGCAGTTATTATCAAAAGAGTTAGGCATACCGATTGAAGTCAAATATGTTGGTACTTGGGGGCGCGTGCAGGAGGAGGCTAAGCTTGGTCGTATTGACTTGATTGCGGGGGCTTTTTTCACTCAACCCAGACTGGATTACATGGATTATTTTTATCCGGCTTTCCGTGAAACGCATTCTGTAATCTGGACAAAAGCAAATAAGTCTCTCAACTATAAGAGGTGGAGCGATCTGCAGGGCAAACAGGGAGTCACGGTGATCAATAATAGCTTCGGTGACGATTTCGATCATTATGCTAAGGAATCATTGAAAATAGCTACCGTTGCTAGTCTGGAATCAGCATTAAAAATGTTGACTTTATCGCGCTCAGATTATCTGATTTATGAGGAAGATCCAAGCCTCGCCTACGTGGCTAAGCTGAATATCACCGGCTTAAAAATAGTCACGCCAGCGATTAGTAATGAGGGCTTATTTTTAACTTTCTCGCACAAATCGCCATGTAATACCGGAGAAATGCGCGGGCGCGTTGCGAAGGCAATGATCAAATTGACCAAGCAGAATGTGATGGATAAATTAATTGAAAATAACATTCAGCTCTGGCGTAAAAAAAGTGACTGAGGTGTTCAAGACGCTATGCATATATCTGAGTGAATGTCTGTTAATCAGGCTCTTTTTGCAAAAATAGCTAACGGCGAACTCTGCAAAATTCGGTGAATGCCAGTCGTTTCCTTGCAGCGAAAATAAAACTGTATATGGCAACAGGCTATGGCAACTGGTAACTTAATAAGTAACTCTACAAGGCTCATGTTGGGAAAACTTTCACTTCGTCAAATTCTGATTTTAGGCGTCGCATTAGGAATCTTACTGCCAGCCTTGGTCGTCGGACGATTTTTGCTAGTGGACCGGTACGAGCGTGAGTTGGATCTACGTGTGCGTACCCCAATGTCGCAATACGCGGACATGCTATCCAGCGCGATGGCGGTTCCGGTCTGGAATGTCGATAAAGAAGTCGCTACCCAATTTGTTAAAGCCGTCATGCGTGACCCGGCAGTTCTGCAAGTCACCGTCGAAGATGAATCCCGAAGCCAGTTTGTGCATAGCGAAATCGCCGAGCGACGCATCGGCGAGGTCATGCATGAAGAACGTCCGATTTTTTTAAATAATAAGCAAATCGGTAAGGTCGTTATCGAACTGAGTACAGGGCGTTTGGATCACGATTTACTGATTGATTTCTTGAAGTTGGGCGGCGCAATCCTTGCGCAGGTTTTAATTTCATTTGGTTTTATCCTGCTGTTATTTGAGCGCAGGATCGTACATCCATTGCAGGCACTGCAAAATATTACTGCCGATCTGGCTCGTGGCAAACTGGACAAAGCGGTGATCTGGCATCGCAAGGATGAGATTGGCAGCTTTGCCGATAGCCTAGATAAAATGCGGCTTGATCTGGGCGCTTTGCTTTCAGAGCGCGATCTGAAAAATGAGATACTCCAACAAGAATTAAATGATCGTTTGCGTGCAGAGCAAGCCTTACGTTTTACCGAAGAAAAATTCACCGCGATTTTTCATGCCTCTCCGGTTGCTATGACGGTATTTCGTAAAACAACCAGTTTCACGATGATTGATGTCAATGATGCCTGGGTCAGACAATTTGGCTGGTCGCATGATGACATCTTAAATAGCCCAGAAAAACAACTTGCGCTGTGGCGAAATAAAGAAGATTTAGATGCCGTAATGCAAAACGTAGAACATCATGGCGAGATCCATGATTACGAAGCATGGCTACATTGTGGTCATCAGGAAAAAATCCTGCTGTGTAATATTTCTGGCAGGTTAATACGTCTGAGTGAAGAATCTTTATTGGTACTGGTGCAAGAAGATATCACCGAAAAACGCCATAACGAATCAGAAATTCGTACCCTCAATAGCAGTTTAGAGCGCAGGGTATCAGAACGAACTAACGCACTTGAGGTGGCCAATTCTGAGTTGACGATCGTGCTAGAGAATCTCCAGCGGGCGCAGCATGAGCTGTTACGCACCGAAAAAATGGCCGCACTCGGCTCCTTGGTGGCAGGCATCGCGCATGAGCTCAATACGCCCATCGGTACCAGCGTGACGATTGCCAGCACTTTGCAGCAGCATACCGAGCAAATCATCGCCGGGATGAAGACTGGGATGCGGCGTTCCACTCTGGACGAGTTTTTACAAAATACGCGCAATGGCACAGATATTTTGATGCGCAATCTTGGTAAAGCGTCCGAACTAGTCGTCAGCTTTAAACAAGTTGCTGTTGATCAGACCAGTGCCAATTGTCGTTTGTTTGTGTTGGATGAAACCATTGCAGAAATTGTGCTTACTCTTGGTCCGACCATACGCAAGACCCGGCATGAGGTGGTGTATACGATTCCGCCTAAAATTATTCTGGATAGTTACCCCGGTCCTCTGGGGCAAGTGTTGACCAATCTGATTAACAATGCGTTTATTCATGCTTTTGAAGGTGACACCCGCGGTGTGGTGGATATTTCTGCCAAGTTGTTTGAAGAAGATAGAGTGGAAATTGTGGTCAGCGATAACGGCAAAGGCATACCTGCGGCCAATGTCGGACGCATATTTGATCCATTTTTCACCACTAAATTAGG
>JANXTO010000110.1 GCA_025352365.1 Undibacterium sp. | reverse complement strand
GACTTCATCTTTAAGGCATTGATTTAATTGGAGTAGTTTTGCGCTGGAGAGGTTCATGACGATTGTTTTCTAGAGTTTAATAAATCTTTAACAGTCTCAAGCAAGCCATCAGCTACTTTTTCTGAATTGACCTGGAAGCGTCCTTCAGAAATGGCGAGCTTAATTTCTTCCACTTTTTTTGTTGCAAACACACCGCTACTAGCCTGAGTGTTTTGTAAAGCCTGCAATTGCGTCGACAGGGGCGAGATCTGCACCGTATGCGAAGGCGTCGTTGCTACCTCTGCTTTGTCGGGCGAACGATCAGTACGAACCTGAGTCCCAGTTGGTACTGCCGGCGTACTTTGTAGTGCGTCATTAATTTTCACAGCGTTACCCTCTTTATTCGGATTTATATACATCTACGTTATGTATATCGGCCGTGTTATTTTAAACTTTAACCTTGAGCAAGGAAATATCGTTCTACAAGGTAATCCCAGTTCAGTATGTGACCTCAATAACTCCGCCAGCTCTGGCTATTCCGCTAACTACCTGACCTGACATTGTCTTCGCTTTTGCTACTTGTCCTTCGCTTGCATTGTTTAATGCCTGTCCGTCAGTCGCCACCTGAAATCCTTTACCCGTGCTGGTTACACGCACGGATTGCCCTTGTTGTACTACCGGAGGATTTTTTAGTATATCTCCTCTTAATGTAGTACCCGACGTGACGGATGTCGTTATTGACCTGCCTATTGCTTGTTCTGGATTTGTCACAACACCATTTGGGAGGCTTGATAGTTCTCCTTTGGTTTTGGTTAGATCCGAGGATGTCAGGACGTGTCCTATCGCCAAAGATCCCGCAGTGACATAGTAATCGCCAGTAATTTGCACATTTGCTGTCAGATACACAATCCAAGGAGTTGGTTCTGCGCAGCGTACTCCTACCGTAATCTTGCCCCAAGGTTTACTTCCCTGAGGTAGAAATGGCAATAAATTAGGGCATGCAGCTAAGTTCAAGCGACTATCCAGTGACCCAACGCTAATACGCACATCGCCAGATTGGCCTGCGGACTGTGTTTTTAAAAAGTTTTCTGCTGCCTCCCGCACCGCCAAAGGATTTTGTTGAGCGTTGTTTGGCTCGGCAACGACTTGCGTGCTCAAGATGATGCTTAAGATGGCTAGCATTGATCTCGATATTGATCGCTTTTTCATTAGATTCTCGGTGGAAGCATTGAATCAAATTGTAGTTTTTATCTCGGAAAGTAAATCGAGGAATAGACGGTATTTTGGTCTTCTTTTTAGATGATTGGACTTGTCTTCGTGGGGATAATATGCAAAGCATCAAAAACCGTTTAAACAGCCGCTGATATTGCTTTTACTTAAATTATTGCGTTGTTATCAAGCTAAAACCGCACTAAAGCAGATCGTAATTGGAGGGAATATGGCTAACAGAATCGACGATTATTTTCGTTTTCAAGAAACTGCGCTATCTGTCAGAGGGCAGCGTCAGCAATTGATTTCATCCAATATCGCTAACGCCGACACGCCCAATTATAAAGCGCGCGATATCGATTTTTCGTCCGCGATGAATAATGCTTTAAATAATGCGACGACTGCAACATCGACTGGCGTTGCCGTCAATCAAAATGGCAATTTAGCAAGCAATGCAATGCGTCAAACGGGAAATCAATCTCCAACAGAGTTGGCGAAAACCTCACCAAATCACCTTGATGGACAAAATAGTGCAGGCGGCAGCCAGTTACTTTATCGTAATCCATCGCAGAGCAACATAGACGGTAATACGGTAGATATGGATGTGGAACGTAATCAATTTGCAGATAATTCTTTGCGTTATGAGGCCAGCCTTACTATGATTAATATGCAGATTCGTGGCATGTTAGCCGCTATCCAGGGGTAATTATTATGTCCTTGTTTAATATTTTTAATGTCGCAGGCTCTGCCATGAGTGCCCAGGCACAGCGATTGAATGTGGTGTCTAGTAATTTAGCCAACGCCGATAGCGTAACCAGCTCAAACGGTCAGCCCTATAAAGCCAAGCAGGTAGTTTTTAGTGCCGTACCCTCTGGCGATGCCACTGCCACATCCGTCAAGGTAAAAGAGGTCGTTGAAGACGGTAATCCACCTAAATTGATGTATGACCCAAAGCATCCTCTGGCAGACGAAAAAGGTTATGTGGCGATGCCAAACGTGAATGTCGTCGAAGAGATGGTGAATATGATTTCTGCCTCTCGCTCTTACCAAACCAACGTTGATACGATGAATGCCGCTAAGACTTTGTTGCTTAAAACGTTGACGTTAGGTCAGTAAGTAACCACGTTGTTCAATGCTACTTAGTTTTTTTATTAGCGAAATTACTAAAAGCATTGCGTTAAAAATGTCACATCAGCGTATCAATAAAATACTTTTGCAACGCTCTTAATACTGGATGAAGGAGTTCAAATGACTACTATTACTAATACCGTTGATCCAGCTTTACTGGCGATGCAGAACGGTACCGCAGCGACAAAATCGACTGTAGCAGATACGCAAAATCAATTTTTGAATTTGCTCGTAACACAAATGAAAAATCAGGATCCACTGAACCCGATGGACAACGCTCAGGTGACAAGTCAGTTAGCGCAGTTATCCACGGTGACAGGGATTAATCAGCTCAATGCTGCAGTTGCTACTTTAAGCACCAATATGATTGCCGGACAAAATTTACAGGCCGCCAACATGATTGGTCATGGTGTGATTGCACCTGGTAGTGCAATTAGTTTGTCTAGCGGTAAATCGATTTATGGCATCGATTTAGTTCAGGGCGCGGACAAGGTCGATGTCACGATTAAAAATGCCGCCGGTGCTACGGTGAAGACAATTAGTCTTGGCTCAACAGCATCAGGCCTTAATCAGTTGACCTGGGATGGTAGTACGGATGCTGGTGGCGTTGCGGCTGACGGCCAGTACACATTTTCTGTCGCTGCAACTTCAGCAGGTAAAGCGGTGGACGCAACTGCATTAAGTTTTGGCCTTGTTTCTAGCGTTACATCCAACGCGCAAGGGGTTAAATTGAGTGTGGCGAATATTGGTGATATCAATATGGCCGATATCAGAAAAATCTATTAAGAACAATCTGCAAAAAATCTATTCTTGTCATTTTAAGTTCAACTTCAGTTAATTTAATTCCAGTAAATAAGGGGAAATATCATGGGTTTTCAACAAGGCTTAAGCGGCTTAAATGCGGCATCCAAATCGTTAGACGTGATCGGCAATAACATCTCTAACGCCAGCACAGTTGGCTTTAAACAGGCAGAAGTGCAATTTGCCGATGTTTATGCCAATTCTCTTAATGGCTCAGGTGGTGGACAAGTTGGTATTGGTACTAAAGTTGCCGCGATTGCCCAGCAATTTACGCAGGGTAATGTGACAAATACGAATAATCCTTTGGATATTGCGATCAATGGCAATGGATTTTTCAGGATGAACACGAATGGCTCAGTGTCTTATACCCGGAATGGCCAATTCCAGTTAGATAAAACCGGCAATATTGTCAATGCGCAGGGTGCACAGCTAACGGGCTATGTTGCTAATGCCAACGGTGTTTTATCGACTGGTTCCCCAGCGCCGATTAATATCAATACAGCGGATATTTCGCCAGCGCAAACCACGGTCGCAAATGCAATCGTCAATCTGGATTCACGTCAGACCAACCCTGGTGGTGCTTCACCGATAGCGTTTTCACCGACGGATCCAACTTCTTATAACAATGCAACTTCTGTATCTGTATTTGATAGCTTGGGTAATTCACATGAGCTGCAAACTTTTTTTGCTAAAGATCCCGCCGCGTTGACATGGAATGTTTATGCCACAAGTGATGGTGTGCCAATTGGTTATTTGCCTCCGGCAGCTCCTATTCCCTTAGGGAAGTTGACCTTTGATAATTTGGGCAAGATGGTTGCTGCAACGCCAGCATTTTCTGCAAATGATCCGAGGGCGTTAAAGGTTGCTGTTCCCGTAACCACTGGCGCGGTTACACCCATTTCAACGCCGATTGATATCAAATTAGATTTTACTGGCTCAACCCAATTCGGTTCTAATTTTGGCGTTAGCACGCTTAAGCAGGATGGTTTTGCATCAGGTAAGTTGTCCAGTTTTACTACCGCTAAAGACGGGACGATTGTTGGTAGTTACACCAACGGTAAAACAGCAGTTTTAGGGCAAGTTGTTCTGGCGAGTTTTACCAATCCAAATGGTTTGCAGTCAGTTGGTGATAATCAATGGAACGAGACTTCAACCTCTGGTCAAGCGTTAATTGGCGCACCGGGCTCTAGCGGTCAAGGTACGTTAACCTCGTCTGCCGTTGAGGATTCAAACACAGATCTTACGGCGGAACTGGTCAACATGATTACCGCTCAGCGAGTTTATCAAGCTAATGCCCAGACGATCAAAACAGAAGATCAAATTCAGCAAACCTTGGTGAACTTGCGATAAGCAGTAAATCAATAGGCTGATATGCCTCGTGCGAATGCGGGGTGTGCCTTTACGCTGGTGTGGTGGGCGTGAACCACATCTGTAG
>JANXTO010000084.1 GCA_025352365.1 Undibacterium sp. | reverse complement strand
AGCTATATCCGATGTATACGCCGGGTTTTGCTGCTCCAGAGTTGTATTCTAAAAATGGTAATCTTGGTCCGTGGACGGATATTTACAGCATCGGCGCATCTATTTTTGCATGTATGGTTGGCGCACCGCCACAACCGTCAGATCAGCGTAAAAATGGCGACAAGATGGAAAACCATTACCGTAAGCTGGATGGTTTGTATTCGCCAGAATTGATCGAAGTAGTGCGCTGGTGTCTAAAAATGGACCCGCTGGAACGCCCGCAAAGCGTGTTCGCTTTGCAAAAAGCCTTGCAACTTCAAAAGCAACCGCAAAAAGAATTGAGCATAATAGAAAAGATTAAGCTCAAAGTAACGACCTTACTCAATACAGTTAAAAATAGAAAAAATGAGAACGACGATACAACGATACAAGACCATACCTTAAATTAAGTGCGGTCTTTTTATTGATGTGATTCATCCTCTTTGCTATGCAATATACAAATTAGTCTGATCGGAGAGTAGTCAATACTCTTCATGGTTACTCACCCTAAACAATAGTAATTACCACTACACATCTCATGCGTTTCTCTGTTTATCAAGAAAGTCATATCGGCGGTCGCAAAGTCAATCAGGATCGCATGGGATATAGTTTTACCCGCGATGTCATCCTGTTGCTGCTGGCAGACGGCATGGGCGGCCACATTATGGGCGAGATGGCAGCAACAATTGCCATGCAAACAATAGGCAATTTGTTCCAGCAAAATGCGCATCCGATGATAGGACGACCAGAGCGATTTTTGGAGGACAGTTTTTTCGCTGCACACCAAGAAATACATCGGTATCGGGAGATGCACAATCTGCCTGAAACACCACGCACAACCATCGTTGCCTGCTTGATCCAAAATGGCTACGCTTACTGGGCGCATTGCGGTGATTCGCGCTTGTACTGGATGCGCCAAGGGCAAATCTTATTGCGTACCAAGGATCATTCACGGCTCGAGACATTGATCGCGCAAGGTAAGGTTGATCCATCAGAACGCCATACTCATCCTGATCGCAATAAACTATTTAACTGCTTAGGTGCGCCAAATGCGCCGATTGTAGAGCTATCGCGCAGAGCGACTTTGCAAGCGGGTGATCTGCTGTTTTTGTGTTCAGATGGTTTATGGTCGGTGCTGCCAGATCATATGCTGGCGCAACGCCTGAATGACCATACTATCGTGCGCGCTGTACCGGAATTGATTCGATCCGCCGTCGATATCGCTGGCAAACAAAGCGATAATGTTACTGCATTAGCCATGATGTGGGAGGGCGATGATAAGCTTGAAGACTCCTCGATTATCTCCACCAATACCTTGCCCATAGGCTCAATTACAACGACGATACAAGCACCACCACCTGGCGAGGCAGATAATGCTGAAGCCGACGCGTTTAACGAGGTAGAAATAGAAAAGGCGATTGCAGAAATTCGCAACGCAATTCATAAATCGTCTCGCGTGACGACTAAGCCTTAATTTGTCTCCGGATGGCGTTTGCGCCTGTTTGTCGTCACTTATAGTCACGAATTTTCTTAACCTCAATCCATTTTTACTGAAGCCTCACTAAATACTATGTCCCAATTTACTCGTCCTAGCGGACGCTCGGCCAATGCCCTGCGTCCTGTCGTCATTAATCGTCACTTCACCAAACATGCCGAAGGTTCGGTATTGATTGAGTTTGGAGATACGCGTGTTATTTGTACCGCTAGTATTGAAGATAAAGTGCCCGGTTTTTTAAAAGGTAAAGGGCAGGGCTGGATGACTGCTGAATATGGCATGCTGCCGCGTTCAACACATACCCGCATGGATCGTGAAGCCGCCAAAGGCAAGCAATCCGGACGCACGCAAGAGATACAGCGCCTGATTGGTCGTTCCTTACGTGCAGCGTTTGATCTGGAAGCCTTTGGTGAGCGCACCTTGCATATCGATTGCGATGTCATTCAAGCCGATGGCGGTACACGTACCGCTGCGATCACCGGCGCAATGGTGGCGGCGTATGATGCTTTTTCAAAATTGGTGGAGCGCGGTGCGATTGCCGCCGTGCCGGTCAAGCATTTTGTGGCAGCGATTTCTGTTGGTGTGTATCAAGGGATGCCCTTGTTAGACCTGGACTACCCCGAGGACTCTTCTTGCGACACCGATATGAATGTGGTCATGACAGACCAAGGTCAGTTTGTTGAAGTGCAAGGCACGGCTGAAGGTGTGGCATTTGATCGCGCTACCATGGATTGTTTGCTCGATTTAGCGCATGAAGGTATTACGGATTTAATTGCATTACAGAAACAGGTATTAGGCTTGTTATAGTCAGCGGAGTCTCGATTTTGTTGATGTAAATATAGAGGGAGATTTAATATACTCCCTATTATTTTTATAAAATATGCCTTATTGTCCGGTGATTATATGGACGATTAAAATATACTCACGATGAGTATATTTTTTTGAATTGTTCGTACCTCCGATTAAATGTTATCAGACCCTCCTCTGAAGATGTTTTATCTTAGTAAAAAAATCGTAAAATGAATGCCAAAAAAATTGTCTTAGCCTCGAATAATCAAGGCAAACTCAAAGAGTTTTTCCACATATTGTCGCCACTAGGCATCACACTTCACGCGCAATCTGAATTTGATGTGCCCGAGGCCGAAGAACCGTATTTCACTTTTATTGAAAACGCGCTGACCAAAGCTAGGCACGCTGCCAAATTGACGGGTTTGCCCGCTTTGGCAGACGACTCGGGGATTTGTGTGAATGCGCTGCAAGGCGCGCCAGGTGTATTTTCTGCCCGGTTTGCAGGAGAACCTAAATCGGATCAGCGTAATAATGCGCACTTGATTAGTCAGCTTGCTACCGCGAACGACAAGTCGGCTTATTACTATTGTGTGTTGGTGTACGTACGCTCAGAGCATGATCCGCAGCCGGTTATTGCAGAGGGACTGTGGCATGGCGAGATAGTGACTGAGCCAAAAGGGAATAATGGTTTTGGCTATGATCCACATTTTTGGATACCGACTTTAGGCAAAACCGTGGCAGAACTCAGCCCTGAGCAAAAGAGTCAATGTTCGCATCGCGGACAAGCTTTGCGTGTGCTGCTAGAGAAGTTACGATGATTCCCATTAAACCGATTGAATTGTTGATACCGAAGAAAAAAACTGTCGATCTTTCGTCAGTGCCGCAAGATGTCGTCAGTCATTTTTTGGGAGCAGGGCAGTTTAATTTTACTAGCCTGCCACCACTATCGCTGTATATCCATTTTCCTTGGTGCATCAAAAAATGTCCTTACTGCGACTTCAATTCGCATGAGGTAAAAAGTAGTTTTGATGAGACCATTTATCTGGACGCCGTGCGTGCTGATTTAGAGGCGGCCTTGCCTCTGATCTGGGGACGCAAGATATACACGATTTTTATCGGTGGCGGCACGCCTAGTCTCATGTCAGCAGCAGGTTTGGATCGCCTGATGTCGGATGTCAGAACGCTGCTGCCAATTGACGGTGCGGCTGAAATTACAATGGAGGCCAATCCTGGTACGTTTGAGGCCGAAAAGTTTCGATCGTATCGTCAGAGCGGTATTAACCGCTTATCGATCGGTATTCAGAGTTTTAATTCACAGCATCTGCAAGCGCTGGGGCGCATTCATGATGGCGATGAGGCCAGGCGCGCTATCGATATCGCACAACGATATTTTGATAATTTTAATCTCGATCTGATGTTTGCACTGCCAGGACAAACCTTAGAGCAGGCAAAGTCAGATGTCGAAACCGCGATTGCCTGCGCACCGCCACATTTATCGCTCTACCATCTGACGCTGGAGCCGAATACCTACTTCGCTAAATTCCCGCCAGTGATACCCGACGATGATCTGAGCGCAGAAATGCAGGATTTGATCCAGGCCAAAATGACGCAAGCTGGTTATGGTAATTATGAAGTCTCTGCCTATGCTAAGCCAGGTAAAGAATCACGTCACAATTTGAATTACTGGAACTTTGGCGACTATCTGGGTATCGGTGCTGGTGCCCATTCCAAACTTTCTTTCCCTCATAAAGTGGTGCGACAAGTCCGTTATAAGCAGCCAAAAACCTATATGGAAGAGAGTCTGCGCGGAGCAGCTGTGCAAGAAAGCGTTGAGATACAGCGCCATGAAATGGGCTTTGAATTTATGCTCAACGCTTTACGACTAAATCAGGGTTTTGCCGTCAATCTATTCAATGAACGCACAGGTCTTTTACTTAATGATCTTGAAAAAGAGTTATCGATAGCAGAGCAAAAAGGATTGATTACCCGGGATCATCAGTACATCCGTCCAACCGAGTTGGGGCGACGGTTTTTAAATGATTTACAGACCTTGTTTTTAAAAGACCAAGAGTGATCGCGACAGCTGATTGTTCTTTATTCGCATGCTTTAGGGTTATTACAAGCTCACTGTTGTGAAAACAGTCTTATTCATGGCTTACTTAGAACAACACTAGATTAATACTTAAAGTAAAACGTTAAATAATATTGCAATTGATTAATTTTCAACTTAGTATTTAAAGCTGCTTACGACTTATGTAAAAATGTTTTTTTGCAAAGAGCTAAAACCTCATTGCATCAGTTTTCGTAAGATCAGGCAGCAGAAAGCAAATAGAAAATCCAACTAAGATCAAAAATTGTTTATATGACCAATGCGACTGGCCTGACGTTACCAATTTCTCCACTGACTCCGATCGTTAACAACAAGCAGCAACTGGTTGCTTTGAGCGTTCATTTTGATAACGCTGTCCTTGCAAATTCTTTGCAGTTATTACATCACTTTAAAAGTAGTGATTTTTTTGATCAGTTATCCTCGCTGTCGCTCCTTCTGCCTATCGATGACGTCACTGCATTACCAGCAGATATTGATACTCGTATTGCCGCCTCAAAAATTATTTTGTGCATTCCAGAGGCAAGTTGTAATAGTCCTGATGCACAAACCAAGCTGAACTATTTAGTGTCTAAAGGTGTGCAAATTGTCGTTGACGATTTTGCTTCTCAGACTACGTTAGTCTGGGATGGATCTAGTACTGTTTGTGTCGATTGCACCGCTGGCATGCCCATATCGATAAAGCCTTGGCTAGCGAGTTTAAGCAAGGGGCTGCATATCGCTAAAAATGTGAATACAGCAGCACAATTGCAAGCAGCATCCGATATGGGATTTAGCTCGTTTTGCGGCGACTATGCCTTTCATCCTGCGCCGAATAATAAATCAGGCGACGCAACTGCCAGAACCCGTTTATTGAAATTGCTCGGATTAGTATCTCGCGATGCAGAGTCACGCGAGCTGGAGGAGCTATTTAAGCAAGACACCACCTTGTCGTTTATGTTGTTTAAGATGGTTAGTTCTGCCGCATTTGCGCAGACAGTCAAAGTATCGAGCTTTGGGCAGGCCATTAATTTGCTCGGGCGACGCCAGTTACAACGATGGTTGCAGTTACTGTTGTATGCCCGTCCTCATGATAATAGCGGCGCACTTAATCCTCTGATGTTGCGCGCTGCATTTCGCGCCAGTTTGATGGAAGTGATTTGCCTAAAAAATGGCGGCAACAGAGATCAGCAAGATAGTGCTTTCATGGTCGGTATGTTCTCTTTACTGGATACCTTATTTGGAAGCCCCCTAGCTGAAATTTTATTGCCATTGAATTTGATCGATGATGTATTGGCCGCCCTGTTAAATCACGAGGGTGTTATGGGCGCGCAACTGCAACTCGTTACTCAGGCAGACCGCATCACCGCCAATCTTGATGTTGCAACATTACAAAAAATTGGTCTTGATGCAGAGATGTATTACGACAGCCTGACCAAGGCTTATGTTTGGGTTAATCAGGTTTGTCAGGACATGTAGATGAAGTCACGCGCGAACACGGGTAATCTAAACATTGATCTGGATAATGATCTGAGTCTGGGCGCGGCCTTGGGTGAGGCCGTGTTGTGCCTGGACGGCCATTCTTTAGAGACCGAGTTGACGCGGATTGTTCAGGCTATTTTCAATACGTCAGATGCTGCTTACGTTCAGCAAGTGAGGTCCTCGGCGGATGTGAGCAATGTTCAACAGTTGCAGTGCGCTGTATCAGCAGAAGCGTTTTATGTTCTGAGCGGCAAAAACGGAATTTATAATGAAAGTGATATCGCAAAGCTCAATAAACTAGCCGAATTGACGGCGCATTTATTTGCCTCTAAAGCACAACTAGACCAACGTTATAAAGCCTCAGCAGAAACCCAATTACAGCAATCGCAAATTCTCGATCAAATTCATGAGTCCGTCATCACCATGGATTTGGCCGGATTTATTATCAGTTGGAACCGTGGCGCAGAAGTGCTGTTTGGTTATAGCGCAAACGAGGTCATCGGCAGAAATATTTTATTTTTATATGAAGATGAAGAGTTAGACGGCCTGCGCTTGTTTGATTCTTTTTTGGAGCAAGGCGGACGTCAGATGGAAGTTCGCCGTCGCAAAAAATCAGGTGAAGTTTTTTGGGCCAGTCTAAGCTTATCTCCGTTATGTGATGCCAACACTCAACCTGTGGGAATTATCGGTTATTTAAGTGATATCACTGAACGTAAGCACGCAGAAGAGAAAATCAATCATCTGGCTTATTACGATCTCTTAACTGATTTGCCTAATCGCACTTTGTTTAAAAAATTAGTTGATAAGGCATTACTACAGTCTCAGCGTAATAATTCTATCGGTGCTTTATTGTTTATTGATCTGAATCGCTTTAAACCAATTAACGACACCCTAGGACATGCGATCGGTGATTTATTACTTAAACAAGTAGCTGAACGATTTCGCTTAGCCTTGCGCGAAAATGATGTGATCGCTCGTTTGGGCAGCGATGAATTTGCAATTGCGTTGTTAGAAATCCCACAGCATTTTCATGCAGGTTTGGTCGCGCAAAAATTATTATCAACTTTAGATCATGCCTTTTTTGTTGATGGGCAAGAGCTGCGTATAGGCGCAAGTATCGGTATCAGTATTTATCCGCAGGATGGCATGGAGGCGGACAAACTTTTGCAAAAGTCAGACATTGCCATGTTTAAGGCGAAGCGCAACGCCGAACGTGCCACCGGCAGTTACGCGTTCTACGATAATGAAATGAATCGTACGATTGCTGGTCGTTTATACCTGGAATCAGGTATGCGCCGAGCATTGCAGCATGATGAATTTTCTTTATTCTATCAACCAAAAATCGAGATTGCGACTGGCCGAGTGATTGGTGTTGAGGCATTAATTCGTTGGAATCATCCTAAAAGGGGATTGATTTCGCCAACGGAGTTTATTCCAATTGCGGAAGAAACAGGACTGATTTTACAGATTGATGCGTGGGTGTTAGAAACAGCCTGTGCGCAAGCCAGAAAATGGCAGGATTTACATATTTCTCCTTTGCGTATTGCCGTCAATGTCTCCGCAAAAGAATTTACCTCTACCCTGCCAAGTCGAGTGCGCCAAGCTCTATCGTTTTATCACATTGCACCATCTTGGCTAGAGTTAGAAATCACTGAAAGTATGCTGATGCAGAGCGCCGAAAGCGTTATCACCATCATGGACGAGATCACCGCTTTAGGTGTGACTTTATCTCTAGATGATTTTGGTACCGGTTACTCCAGCTTGTCTTACCTAAAGCGGTTTCCTATAGATACGTTGAAGATTGACCGATCATTTATCCAAGGAATACCAACCGACAATGATGATTGCGCAATTGCCGATGCCATTATCAGCATGGCAAAAAAGCTTAGACATAAAGTGATTGCAGAAGGGGTCGAGAACTGGGAGCAGTTCTCTTTTCTAAAAAATGCGGGCTGTGACGAAATTCAAGGATATCTGTTTTCTCGCCCGGTTAGCCCCGATCAATTAACCCAAATGCTTTCAAGTGATTTTCGGTTTGCTGTGTAATTTACATAGCGGCTAAGTTTAACAATAACCCTGAAGAAGAAAAATGCCTCAAAGCCATAAAATGCAGCTATAATATCGGGCTTGGAAGGTTGGCAGAGCGGTTGAATGCACCAGTCTTGAAAACTGGCGAGGATGAGAGTCCTCCGTGAGTTCGAATCTCACACCTTCCGCCAGTTTTATGAAAAAGCCCTTGATAATCAAGGGCTTTTTTGCTTTTTGACTACTATGGTATGCGATCTTTTTCCAAGAATATCCTGAACTACATTCAACTGAATACAGTTCAAAAATAAGCAAGTAAGTTTAATAATTCCTAAATAATAATAAAAATGCTCTATCAGTTGCTTTTTTTATGACTGGAGCACAAGAATCATTGAAACACTGATAAAATCCGCAGTCGTTTAACAGCAATAACAGAATCTGAAACACTTTTTCTGTTACTTTTTATTAACGCTGTTACTAAGTCCTTGATTATGATGGCGGTCGTTGAGACGGATTTAATTTTTAGCTAGTTCCGTGCAATCCACCAAAATTTAAAAGGTGAACATCAGTTCACCTTTTTTCATATACGGTAACAGTTTGTCAGAGTGATCGGTTGACCATGTTTGAGTATATTCGTACACACCAACGCTTGATGCAGTTTCTCTTGCTGCTCATTATTTTTCCCTCGTTCGCATTTGTTGGATTGCAAAGTTATACAAGTTCACGCGGCGCGAGTGATGCGGTCGCGACCGTAGCTGGCCAGTCGATTAGTCAGCAAGAGTTTGATGCGGCACAGCGCGATCAGCTAGAACGTTTGCGTCAAGCCTATGGTGCTCAATTTGACTCCAAATTACTTAACACTCCAGAGGCACGTCAATCGATACTCGATGAATTGATTACTCGTAAAGCCTTAATGGCTGAGTTGACTAGCCAGCATTTGAGTGTGGCAGATCAAACTCTGCAGCAGACGATTATTGCTACCCCTGGTTTAACGAAAGCTGACGGTAGTTTTGACAATGAGAGATATAAAGCACTATTAGCGGCACAAGGTATGACGCCGATGATGTATCAGGAGCGTCTGCGTCAAGATATGTCTTTGCAGCAGTTGTTGACGGCAGTGCAGGGAACTGCGTTTGTACCAAAGACAGTTGCTGAGCGTTTTTCGGCGATCAATGAGCAAGAGCGTGAAGTCCAGGCTTTGAATTTCCAATCAGGTGATTTTGCTGCTCAAGTAAAAATTACTGATGAAGCCTTAAAAGCCTACTACGAAAAAAATGCTGCACAATTTGAAATTCCTGAGTCGATCAAAGCAGAATATGTTGTGTTAAATACCGATGCACTGAGTTCCCAAATCACTGTGGCAGACGCGGAAGTGCAAGCACTATATGAACAAAATAAAAAAGCGTACTCAACTGAAGAGCAGCGTCGTGCCAGCCACATCTTGATCTCGACTAAAAAAGATGCCGGCGCTGCTGATAAAGCAGCGGCCAAAGTAAAGGCGGAAAGTTTGCTAGCAACCTTGCGCAAGAATCCAGAATTGTTTGCGAAATTAGCGAAAGAAAATTCTCAAGATCCGGGTTCTGCAGAACGTGGTGGCGACTTAGATTTTTTTGGCAAAGGCGCTATGGTGAAGGCTTTTGAAGATACGGCTTTTAAAATGAAGCAGGGTGATATCAGTGATGTGGTGCAAACAGATTTCGGCTATCACATTATCCAGCTGACTGCGATAAAGCCTGCCAGCGTAAAGTCTTTGGATGAGGTTAAACCTCAGATTATTGCTGAGATCAAAAAACAAAAAGTAGCAAAAATTTATGCAGATGCAGCAGAGACTTTTACAAACTCCGTATATGAACAAAACGATAGTTTGAAAGATGTTGCTGACAAACTTAAATTAAAGATTGAAACAGTATCATCGTTGACGCGTCAGCCAAATCCAGCTTTGCCAGCGACAGCCTTGTTCAATAATGCTAAGTTTTTGAAAGCAATTTTTTCTGATGATGTCGTCAAGAAGAAACATAATACTGAAGCAGTAGAAGTAGCCCCAAGCACCTTGATTTCAGGACGTATTGTTGAATATAAAGCAGCCAGCAAACGTCCTTTTGATGACGTTAAGGCGTTGATCGTTGCCCGTGTTACCCAAACGGAATCGGTGGCGCTGGCGAAAAAAGCAGGCGAAGATAAATTGAAATCCTTGAAAGCCGCTGATAGCACAGCTGGTTTTTCAGATGTAAAAGTGTTTTCTCGTTTGAAGAATCCAGAGATATCTCCAGCAGCGTTTGCTGAGGTGATGAAAGCGGATGTGCAAAAATTACCCGCGTTTGTCGGTATTGATGTTCCCGGTTCTGGTTATACGATCTACCGCATTGGCAAGGTCACTGCTGGCACGGTTGACGTAGCAAGACGTAAATCTGAGCAACAGCAATTATCTGACGCTTTGGCGCAGCAAGATCTTTATTCTTATATAGAAGCTTTAAAGCAAAAGGGTAAAGTAACGATCAACAAGTCTTTGATTTCTGCGCCTGTTTCTAACGCTACTGAATAAAATATTTTGCTCAATAAAAAAGCACCGTTCGCGGTGCTTTTTTATTGCCTGGTTTTATACTTACTTATTACATTCATTTATTTCGCATACTTATTATGCTTAGTCAGGCTATGTTAGTTTCTTGGTTCTGGTTGTAAATTAAAAATCGGTAATATTATTTCAAACCTAAGCAGTAATATTGATCAATGTTCCTAAAACCTGATCGGCAGTTTTAACGATCTTGGCTGAAAAATCAAACCCCGCTTTATACTCTAAAGACTGCACAAGTTCGGTGGCCAAGTCGGTACCACTAGGCTCACTTGTCGCGGTAGCACCCGAGCTGTTGCTAAAGCTGGTAATGCTACTGTTTACCCCACCGTTTCTGGCTTCCTGAAATTGTACTTGCTGCGGTTGGAAGCCATTCGTATTGGCATTTGCAATATTATGAGCCGAGCTATCTAGTGCCCGTTGATAAGATTGAAGGCCTGATAGACCAGTTTGTAGTGCTGAAATAGACATAATTCGCCTCTCTTGCAATGGCCATTTTATGCATAAATGAAGCATAAAGGATTCGTGGTCAAAATAGTATTTGTTATCTTGTTGTGCCTAAGTGCATCTTAATGCGACATTAGCACAGGAATAGTCATGCTTTCAAGAATGGTTCTGGTTACGCCACCCATAATCATTTCGCGGAACCGCGAGTGCCCATAGCCACCCATTACCAGTAAATCGCTATCTAGATCGTGTGCCAGCGATAGCAAGGCATTGCCGATGTCGGTGGAAGTCTTATGTACGGATATTTCAACCTTGATGCCATGCCTGGCCAGATACAGTGCGATATCTTCACCCGGTTGTTCTCCTACATCCGGCGTGGATTTGGGGTTGAAGATCGCCACTTGCACTAATTCTGCCCGCTTGAGGAGTGGAATTGCGTCAGTAACCGCGCGCGTCGATTCTCTACTTGCATCCCATGAAATAAGCGGTCGCTTTGCTACTGACGTGAAGTCGCCAG
>JANXTO010000053.1 GCA_025352365.1 Undibacterium sp. | reverse complement strand
GAATGCTGGCAAAGCAGAGCAGATCGGAACGCCGGCCGAGGTCTATAGCAAACCGGCAACGACCTTTGTCGCCAGTTTTATCGGCTCGCCACCGATGAATTTATTGCGTGGCAAAGTCAGTGCAGAGGGACGGCAAATACAGTTAGGCCAAGCCAGTGTCCATTTGCCAATCTTGACGTCGGTTGCTGATCAGATTGCCAATCACGATCTGATCATGGGAATACGTCCAGAGCATTTATTTATTGGCATGCCGGGTTTGCCACTAGAGGTAGAACTGGTGGAATCCTTAGGGGCTGATTTGCTGGTACATGGCAATTGCGCCGGACAAGCGGTGGTGATTCGTACACCGACGGGGACGCCGGTGGAGGCAGGACAGCGTACGACGGCAGGTTTTACCGCTGATGTACTGCATTGGTTTGATCCGGTAACGAATCAGCGCCTGAGTTAGTCTTAACTGATGTGGCTTAACTGAGTGAACTTAACTGATTAAATTTAGTTGGTGAGTCTTAATCAATTAAGCGCAAATTGATAGCTTCAGTATGTGGTACTTGTTTGAGAACTTAAGTCAAAACTACGAATTTACGCTTCGGCTTTTCATCAATAGTTTTGTCTTTAATGATCGCAGCAGCGCCAGCGTCTACGCGTGGTATTTGTTGTACGCCGTGGTCGCTATTGCCTACGCGAGCCTCATTACTTTGTCGCTTGGCTTCCATGACCGCCCCAGAAAAAAATGCGATGGTGATCAACACACCCATGATACTGACAGCGACAGAATATTTGGACATGGTATTCATTTGAGAATTCCTCCATTGGTACTCATTGGACGAGCGACACGCGGTGAGCTGCGGCGCTCGTCAATTGCATCTTTAATGCTTTATGCGGGTCTTCAATTTAGAATTTGTAGCCTACGCCCAGTGAGAACATATTTACTGAGCCCATATGATTCGTTTCGAAACGATCATAGTCGGCATTCAAGCTGATATTTTTTGTCAGTGAGTAACGTGCGCCGATACCAACCAATGGGGCATAGCGATGCTTGTCCGACTCTACATTGCCACCAAGTGTGTAATTTGTACTGCTCAATTTGTCGTCGGTGTAAGCGACACCTAAGCGGCCATTGATAGAAAAATCATTGAAATTGGCTTGAAGTACATAAGAGGCACCTAATCCCTTTGTGCTGAATGTTTTGTTGAGACCGCTAAAGGTTTCAGTAGCGCTGCCGACTTTGTAATACATCAACTCAACGCCTTGAGACACATTTACACCCTCAAACAGCGATGGTGCTCCCATATAACCAGCGTAAATCTTACCGCTGGAGCTCGCTTTGTTATCGCAACTGACTGAACCTAAGCAGTCGTGATCGTATTTTGTTTTTGCCGCCAGATTCAGACCCGCATAAGCACCGGCTTCTGTGGTGGTTGTATCCGCAGCCATCGCGCTGGTAGCGGCTGTGCCTAACAGTAAGCTTGCGATACTGGCGACTAAAATGGATTTTGCTTTGAACATGCTTGCCTCGATAGTTGAGTTTTTAGAAGTGGTTTGTTAAGACGTCATCTGAGTTGCTGTCTGCCTAGTTGCGATCGCCTCTCAGTACGTCTTATCTCAAGCAGGTCTCGCAGTGTTTAATTTAAAACAGGGATGCTTGACCTCGGAGCGCAGTGTTGCAAAGATTTTCTTGACGTACTAGCTAATTGTGCGAAGATGCGAAGTGCGGTATCTTAGGTACTACATTGCGGTACTTTTATGGTATTTTCGTTTCCTTTTGAACTTTAAAAAAAACACGTATGAGTTCTCCCGAATTGGTCTTGCAGGTCTTACGCCATGAGTTGCGTGCTGCTGGTGTTACCTACAAAGTATTGGCTGAGCGGATAGGCATGAGCGAATCCAGTATGAAGCGGATGTTTGCGCAAAAAGACATGACCTTGTCGCGTCTTGCCGCGATCTGTAAAGCGGCAGGGATTGCACTAGAAGATGTATTGCGTCAGGCCGCCGATGTGACGCCGCATTCTGATCATTTGACTTTGGCGCAAGAGAAATCCTTGATGTCTGATCCCAAATTATTACTGGTAGCGATCTGTTGTCTAGGACATTGGACGCTGGAGCAGATTGTAGAAACCTACAATCTGTCTGAATCAGAATGCATCCTGCAACTGGTTGCTCTGGATCGTCTGGAATTGATAGAACTACGACCGCATAACCGCTATCGCTTAAATGTCTCTAGCGCGTTTCACTGGCGGCCTGATGGCCCGGTACAACAATATTTTCGGGAACATATTGTCAGCGATTTTTTTAATGGTCGCTTTGATGGACATGGTGAAACAGTGCTCTGCGTACCTGCCAGATTGTCTGCCGCCAGCGCGCAAGAAGTAGTACAAAAAATTCATCAGTTGGTGGCAGAAATGGCGCAATCACATCAAGATGATCGTCGTTTGCCGGCAGCGGCACGTGATGGTTTTACGCTGCTGTTGGGATTCCGCTCATGGGAGTTTTCGGCATTGACTGTGTTGCGACGTCAGGAAACTACCGAGCATGTCCCCAACATCACCAAACCGGCCCGAGGAAAAGATACAAACTAGAGCTGTCACCATGAGTTGCACCCGCACCAAAATACAAGGGGCCAAAGCGGGTGTCCATTGCGATAAAAGCGCTACCCGCTCGTTTTAAATTACCAAAACGTAGTGGTTGTTCTGCCCCAAAACCGCCGCCTAATTCTGCCGAGAAGCCCAGTCGTATTGCGCCACCCAACGTCGTTGGCATATTGCCTATGCGGCGTGCGATGACGGCGCGCCCTAGTAAAATCGTATTGCCGTCTAGCGAATCAGCCGTGGTACCAGACAAGCGTAAAAATCCCCCCAATGAACTAGAGGCAAAGCCGCGTTGAGCATGCGACCATTCACCATACAGATGCCCCGCCCAATCACCGGTTTGGAACGCCGTCAGGCCTGTCAGTGATGATCGCGCCAAAGAGGATTCGCCTGTATCCTTGCTTGGCGAGCGCTCCCACAGCGCTGTTAATAAATTCCCCTGTGTCGGAAATGCCAACGAGTCTAGCGTATCAATCCTTAGCTGAGCAAATTGGGTAGTGTCGTAACTACGTGCACCAGGCGCATTCACATCTTCCGGCAAAATTACATTGTATTTGCCAAAGCGACGACTCAGTCCAATTTGAATATCACCCCAATTATCTAATTCGCGCCCCAGTACCAGACTGCCGCTGGTAGTACGTGCGCTCACACGATAAATTTTGCGACCTTGCTGGAATAAATCGATGCCAGATGCGCCAAATTCCAGCGACGGCGCCACATACCAGGGGGAGCCGGATGCTAGTGGTTGCCATAACTGTGTGCCGAACTGTCGCTGGCTACCGATTTTTGCCACGGTACGCAGTTCAGCACCGTAGCTATTGAGTGAGGAGGCAATATGCATAAAGCTCAGCGCAAATTGATTATCGTCAGAAAAATCACTCGATAGTTCCAGTCCGACGCGCAGACGGTTACGGCTAGAATTGGATTCAGTCGGCTTGATCACTACGCTACGCTGCCCGTTATCGTCGGTGATTTCGGTCTCCACATTGTCTAGATCGCCGCGACCATATAAGCGCGATGTCGCCTGACGAATCTGATCCGGAGTAAGCGATTGTCCCTCGCGCAGACCGGATTGCGTGACCAGAGCTTTGGGGTTGATATAGCCGTGACTTTCTACCTCAATTTTAGCGATAGGTAGGGCTTGGGTGACATCGTCCGGCGTGGCGGTGGCAGCCAGACGTTGCTGATCAAGCAGGGAATATTGTTCGGCACTCACGCTCAGATGTTGCAGACGCGGTGCCATTATATTGGCAGCATCTTCTCCCGCTTTGATGGTTTTTTCGAACTGAGCGAAATCTAAAAAACTAATCCCCGATAAATCCGGTGCGATCAATACATCCTTGCTGCCCAATTCTTTAATCGAGCGTTGCACGTTTTGCTCGGTCAGAATTTGCAGCATCTGCTGCGCCACGCCGAACGCGCTGCTGAGTTCGCTCTCTTTTGCCAGCGGAGTCCCGACATTGACCGCAATCACAATATCCGCACCCATGGCGCGAGCCAGTTCGACCGGAAGATTACGCACCAGACCGCCATCAACGACCAGCCTTTGGTTCAGTCGTACCGGTGCGAAAACACCAGGTAACGCCAGCGATGCCCGCATGCTTAAAAATAACGGCGTGTCGCTAAGCTCGACTAAATCCCCCGTCAATAAATCGGAGGCAACCGTGCGAAACGGTAAACCCAACTGGTTGATCGGACGGTCGCGCATACCTTGCGGTAGCAAGCGGGTCAACGCTTGTTCCAACGCAGCATTGCCTGCGGCGGCTGGCGGTAAAGAGACGCCAGCTTTAGTGATGGCAAGTTCAATACGAGATGGCAGTAACTGATCTTCTTCTTTGCGCCGGAAATCCAGATCGTAGCGCGCTGGCCTATCTGCCAGTACGCGGTCCCAGGCGGTTTCACGTACTAATTGTTCTAGCTCGCTGACCGATCGTCCCGCCGCGTAGGCACCACCCACAACCGCACCCATGCTGGTACCAACCACAATATCCACCGGCACCCGTTGCGCCCGCAATGCGCGCAACACACCAATATGCGCAAAGCCACGCGCGCCGCCACCAGATAAAACCAAGGCAACTTTGGGACGTGCAGGTATGGCGGGAATGCTGAGGGATAAATTTGTAGTTGCGCTCGTGTTCGTAGTTGCAGACGCCGCAGTGGTTTGTGCCAAGACTGCATGCGAGCCGGATGCTAGAGCAAAAACAGTGCACAGCCAAAGCACAGTTGTCGAGGAACGATGGATGAAAGTAGCGACTACACGGGAGGGTGACATCATCAGTTTTACCTTTAGCAAATAACCTGGCGCAAGAATGCTGGGAGTATAGCGTCAGACCTGAGCTAAAACGAAGAACTGGCGGCGATTTGGTGTCAGTTTCGCTATAAGCAAACGCAGTTCATTGAATTTTAGTCAGCTTGGGAATTAGAAAAAGGATAGCTTACGAACTAGAGAAAATATCTCTGTTCAGATTGAATGTTGATGTTCAAACGAGATGGGGCGTCAGTCAGGCTAAACCCACGCCGGAATGACATGCAAAAGCAATACGCTACCAATAAAAATCCATCAATATCCAATGTGAGCGCAGCAGAGAAAACAATATACTTATGGTCAGTATATTTTATTGTCCATAGAATAATTGGACAATAAGGCTAAAAACTGAAAAATGGTGGGGAGTATATGATGAACCCCTCTATTTTATCGTTTATCGTTGCCTTTACTCTGGCTTGCATTGCGCTTCGGCCAGACGCATTTTTTTTGCTGGATGTTGTACCGTTCCCTGATAGTCCAGCCAGCATTGCTGGTCACGCAATACCAGCTTAAATACATTGACGGGTTCGACTACGCGGCCTTGCATCAATTGGCCTGACGAGTCATAACGCGGAGTGCGTGCGAAAACAAACTGGCTGCTGTTGATCAAGGTATCGTCTGCTAAATTGACTGCAGAGATATCCACGTTTAAGGAGCTTGCTACCATTTGTCGCAATTGCTGCTGCACGCTAGTTTGTGTTGCAGCCGATGATGTTAGATGAGCCGGCACCTCGGCAGAAACGTTGATGGCCTGGCACGCCACCAACGATATGCCTGCCAGCAAGCCACAACTAAATTTGTTTAACAAACGGAAATTGTGGCGGCTGCTTTTCATTTTTTGTCTGTGGTGTAGATCGCGATTTCTTTTGATATCGGGCGGACTAATAGCATTGGACTAGACAGAGCTTGTCCCGGCAATTGAACGCCGCTGCTGGCAGCAGGGCAGACACGGTTGTTGCGGTAGCTTAATGCAGCTGCCAGTTGCCCTTCTGCTGGATCGCCGATGGCATGGGTGAAATCATCGGCAACGCTGCAAGTCGGCGGGATGCCGTCGGCATAGTCGCCAAAGCCTTTGTTATTGACGCCTTTAAATTGAATCGCAAAATAAGTTGTGCCGCAATTCGGTGTCGGGTAAAAACCGTAAGGCTTACCGCAGGTTTGTGCACCGATGACATCTACTTCAATATCAATCCCTTGCAGACTATTGATCACGGATTCGCTAGCGGAGCAGGTGCCAGCAGTGGTTAATACGCTGACTTTTTTCAGCCCAAGATAGGGCAATGCCTGACCAGACGTGGTCGAAAAACCTTGCGTTGTGGAGAAAAACGGCGTCGGTGTTCCCGGTAAATACTTGTCGTTGAATTGCGTTTGTTCAAATGTCTTGCCCGCAGTAGCAGTTGGACCCGCAATCATATACGCCAGTTCACTGGCGATGTTTAAGTAGCCGCCGCCGTTATAGCGCAAGTCCAGCACCAGGTCGGTGATACCCGCAGACTTCAGTTGATTGATTGCATTGATCAACTGCAATTCTGATACGGCATTATGGCTGTTGAAGGTCAGATAGCCGACATTGCCAGTTGCAGTGGCGATGGTTTTAACGTTCTGCACGGGCGTGGTCGTGACATTGCTGGCAGCAAGACTGACGCCGATATTACTACCGGCACGCGTGACCACGAATTGATGTGTTTCACCCGCGGTCGCCGGGAATAAGCCAGCATTTAATGCGGCTACGCTGGCACTGTCTGAGCTGTTCAAAAAGTCGACATTGTCGACAGAGAATAACTGATCGCCACGACGCAAGCCCGCATTGGCCGATGGTGAGCCAGACTCTACATAAGTAATAACCCATTTGCGTGGCTTAGTACCGCTAGGACTGGTTGCCCAATTGATGCCATACCCCAGCTCTACGCTTTGCTGGGATAGAGCATCCCATTCTGCGGACGTATAAGTAAAATGGAACTGATCTTTGGGTTTGCCGGAAGCGGTAATTGCATTAGTTTTAAGATCATTAAAATAAGCAATCGCTGAACTGTAATTATCTGGATTGAGCGTCGTTGGTACTTCTTTATACCAAAGATAAGTTTCATCAATCCAGGAGCGCAGCCAGGTTTTTTCGTTGGCGAGTGTTCCTTGTTTGTCGGGGTAGGGCGTGTTGCCATTCAAAGGATCCAAGCCAGTGCGAGGTGATTGGCATAGGTTCTGAACGGTACTTGAGGCAACCAGTGTGGTCGAGCCCGTTACGGACGCTGGCGGGGTCGTCGTCGCGGAACCGCCACCACCACCGCCACAGGCAGATAACACGGAAGACACAACAAGAGTGAGAGTAAATAGATGGCGTGATTTCGTCGGCATAAAATATCAGATCAGGAGGGCTAGTATAGTCGTGGACAATCTTAGATGAGCTCTGGTGACAAAAGATCACCAGATAATTCAGATGACATCTTGCCCGATTCTTCTGCCGAAAAACATCCTGGTTACAAATATTTATACATCGATGATCCCGGTTTCTGAATCATGGCGGTATCGTCAGATTTAACCGTCTGTATCATCGACATTGACCAACGAGTTGAGGACGTGATCGCGCCAGACTCCGTTGATTTTAAGATAGGATTTGGCGAGACCTTCTCGCGCAAAATCGAGCCGTTGTAACAGCGCGGCGCTACGGATGTTTTCGGGAACATGGTTTGCCATGATTCGGTGCAATCCTTGCTGCTGAAACATGTGCTGTATGCCCGCTTGCACCGCCTCCAGCATATAGCCCTGTCCCTCTGCCTCAGCGTCGATCGCATAGCCCAAGTGACATGCCTGAAAGACACCACGCACGATATTGCTAAAGTTACAGGTGCCAATGAGTTGCGGCGAATTTTGTAGAAAAACGGCCAGCGCCAGTGACTGGCCTGCCTCTATAGTTAAACAACTGCTAATCAAACGTTGCCGGCACTGTTCCAATGTAAAAAAACTGTCGTCACGCACGGGCTCCCATGCAGCCAAATGCAATCGGTTTTTGATTAGATAGGCTTGTAATAGCGGCGCGTCCTCGGGATTCAGTACGCGTAATTGCAAGCGGGACGTCGTGATTTGAGTGGTCAGCATGGTCATTAGTCGTCTTCAAACTAAGGCTTATAAAAACTTGAGTCCGGCAATGCCTGCGATGATTAGCCCGATGCATATCAGTCGAGTGACTGTGGCTGCATCGCCAAATAAAATAATGCCCATGATCACGGTACCGACTGCACCGATGCCAGTCCAGACCGCATAAGCAGTGCCGACGGGGAGTGTTTTCATTGCCAGAGAAAGCAGCCAGACGCTCGCAGCCATCGCAGTCACTGTGCCGACCGAGGGCCAAAGGCGCGAGAAGTTATCGGTATATTTGAGGCCGATAGCCCAGACGACTTCGAGCAAACCCGCAATAAATAAAATGAACCAAGCCATAGTTAGTATGAGGAGTTGATTGGAGTTGCAATGATATTGCAGTGCCGGTGGCGACATTGCAAGGTCGCAGCGAACCGCAAGCCAATGATAAAAAAGAACGGAAAGCGAGCGTACGCGCGGTGGAGTATCAGAAAAATACGCTAGGTATTATTGCGCTCTCGCAGCTTCGTCCAGCATCCTGACACCTGGCAAGTCGCAGGCCAATACCGCTTGACGAATTGCTTCAATCGCTGCTTGACGGGTAAAGCTTTTGCGCCATGCAATGACAACGCGTCGCTCGGGAACCGGATCACTAAATGGCAGATAGCGCAGCATGCCATCTTTGGTTTCCAGATCAGGTACCGAGGCCATCGGCAAGACAGTGATGCCAATGCCAGAGGCAACCATATGACGTATCGTTTCTAGCGAGGAGCCTTCAAAACTGCGGGCAATTCCATCGCCAGCGGTAGAGAATCGCGACATTTCAGGACAGACTTCCAGCACTTGATCGCGGAAGCAATGACCGTTGCCTAGCAACAGCATGGTTTCGGATTTAAGTTCTGCAGTGGAGACTTCAGTGCGATCCGCCCAGATGTGATCACGTGGTGTCGCGACCACAAATGGTTCGTCATACAGGGCTTGCACCATCATGCCTTGATCTGGCAAGGGCAATGCCATGATGGCGGCATCCAGTTCACCCTGGCGTAACAACTCCATCAATTTGACAGTGAAATTTTCTTGTAGCACTAGGGGCATTTGCGGTACTTGCTTGATCATCGTTTTGACCAGCGTTGGTAACAAGTAAGGGCCTACTGTGTAAATCACACCAAGGCGGAAGGGACCTGCCAACGGATCTTTGTTTTGTTTCGCGATTTCTTTAATAGCGGCGGTTTGTTCTAACACCCGTTCAGCTTGTGCCACGATTTGTGCACCAAGCGGCGTGGTAGAAACTTCGGTACCACCACGCTCAAAAATGGTAACGCCCAGCTCTTCTTCGAGTTTTTTGATGGCAACTGACAAGGTCGGCTGCGCAACAAAGCAGGCTTCGGCAGCATGACCAAAGTGCTTTTGACGGGCAACTGCGACGATGTATTTTAATTCTGTGAGTGTCATATCGTTAGTGTGGCACAGACTTTTGCCAGCGTCAGCAAGTGCTTATCTTTATTGTCGATGAAAATATGGAAATGAGGGGAGTATTTTTAATTGTCTATATTTTTATTGGACAATTAGGCATTATTCTGCCATACAGGTGGGGAGTATAAATTTTTTCGACTTGTGTAAAAGGCAAAAAAATCTGTGGTTTTGGTGTGTATTTGCAAGCGATACGCCGGTATCGACAGAAAAGTGTTGCCTCGAGTCTTGCATCATTCACGCAGCACTTTTCCATCGTTGGACATTGTTAGATCTGCTATGCCATTTTACTCATGGCTCGCGTTAGTTCATGGTGTCCTTGCGCGGTACCACTTTCCGGCACGATCTCGCCATCACGATTTTTGATATCGGCTAATTGTGCCGCCAGACGTTCTGGGGCGTCGTCGCCGCGACCGATCCATGCACCTTGTGTCATGGTGATATGGGCTGCTTCAAAGCTGCCAGCACCGGCACATAAAATCGTGCGCGTTGGTGCGCTTTCGGCTGCCAATACCAGCATCGCCGGCACAACATCAGACGGTTGCAGCGCTTGCAGCATGGCTTCAGGGAACAGGCTTTCTGTCATGCGGGTTGCTGCAGTTGGTGCCAGACTATTTACTCGGATGTCGTTTTTCGCACCTTCCAGCGACAGGGTTTGCATCAAGCCAACCAGTGCCAGTTTGGCGGCGCTGTAGTTGGATTGTCCAAAATTGCCGTACAAACCCGAGGAGGATGTGGTCATCACGATACGACCATATTTCTGTTCAGTCATGATCGGCCAGACCGCTTTGCAGCAGTTGACTGCTCCCATCAGATGCACATCCATCACCAGTTTAAAATCGTCCAGCTCCATTTTGGCAAAACTCTTATCGCGCAAGATCCCTGCGTTATTGATCAGGATGTCGACCCGACCCCAGGTATCCATCGCCTGTTTGACCATCGCCTGTACGGCGACAAAGTCCGTGACGGACGCGCCATTGGCAATCGCCTCGCCACCGGCTTTAGTGATTTCTTCCACCACGGCTAAAGCCGCAGCAGACGACCCGCCAGAGCCATCACGCGCGCCGCCTAAATCGTTGACGACAACTTTGGCGCCACGTTTGGCCAGCGCCAACGCATGCTCACGTCCGAGTCCACCACCTGCACCAGTTACGATAGCCACACGGCCTTTAAAATCGATCGTCATTGTTTTGCCTTTAAGAATAAGGGAATAAAAATACAGAACTTGAAAAAAGTACGACTATTCTATTTTAATTTACAACCTGAATATATAAGACTGACGCAAAAGAGAAAAACAGTGAATAGTCGCTCGTTCCTCACTCTACGATATCAATTTTTTCTGCATCATGATGGCACCACCCATGGCGGGATCAAGTTCATAACCAGCGAAACCGATATCCTGATAAATACCCTTAGCCAGATGGTTGCCTTCTAATACTTCGAGTGTGATTTTGCAGCAGTGCAGTTGTTTGGCGATGTCTTCAATATGGGCGAGGATTTTTTTAGCAATCCCCATACCTCGATAATCCGGCAACACGGCAATGTCATGGATATTCAGCAAAGGCTTGCAGGCAAAGGTGGAAAAACCTTCAATACAAATACTGAAGCCCGCCGCATTTCCATCGACATAAGCCAATACCGCGTGAATATTGCGTCGTTTTTGCAGCTCTGAAATCAGATGAGTTTTTGTAAATTCGGAGAGCGGATCACTTCCGCCCATTCTGTCGGACGCGTAGGCGTTGAGTAGCATGACAAGGTCTTGTCCATGTTGTGGATTGTGCAGATCAGCGTTGATGATGGTGAGCATATTGGGTCTCTTATTTTACTAAGTTAGTTTTAAATTGCTTTGGTATGGCGAGGCGCTGCAAAGTCGCTGTGGCGGTTTTGCACAAGTACTATGTGATCTAAACCCGTAAAAATTCTTCCTTGTATCCCAGCCAGCGCTGCAAATGCGCTTCGACCGTAGGCAAGTCGTTCGCAAGCAACTGGATCGCTAGTTCACGCGCTTTATCGACCAGCCATTGATCCGTCTCTAGATTGGCAAAACGTAGCATGGCTTCGCCCGACTGTCTGGCACCGAGAAATTCGCCAGGGCCGCGTAATTCTAAATCTTTACGCGCGATTTCAAAGCCGTCGGTACTTTCGCGCATGGTCATTAATCGCTGTTTTGCTGTGCCGCCTAGCGGGCCTAGATAGAGCAACAGGCAAACACTGGCAGCAGCGCCGCGTCCGACCCGACCTCGCAACTGGTGTAATTGCGATAGCCCAAAACGTTCTGCATGTTCTATCACCATCAGGCTGGCATTGGGGACATCGACACCGACTTCAATCACCGTCGTCGCAACCAGTACTTGCACCTCGTTGCGGGTGAAGGCATCCATCACGGATTGCTTTTCTAGTTGCTTCAGTCGCCCATGCACCAGACCTACGCGCAAATCAGGCAGTGCGGCGCTGAGCATGGCGTGGGTGTCGGTTGCTGTTTGTAATTGCAAGGTTTCTGATTCTTCAATCAGCGGACAAACCCAGTAAACCTGTTTGCCATCTTGTGCCGCGGCATACACTCTTTCTATCACTTCGTCACGCCGGTTTTGGTCCACGACGCGGGTGACGATAGGCGTGCGACCTGGCGGCAATTCATCAATCACCGATACTTCTAAATCGGCATAGTAAGTCATCGCCAAGGTACGGGGGATCGGCGTGGCCGACATCATCAATTGGTGCGGGACTTTGCCTGCTTCGCCTTTGTTGCGCAGGGTCAGTCGCTGTGCCACGCCAAAGCGGTGCTGCTCGTCGACAATCACTAATCCCAGTTTGGAAAACTGCACCGCGTCTTGTATCAGCGCATGTGTGCCGATCACTAATTGTGCCTCGCCAGAAGCGATCAGGGCTTGTGCTTTTTCTTTATCTTTCTTTTTCAGACTACCAGTGAGCCAGGCAGTTTTGACGCCCAGCGGTTCTAGCCAGGCGGCGATTTTTCTGAAATGTTGGTCTGCCAAAATCTCCGTCGGCGCCATCAGGGCGGCTTGATAACCGCTGTCAATCGCTTGTGCTGCTGCGAGTGCGGCGACGATGGTTTTACCGCTACCTACATCGCCTTGCAACAAACGTTGCATCGGATAAGCTTGTTTTAAGTCGGAGCGAATTTCTGCCAGTACGCGCTCTTGCGCTGTGGTCAATGTGAATGGCAGCGTCATCACGAAGGCATTGCATAATTCACCGACGGTGGGTAATACGGTCGCACCTTTAGCGCGACGTGCTAGCTGGGCGCGTTTCAGTGAGAGTTGTTGCGCCAACAGTTCATCAAACTTCATGCGCTGCCAGGCGGGATGCTCGCGCTCGATCAGGCTGTGCTGGTCGACATCGGGTGGCGGATTGTGTAGTAGACGTACCGAGCTTTCAAAGCTCTCTAAATACAATTCCTTTAACAGTGCGGGTGCCAGAGTATCTTGCCACTCCACCTTGGAAAGAGCCGTCGCTATCCGTTTGCGCAGCATGGTTTGCGATACGCCTTCACCTGCCGGATACACTGGTGTCAGCGCCGTTGGCAAGGGCGCGCCTTCATTTACCACTTTGTAGGCGGGATGTACCATCTCAGCACCAAAAAATCCATGGCGCAATTCGCCACGTGCCCGAACCCGCATGCCGACCGCCATTTGTGAGATCTGGCTACCGTAAAAATGTAAAAAACGCAGTACCACTTGCGAAGTGTCATCGGCGATAGTCACAACCAGTTGCCGTCTTGGCCGGTATTGCACATCACAGGCGGTGACTAAACCTTCCACCTGCACCATACTGCCACCCCGGAAACCCGCATCGCGCATGGAGGTGACTTCGGTTTCATCCTCATAACGCATGGGCAAATGTAGCACAAAATCCATCTCAGACCGCAAACCTAGCTTGGCAAACTTGTCCTCCAGCTTGTTAGCAGGCGTTTTTGCCGATGCAGCTTGTTTTGGCGGCTTGGCTACTTTCGCTGCTTTTATTATTGGGGCAGGGGGCATAGGGTAAAATGCTCGGCTTTGCAGTTGGCGGTTGGGCTGAGATCACAAATTGTCTGGCGCCATTCTACTGTTTTTTTATACAGTGTCTAGCAGCTTTTTTTGCAAGCGCACTATTTCGCTTATTAAGTGGTCTACTAAGTGGCTTGTATTGTTGCTGGTATCGTTAACTAGAATGTCTTCAATTTCTAAAAGAGAGTCTCTTAATCTCTTTTTCAATTAAAGACCAAGTCTACGCATGTCATTTTTGCCAATTTGGATGTCCAATGATTCTGCACCTCGCAGGCCAATATCATGCCAGAAGCCGCAGAATCATTGGACATCTTGGTTTCATTTTATTATTAATTTTTTAGAAGCACCATTTCTCCATGTACTCATTAAGTGATTTTGATTTTGATTTGCCAGAAAACCTGATCGCGCAGACAGCCTTGCCGAACCGTTCTGCCTCGCGCTTGTTGCATGTTGACGGTGATGCCTTGGTGGATCGCCATTTTGCTGACATTGTTGATCAGTTATCTGCTGGTGATTTGCTGGTGTTTAACGATACCCGCGTACTAAAAGCACGCTTCCACGGGGTAAAAGAAACCGGCGGCAAGGTCGAGATGTTGGTGGAGCGCGTGGTCAGCAATACCGCTGACGAACACATCGTCCATGTGCAACTACGTGCCTCCAAATCACCGCATGCTGGCGCCAAAATCCGTTTGGCAGATGCGTTTGATGTCGTCGTCGGTGAACGTGTGGGAGAATTTTTTACTCTGCATTTCCCGGGTGACGTATTCGAGCTGATTGAGCAATACGGTCGTTTGCCGTTGCCGCCCTATATCAATCATGAAGCCGATGATTTTGATGAACATCGCTACCAAACGGTATATTCCCGTGTGCCTGGCGCAGTGGCCGCGCCTACCGCCGGCTTGCATTTTGATCAGGCCTTACTAGATGCGTGCAGCGCCAAAGGTATTAACTTTGCGTATGTGACTTTGCACGTCGGCGCCGGAACTTTTCAGCCAGTACGTACCGAGGTATTAGCCAACCACGCGATGCATAGCGAGTGGTACACCGTGCCGCAAGCGACGGTTGATGCGATTCGTGACACTAAAGCAGCAGGAAAGGCCGTAGTCGCAGTGGGTACCACCAGCATGCGTGCATTGGAGTCCGCGTCGCAAACCGGCACTTTGCAGGCGGGTAGTGATGACACAAATTTGTTTATCACGCCAGGGTATGTGTTCAAAACAGTAGACAGGCTTATCACGAATTTCCATTTGCCAAAATCAACCTTGTTGATGCTGGTCTCCGCATTTGCAGGCTATGATCGGATTCGTGCGACTTACGCTCACGCGATTGCCCATGAATATCGGTTTTTTAGTTATGGTGATGCGATGTTGCTGACTAATACCTCTGATCAGTAATACGATATTTCACACAGAGTGGCATCCAAATCACACCCAAGTTTGTGGTACGCACGGCGCGCCTTACGATTATTTTATATACAGGTCGGTAAATCCTTATGCTCAAATTTCAATTAATTAAAAAAGACAAAACTACCGCCGCCCGTCGCGGTCGTGTGACTGTCAACCACGGAGTGATCGAAACACCGATATTCATGCCAGTGGGTACTTACGGGTCGGTCAAAGCGATGTCGCCGTTGGAACTCAAAGAGATCGATGCCCATATCATTCTGGGCAATACCTTCCACCTATGGCTGCGCCCCGGCTTAAGCGTCATCAATAAGTTTGGCGGTCTGCATGATTTTATGGGTTGGGATAAACCGATTTTGACTGACTCCGGTGGCTTTCAGGTGTTCTCGCTTGGGGCGATGCGTAAGATCACGGAAGAGGGTGTAAAGTTTGCGTCACCAATCAGTGGCGAGCGCTTATTCTTGTCGCCAGAAATCTCGATGCAAATTCAGCGCGCACTCAATTCCGATATCGTGATGCAGTTTGATGAATGCACACCGTATGAAATCGATGGCCGCCCAGCAACGGTAGAAGAAGCCGCCAAGTCCATGCGTATGTCCTTACGTTGGGCGCAGCGTTCCAAGAACGAATTCGATCAGGGTGGCAATCCGAATGCGCTGTTCGGCATCGTGCAGGGCGGCATGTTTGAACATCTGCGCGACGAATCTTTGGCTGCGCTAAATGAGTTAAATTTTGACGGTATTGCCATCGGTGGTTTATCCGTCGGTGAGCCAAAAGAAGATATGTTGCGTGTTTTGGCCCATGTTGGTCCGCGCTTGCCAGAGAACAAGCCGCATTACCTGATGGGTGTTGGTACGCCAGAAGATCTGGTCGCCGGTGTGGCAAACGGTATCGATATGTTTGACTGCGTCATGCCCACCCGCAATGCACGTAATGGCTGGATTTTTACCCGCTATGGCGACATCAAAATCAAGAACGCTCGCTACAAAGAAGAGAAAGCACCGCTGGACGAAACCTGTTCTTGCTATGCCTGCAAAAACTTCTCCCGCGCGTATTTGCATCACCTGCACCGCACAGGCGAAATCCTGGGCGCACGTCTCAATACCATTCACAATTTGCATTACTACCTGGAACTGATGAAGGGCATACGTCAGTCATTAGATGACGAGCGTTTTCCAGAGTTTGTTGCGCAGTTCCATGCAGATCGTGCGCGCGGGGTTTAAGTCAATTCTATCAATGTAGGACTAGTGTGTTCCGATAACTTATTGCTTCATTTTTTTAAAAATAGACGTATGACGTTCAAACAATGGATTGCTCTTGGCCTGGCTTGTCTGGTCTTTTCGAATGGCGCCTATGCCGACACCAATAGCAGCGTTGCTGAGGGCGCCGAGAAAACTAAGGGCTTTCTATGGGAGATAAAGTCCGGCACCAAGACGGGATATTTATTTGGTTCCATCCATCTGGCCAAGCCCGATTTTTATCCCATGTCGCCAGCAGTCGAGACCGCCTATAAAAATGCAAAAATACTCGCAGTAGAAACTGATGTCACGGATATGGCTGCGCTCAAAAAAGTCATGCCTTTAACCATGTATGTCGCTCCAGACAAGCTGGAAAAACATTTGTCCGCGCAAACCTGGGCACAGTTATCTGCCACCTTGGGTCCGGCGGCAGAACAGATGCAACAACTTAAGCCGGGCGTCGTTGCAACTGGCTTAATGATCGGCATGATGACAAGCACCGGCTACACCCCAGATGCAGGGATTGATTTACATTTTTTAAAGCGAGCCAAAGCGGACGGTAAGTCTGTCTACCAGTTGGAGACACTAGCCTTTCAAATGAAAGTATTAACCGACTTTAGTGATACTGAGGGCGATGAAATGTTGTCCTATACGATTGTGAGTATGAAGGATGGCGACGCGATGACGGATTCCGAAGCAATGGTCGCCGCATGGAACAATGGCGACTTGCCTGCCTTAGAAAAAATCATGCAGTCATCCGCCGATAAAGACGCCAGCACTGCCAAGCTCATGAAGCG